>JBEKYJ010000063.1:0-18757 GCA_049511095.1 Verrucomicrobiia bacterium
TTTTGCAGGGTGTCGATGATGACCAGACCCAATGCTGGATGCGCCTTGTGCCACGCTTTCAGGTCGTCCAGCCCGCCGCAGTCCAATCGCCGCCAGCCTTCGGTCTTGGAGATGATGTGCAGGTTCTCCAACCGCTTGATCTTGTCTGCGCCCACCAGTGCTTCCAATCGTGAACGGATGCGGCGCTTGGTGTCTTCGAGGAACAAACCGAGGACTTCGCATTGCTTGCATTGCAGTCCGCCGGTCCAAGCAAAGGCTTCCGCGTCGAATCGCCCGAACACGGTCGAGCCAGTCGAGACGGCGACGCCGAGTTGCAACGCCAGCCACGACTTGCCGATCTTTGGTCGCCCGCCCAACACGCCCGCGCCTTCGGCTAGGAGTCCGTCGATGACCCAATTCACCTCGCCCAGGTCTGCATCAGCCAATGATGCCGCGGTCACGGACTTCTTGGCGGTCAACGCAACGGGCAATTCCGTGGCGACGGCGATGTCCTGGCGCAACTTCGCCACGAGGTCGGCTTGCCCGTGCGTCGCGCCCGCGAGGTCGGTGTATGCCTTGTCCAATACCGGCCAAACCCTTTTCTGTGCGTATCGCCCGACAAGGGCTTGACGCAGGTACGGGTAGTCGGCTTTTGAGGTGTGCATCGCGAAGACATTTTGGACGAAGACCATCTTGTCGTTCACGGAATCCGGTCCGGTTGCGACCTTGGACAGAATCGACTGGTAGGTCTCGTAAGGGCACAAGGTCTTGTGCGCGGCGAAGTATCTCGACAAAACCGAATACATCTCGGCGCAAGGTTCCGACCAAAACCAGTCCGTGCCGATCCCACTTGCGACGGCATCCTCGATGCAAGTCTCTATCTTCATACAGCAAGACAGGAAGCGCATCTCGTCCCGTTGGGCATCCCGCTGCAACCGCTCGTAGGGTGGCAGGGCGGCTTGGCTCGTTGCTCTGGTAGTCATTGTCAGCCTCCCTTTAGGCGAGTATTTCGGGTCGGTGGAGGCTCCCGCGCTTCCGTGCCAAGAGTGGAAACAGGTCTTCCACCTTGCATTGGAGGGCAGTTGCAAGTTTCTCCGCAGTTGCCAGCGATGGCTTGAATGCTGGATAAAGTTCGAGGCGGTGGAGCGTGCCAACAGCCACGCCCGCACGCTCGGCGAGTTCAATCTGCTTATACGCGGCGGCGATCCGCGCCGCCCGCAGCGCACTGGTTTGGGATTTCATTGTGCTTTATAGTTCGCCGTCTGCACGGGTCATTCCTTTTCCTAGCGCGATTATTTTCATTTTCTTTTCCACGGGAGGGCGCGGCGATTTCCGCCAAGCCGGTGTGGAAAAAACAAGGGTTGTGCGTGCGGGTTCGGCACGGGAAATGTTCACGCAGGCGGGTTTTGGTGCTTCCGCGCGATGCAACCGGCAGGCACCGGGGCGCAACGGAAGCCGTTTCGAGAATCAGCCAATAGCGACAGCCAGAGGGTCCTGAAAACCATTCCAGCGGCAATCTGAAGCGCGGCGAAATTCGGGCGGTACAGGGTGAGCCATCAGGCGGCGCATCACGCCACGCACGAAGCCGCCACGCGCCAGATCACGACCGCCAACTCTACCGCACGCGGTAGAATCGAGAAGCCCGCCTCTGGCGCGGGCGTGACAAGGGCTCAAGATTCGTCGCGGTGGTGAAACCCTATCCGTCTGGCAGGTTCTTAATTCTTCCAAATAGACGCCATTTCTTCTTTCAAGCGATTCTCAAGATGTGATACACACCGACCGTGCCGACTGTCTCCGCGATAGAGAAAAGCGCCTGCATTCCCACGCCGCTGAAGCCTGACGGTTTCAACCTGAAGGCGCGACTTCCCTATGGCTGCAAGGTTGATGCCGTCAAGAATGGGATGCAGGATTTCCTCAAGTTTCTTTCAATCGTCAATGGCGGGCTGAACGCCAACGCTCTCCCTCGTCTGGAGGCTATGATGATGTCGGCAAATTTCTCGTCGATGGTGGGAGAGTTTATGGCGGCGAGCATTCCCAAGTATTGTCCGACTCTCGTCAAGAACCTGTACCACAACGGACACCCTGACCTCATTCCCGCACGCAAGTTCAAGGATGACGCCGTGCAGTACGCGAAGGAGGGCATCGAGATCAAGGGCTCGCGTTATCTCAAGGCGTGGCAGGGACACAACCCGGAGAATGTGTTTCTTATGGTCTTCGTGTTTGCCAGCAGCCGCCCTTCGGATGTGGTGAAGAAGGTCGCACCGATGCCATTCAGGTTCGTAGCCGTGTTCGGAGCGTTGCTGGAGAAATCTGACTGGCTGTTCGCGGGACGGTCCGAGAAGAGCCGCCGAACCATCACGGCGAGCGTCCAGCCAAGCGGCTACGCGAAGATGGTAGCCAACTGGATTTATCGGGACGAAGGCGCGCTCAAATTAGTTGAAGTTGCGGACGATGATACAACCGCAGAAGCGCGGGAACTGCTTTGACGCTCATTTCGTAGAACGGTTTGCTTTTCTCGATGCCGACCGCTTGAAGCCCGCAAAGTTCCGCGGCGGCAATCGTTGAACCACTACCCATAAACGGATCGACGATCACGCCTTTGCCAAGAGGCAGGGCAGCGTGGACGATCTGACGCAAGAACGGGATCGGCTTGAGGCTCGGATGGTTTGCCAGATTACGCTCCTCGCGCGATGTCCTGTTGCTCTCGATCACATCACAAAACTGCTTGCCGGTGGCAGACCGCCTCAGTCCGCCCGTCCCGTACTGGCGCAGGCATTCCGCGACGGTCATCTTGTCCGGCAATGGACGACGAAAAATGCCCCAAGGCTCATAGCAGCCACGCGGCAGGGAGCACACATCGGGAAACTCTTCCTCGGCGTTCTTTGGGCGGTCTCCGCCGCGTAGCGTCTGCACCAAGCGGATGACCTCGCCACGGAACTCCAACCCGCCGTCCACCAATGACTCGAACACCAGTTGTGAAAGGAATGTATTGCTGGCTATGAAGAGGTGACCGCCGGGGCGCAACGACTTCGCGCACAGCCGCGACCATTCAGTGAAGAATTCCTTGATGCGCTGACGCTCCTTCTTGTTGAGAGCCGTGAATCTTGGAACCGGCGCTCGCGTATGCCCGCCGAAGGATGGCGGCAATCTCCAAATCCCGCCGCGACCGTTGGAACGCTTTTCCATTTGGTCGTCGTCGAATTCCTTCACGCCATAAGGTGGGTCGGTCACGATGGCGTGAATGCTTCCACCCGGCGCTGTGGCAAGCCACTTGAAGCAGTCCGCGTTGACGAGGGTCGAATTCCCGACGCGGTGCATTGCGTGGCTCGTGCCGATGTACTCAATCAGTGCGTCGTCAATATCCTTCGTTCGCATCCCTGCCCGGTGTACTGCCTCGGTGGAAGGTTTGCAAGGCCGGAAGAGGCTGGTACAATCCGCCGTATGTATGTGTGGGTCTGTCCCAATTGCTCGACTCGACTCAAACTTCGCCAACGGGTGACGCTCAACAAGCGCCGGTGTCCCGAATGTGGACAAGTGATCGAGCGGCACCAGATACGACTGGATTTGTCCAAGGAAACATTCGGCATCATCGCGCTCCTGGCATTCGCCGTTTTCGCCTATTGCCTGCGAGGGTGTCATTAGATGACCTACTCCACGCCGCCAAATGACGCTCGCGCCTCGTGGCGAACTACACCGCCAATGCCGAAACTCAGCGGACGAATTCTGAGAACCTGGCAAACCGACCGCGATGAGGAATTGAAACGACGGGATCGAGGGAAGTTCTGGCGGGTTATGTTTCCGAGACAGCCGTTGCGGATCGCTGGATATTGTCGTTGAGCAGCGCGGCGTGGCGCTGTACGATTCCATCCGTGGAGAAGCAACCCGCACTCGTCCGCACCTTCGTTGAGGCTTGCCAGCGGCGCGGCGCGGCGATCTACGCGGGAAAGAGTTTTGCCGTGGCGCGATTCCCAAAGGGCACGCTGGAGATCCGGGTGGACCGGGTAAGGAGACATTATGACAAAGACGGAAGTGACCAACATCATCACCGCGATTCAAAACCTAAAGGGTGCTGACGCGACACAAGGGAAACATCTTTCAAACGCGATTTCAGAATTGCGGGCGGTCGTAACCTTAATTCCAGCACCGCCGCCAATTCCTCCAATTGCAGTCATAAGAACCAACACGCCAAGACGGACAGGGAAGGATTCGATAGAGTTGTGACCATCATCGAACGCACCAAGGTCGCGACCGTCTGCGTCAACTGTGGCGGGACGATTCGGCAGGGTAGGGAGTGCGTTCGGCGCGACGGTCGGCAGGAAGCAGTCTGTCTCACCTGCCACGAGGACTTGCAAGACTTGGTTGAGGCGCGGTGCAGTGGTTTTCTGATCGTGCGTCTCACGCGGAGAATGTTCAGGCGATTGCTGTGGCAGTGACGCTTCGCGTCGTCTTCCGGCCCGGGTAACCCTTGCCGCCCGTCAAGCCGTGGCGCTTGCGTGCCCGCCGCGACACCAGCCGCGCCGCGAATTCCGTGGCAGGATAGAAGCGATCCGACCGCCACGGCTTCCACTGTGCGGACACAAAGCGATCCTCGTATCGCGCCGGGTCGGGCTTGCCAGTCAGCCGCCGCATACGACCTTCGATGCCAAGCAATATCGCGTTGGCTTGGGCGCGGGCAAAGCCCGAAGGACAAAGGCAGGTGCTTGCTCGCTTGGCGCGTTCGGGCTCCTTCATTGCCGGGAATCGGAACGGCACATCGGGTGCGTCGGCGCGGTACACATCGCAGTGACCATTGAACACCACGATTCGGTCGATGAACAGTTCCAGCAATTGGCGCTGCTCTCCACAGCGCAACTTCTTCCAGTCGTTCGGGTCAATCGCTTCGCGCTTCGCTGGTAGATTGGCAAGTTGCGACGCCAGTTTGTCCCGCCGTGATTCCAAGTGCCGCGTCGCCACGCCATAGGCTTGCGCGGACAATTGCTTGTCTGCCAGCATCCCCGCAAGCCTCTCGATTTCATTGTCGATGCTGGCGGACTGCGCCTTCAACAGCGCCACCTCGGTGCTGTCAACCTCGGGCGCAATGTCCCGGACGAAAAACGCCCGCAGGAAGTCCAGCCAACGGCTTTCCCGCATCACGAATGGTCGGTGCTCGTGCGGGATCCCGGTGCGGGCGCAAGCGTACAATTTCACCTCGCGGCACGCGGGACTCATATTGATCGTCTGCAAGGTTCCGTTGCAGTAGCCGCACAACAGCAACCCGCGCAATGGTCGGTCGTGTTCCTTTCGCGTGACTCGGATTCCCTGGCGTGCACTTAGAAGTTCGTGCGCCTTCCAAAACATTTCGGGCGCAACGATCGCCTCGTACAACTTGCTCTTGGTTCCGTCGTCATTCAGACCGACATATCGACGGTTCTCCAACATACGGCGAACCGTGACCGGGTGCCAAGACGCGTCCTGCCGGTTGATCTTGGGTCGGCACAAGCCTCGGTGCGTTTCATTCAACCAGCGGCAAATGTCCATCACCGTCGCGCCATCTATGAACATCTGGAACACTTCTCGCACGGTCCCCGCCGCGTCCGACGCGACCTCGACGGTGCCGTGCTCGGCTCCGTCGCGATAACCGAATGTCCAGACCGGCCCCATCTTCTTTCCAAGTTCCTTGGCGCGGCGTTTCGAGGTCTTGGCGTTCTCCGTGGTTTGATCAAGTGTCCACTGTGCCATCGCTGCCAAGTTGTGCAACGCAAACCGTCCATTCGCGTCATTCCCGAAACTTGATTCGTCGGTGCACTCAATCGTTGCGCCGTGTTTGTGTAGCCACTCATACAGGCGGATGCTCAAGGCGAGGCTGCGGCACAGTCGATCCCGCTTGCGGGCGATGATGGCGACCGCCGCGCCACGCGCTGCCGCCTGCTCGACAACTTGAAGCGTGCTCTCCAGTGCGGGTCGCTTCTCACGCTTTTGTGCCGTCTCGCACCATCGGGCTGGAAACCATTTGCCGGATGTGTTGGGCGGCTCCTTGAAGACATACCGAACGGGTATGTCCAATTTTTTCGCCAGATGTTCTCCGTCAGCGATTTGTTGTTCAACGCTGTCGCTGTCCACCTCCACGCCGTCAGCCGCCGCCAAACGACGGCGCTTCGTGCGGTCGTCGTCCCGCGACTGGCGGGCGTAGATCACTGCAAATCTTTCCTGTGCTTGTGCGTTCACTTTTGCCGTCAGTGTTGCTACCTGTTACCATTATACAAGAACCGGATTGCCCGTTCGTTGGCTAAACATACACAAAAAACGCCCGCGCCTGCCGACGTGAAGAAGGAGGGACCAAGCTTCGATCTTCCCATCGCCATCGGAATTCTCGCCGTCAGCGAGCAAATAGCGGCTAAAGACCTCGAAGACTTCGCCATCGTCGGCGAACTCGCGCTCAGCGGCGAAGTCCGCAGCGTCAACGGCATCCTGCCCACCGCGATTTGCGCCCGCGAACAAAAGAAACGCGGCCTGATCGTTCCCGCCGATAACGCGCCGGAAGCCGCCGTCGTCCAAGGTATCGACGTGTATCCCGCCAGAAACCTGCGCGAGGTCGCCGAGTTCCTCGCGGGCAAACGCGACCTGCAACCGCTCCGTGAAGATCCGGGTGAAATTTTCCAGCAACAGCGCAGTTACGACATCGATTTCGTCGATGTGAAAGGCCAGGAGCACGTGAAACGCGCGCTGGAAGTCGCCGCCGCCGGCGGCCACAACATCCTGATGATCGGCCCGCCGGGCAGCGGCAAGACGTTGCTGGCGAAACGCGTGCCGACGATCATGCCGCAAACCACCCTCGACGAAGCGCTGGAGACGACCAAGATCCACAGCATTCTCGGGTTGCTGCCGAAAGGGCAGGCGCTCGTCGCCACCCGTCCGTTCCGCGCCCCGCATCACACGACCAGCAACGCCGGCCTGCTCGGCGGCACGGCCAACCTCACCCCCGGCGAGATCAGCCTCGCCCACAACGGCGTGCTGTTCCTTGACGAATTGCCGGAATTCCATCGCGACGTGCTCGAGGCCTTGCGCGAACCCCTCGAGGAAGGCCGCGTCGTGATTTCCCGCGCCAGCGGCACGATGACGTTTCCCGCCAACTTCATGCTCGTCGCGGCGATGAACCCCTGTCCCTGCGGCTTCTACGGCGACCCGAAACGCGAGTGCCGTTGTTCGCCGAACATGATCACGAAATATCGCAACAAGATTTCCGGGCCGTTGCTCGACCGCATCGACATCCACGTCGAAGTCCCCTCGGTCAAATACAAGGAAATGGCGGGCGAGGGGACCGGTGAACACTCCGGGAAGATCCGCGCCCGCGTCGAATCCGCGCGGGCCATTCAACGCGAACGGTTCGGTCATACCAACGCCCGCATTGCGCCCAAGGAGATCAAAAAATTCTGCGCGCTTGATGACGAATGCCAGCAGTTGCTCAAGATGGCGATGACGGAACTCAACCTCAGCGCCCGCGCCTACGACCGCATCCTCAAAGTCTCCCGCACGATGGCCGACCTCGATTCTTCCGCGCTAATCCAGTCCCAGCACATCTCCGAAGCCATCCAATACCGCACCCTCGACCGCCAATTGTGGGTGTAACGCCTCGTGGCCGTGGGAAACTTCTTGGTTCTTCGGCATTGAGTATTACCGAAATCGTGGAAAGTTTGTAGCCGTGCCGGACCGAACTTCTGCGTCTGAACCAGTCGCACTATACCTCCGCCTCAAGGAGACGGGATGGCGAAGCCTCGCGAAGCGAGGTGGCGTGAAGACCGACGGCTTCGGTGATCGCTGCGCGCAGGTCGTTAATCGTTACCGGTTTGCCAACGATCAAGTCCACAGCGGTGGGCTTCTCGTCGGCATCCTTCATCATTGCACCGAAGCCGGTGAGCATAATGACGGGCACGTTTGGGTCGATGGATCGGATGGCCGTTGCCACTTGGTCGCCGCTCATGCTGGGCATGGCGCGATCGACAACCACGAGATCAAACTGGCCTTTGCGAAACTTCTCTAGCCCGTCGCGCCCGCCGTCGGCAACTTCCACCGCATGTCCGTCCCTTGCAAGATATTCACCAATGATCTTGCGCACCATCGGTTCGTCGTCCACCACGAGCACGTGCAAATGTTGGGGGGCCTTCATCGGCTGCGAGGGGAGCACCGATTGTGGCTTTGCCGGCTGGTGCGGAATGCAGATGATGAAGGTGGAGCCCTTCCCGACCTCACTGTTGATGTCGACCGTGCCATGGTGGCGTTGCACAATGCCATACACCTTGGACAATCCCAAACCAGTGCCGCGATCACCTTTGGTCGTGAAGAACGGTTCGAGACAACGCTGGCATACCTCGTCGGTCATGCCGGTGCCCGTGTCGCTGACTTCGAGCGTGACCTGACGGTCATCGCTACGCGTGCGGACCACGATGGTTCCACCGCGCGGCATGGCGTCGATCGCGTTAAAAATCAAATTCGTCAGCACTTCGCGCAACTCGCCGGCGTTGCCGGCGACGAGTGGAATGTTCTGGAGTTCCTTCTCCACGGTAATGGAGATGTTCTTGGCCTCCGCTTGTGCCTTCCACTTGGGTTGCGTTAGCGAAATGGCCTCCTCGATAAGCTGGTTCAGGTCAACCATCCCAAATACTTCCCCCCCCTCGCGATGACGGTAAAACTCACGGAGACGATTCACGATGTCACCGGCGTCCTTGGCGCTGGTGTTGATCATCTCCACGTAGTGTTTCGTCTTTTGTTTGTCTTCCAAGTCCTCCGGGTGGCGCAGTAACAGTTCACTTAAACCGAGGACGCTGACGAGAGCGTTGTTGAAATCGTGGGCGATGCCGCTGGCCATGCCGCCTAGGGCGCGCAGGCGCTCCTGCCGAATGACACGCTGCTGGCTGTCCCTCAGCTCTCCGAGCACGTGTTTTAGTCGCTGCTCGCTTTCGCGATGCCCGGCGATTTCCGCAACGAGTTTGTCATTGGTCACAAGGAGTTTGTCATTGGTCACCTGGAGTTGCTGGGTCCGATCACGGACGATTCCTTCCAGATCGGCCATTTGGTTCCTCACTTGGCCGATCAAGCGCCACTTTTCCGTCAGCGCATTGGCCAATTGCAGGATTTCCATCGCGTCAAAGGGTTTCTTGAGAAACAGCAAGCGATCCGAGTTCCCAAGCCTGGCAATAATCTCGTCCCACGAATAGTCCGAGTACGCGCTGCAGATCACCACTTGAAGATCGGGATCAACTTTCCAAAGCTTCTGCGTGGTCTCAATTCCGTCCCAACCGGGAGGCATTCGCACGTCCACAGTCGCCATCGCGTAAGGCCGTCCACTCTGGAGGGACTGACGAACCCGCTCCAAACCCTCCTCGCCTTGATAGGCAGAGTCGATCTCGAAGACTGCTGATTGTCTGACCCGGGTCGGTTCGGCGAACAGTTTTGCCTCTGCCTTACCCAGAGCCGTTGCCTCGGCGCTGGACGAGCAAAGGATCTTCCGAAAATCTTCGTGAATCGCGCGATTGTCGTCGATCACCAGAATTCGGTAGCTCTTATTGGAATCTTGATTGTTCATAGGGCCTCGTGCTTCTGATGTAATGGCAGGGATAACGTAAACGCGGCCCCTTGACCTGGCCCGTCGCTGTGCACGCTCAAGCTCCCGCCCATCTCCTTCACCGCGACGGCGCCGCTGTGCAGGCCAAACCCGTGTCCGTCTTTTCGCGTCGTGAATCCATGCGCGAAGATCCGTGTCAGATTCTCCGGCGGGATTCCCACGCCGTTGTCAATTACCGAAATCCCTACAAAGTCATCGTGGTCCGTCGCCACGCGAATGGTCAAGAGCTTGTCCTTTCGTCCGCTTTCATCCAGGGCATATTTGGCATTTCGCACCAGATTAATCAGGATCTGTAATACTTTGTGCTTATCCACGGGAACCGACGGCGTGGCGGTATAATCGCGAATCACTTGCACTTGATGGCGTGCGAGCGCGCCGGCATTCAGGCGGAGTGTATCTTCCACCAAATCCACAATCGGCAATGTTTCCACGATGCCGTATGCCCGCGCATAACCTTGCTGCATCGTCACGATTTCTTTAATGTGTTCGATATTGGCATTGAGTGATTCGATCTCTGTAAGGATCCCTGTTTGTTCTTTGCTCAGGTATTGAGCCAGGTTGTCCAGGTAGTCACACAACTCCATGCCATTCGGATCCTGGGTAAGGAAAGCTGGCAGGTCATTCTGGTGCGCACGCATCAAAGCCACAACTTTTGCCAGACTGGATACCCTGGATTCTCGAATCTTTTTGGAGACCAGGGCGGTGGAGACGTTAACGCTGTTGAGCACATTGCCAACGTTGTGGAGGACATTGGTGGCCACCTCGGCCATGCCCGCTTCGCGAGAGATATCCAGGAGTTGTCGGTGCAGGTCCTCCACCTGCGTTTGGGCTCGCTTGCGCTCGGTAATGTCGCGACCCATGGCGAGAAGGAGGCGTTGTCCTCCAACAGTGACATCCGTGAGCGAGATTTCGGCATCGACAAGAGTGCCATCCTTACGCTTGTGCAGCCAATAAAAGAGTTGCGGGTGGCCCCCAAGCGCCGCGTCGATTCGTTCCTTGGCGGCTTGAGCCGAATCTTTGCCATCGGGCTGCGTCGGTGGTGAGAACTCAGCGGGCGTGTGTCCAATAATGTCCTCTCGGTTGCACGCCCATAACGTACAGGCCATCTCGTTGCAGTCGAGAAAAACATCCGTCATCAGCCAAACGGCTTCGGCAGCGTTATCGAAAAGAGTGCGATACCGCGCCTCGCTGTCGCGCAGGGCCCCCTCCGCTTGCTTGCGCTCGGCGATTTCCTTCTCCAACTCGATCGTGCGATCCTTCACGCGCTGTTCAAGGGTTTGCTGGTAGTTGAGAACCTCCGCATGCGATTGCTGAAGCGACCCGGCCATCGCGTTGAACGAGTTGGCCAGGAGCTCGACTTCGTCGCCAGTGTGAATGACGGCCCGAGCTGAGAGATCGCCGCTCGCAATCCGGCGGACGACCGATTGGAGGGTCAGAATCGGCCTGACCAGGAGTCTGGTGTAAAGGACGGAGGCCAGAAGGCTCAGCAGGATGCAGATGAGCGCCAGAATGCCGGTGCGTCGGTACACGGTGGCAACGCTGTGGTCGTAGGTTTCCAGCGAAAGCCCGACATGAACCCAGCCCCACTGGATGCCCGAATAGTCGAACGGCTGGGAGTAGTGGAACACGCGGCGATGGAACTCGGAAACGACGCTAATGCCGCCGCTCGGGGCGCGTGTCGTGGAGTGCCACTGGTCGGGCAACGGGCTGCACCGCCAGCCCGATTTCTCGTGGATCCAGGACTCGCCGTTGTTTTTCGTGATCACCAGATACTCAATGGATTTGTCCCCCTTGACGATTTGCATGCAGTGTTCCACAAGCGTGCCATAGTCCTCGTTGACGACGGCCCCGGCCGCCACATCGCGGATGGAGACGGCCACACCGTTGGCCTTCGATTCAAGGTTTTCCAGGAAGGTTCGTTTCTGCTGGGGGATGATCACCACGACGAAGATGGACATCGTTACAAAGGTGATCAACCACGCGAGCATCGCGATCTTCAACGTGATGCCGAATCGTCTGGTTTTGGTATTGTTCATGGTTCACTCTTGGTTTGACCGCCAAGCAGGCTGGCAAGGTTCTTTTTGCCCAAGGGTTCAGAGGCAACCCAAAGCTTCCGTGCGGTATTCAGATATTCATCTTTGAACGGCACCAATTGGTCCACCTTGAAGAGCTCGAGGATTTGCCGCCCATTAGGCTCGAGGTGGAACTCGGCCATGGCTTGAATCAGGTCCTGCCGGGCCCGCTCGGAGGGCCAGCCGGACCTGCCAATGCAGGTGATGCTCTCCAGGTAAGGGTCGGAAACCGCCAGGACCAACAGGTTGCTGCCCACCTGAGGATTCAGTTCGGACATGATTTGGAATGCCGCGCGGTCCACCAGACAGGCCGATTTGGTGCCGAAGAAGACCGGCAGGACGGCGGCGGAGGGTTTGGCCACCGGCTCCAGCTTGCGAAAGAAGGCCTCTTTGGTTTCGAGATGTTGCGCCAGCAGCAGGCTGTCGAGCCAGGCGCGGGACAGATTGCCCCCCTTGCCCTCCAGCATCATGAGGTCCTTGCCTCGCAGGTCGGCCAAAACCGTCAGCCCGCTGCCCCGGCGGGTGAGCAGCAGGTAGTCTTTTAAGATCACGCCTTGCTCCAAATGCACAAAGACCGGCTCCATCACCGGCTGGATGTCCATGCCCAGATAGTCCCACGCATCCAGGATCGCGAGATTGATGGTGCCCTTCTTGATTTCGGCCTCGCAGGCCGCCGGGCTGTCGAAGAGCTGCACATCGATGTCCGATTCGTATCCACGCTTCCGCGCCGCGGTTTGGGCGAAGATTCGAAACGCCGCCGCAGCGTCGCTGGGATTCACATTGTGAAAACTGGAGCGGGTGTATGCCACGTGCAACGACAAGTGTTGCGGGCCGGCCTCCTGCGCGGAGGTCCGGGGCGGGGCGACCAACAAGCACAGTAGCGCGAAACCCAGTGTCATCGCCCAGCCGCGCCGATGTCCTTCCGGGCTGAGAGCTGGCTTGAGGGAGGGCGCGGCGCCGCGCCGATTGACCATCGGTGCTCTCTCTGCCGGTTGTTGCGCGGGGATCATGGTTTGGGGGTTCCGGTTGAGGCTGCAACGGCTTTCTGCGGTGCGGTCGGCGGGCTCAGCCTGTCGTATCTCGCTTTGAGATCCCGCAGGCCGTCCAGTTGCTCGGGTCTGAAAGGATCCAGCTTGTTGATTTTGAAGATAAGCAGAATCTGTTGTCCGCGCGGCTCGGTGTCCAACTCGGCAAGACCGCGCAACGCCGCTTCCCGGTCCCAAGCGTAGTGCTTGGGCAGGCAGATCACGCTTTCCGGCAAACAAACCGAGTTGGTCAGCACCTGGAGTTGGGTGGCCAGTTGCGGATTCAGTTCCTGCATGGTCTCCAAGCTCGACCGACCCACCACGCAGGCGTCGGCCTTGCCGAAGAACACGGGGAGGACAATCGATGTCGCCTTGGTGGCATCGCTAATCGATCCAAAGAATTCACCCGCCGAACCAAGTCCGCTTTCGCCAAGGGTCACGTCCATCCATAGTCGCCCCAACTTGGCTCCGTAATCGAAAAAGATCACACTTTTGCCGCGCAGATCGGCCAGGCTCGTGAAATTCCGATCCCGTCGTGAGACGAGCAGATAATCATCAAACATCGTTTTCTTTTGGCGCTCGGCGACGAACACCGCGTCCAGTTGGTTGGTTTGGGACGTTTGGAGGTAATCTATTGAATTGAAAATGACGAGGTCCACGGTCCCTTCCTGGATGCGCTTCTCGGCCTCGTCGAGGCCGTCGTAAGAATCGATTTCAGCCTCCATGGGATAGTTCCGGTTTTTGAGCACGGTTTCGATCCAAACCTTGAAAGCAACCAGCACATCATTGTGGTTGACGTTATTGAACAGGTCGTTCGAAAACAGCACGCGGTATTTGGGTTTGCTTGTGTCCTTTGCCGGTTCGGCTGCCCCGACCGGCCCGCCACGGAGGCAGAGGATCATCATTATTGCCAGCGTGACAGCGAGCGCGCTGCCGGCTCGGGCGTGGCCCCACAAGCCACGAGGAAAGGGCAGGTTCTTCATTGGCCTGCTCCTCCGGAGTGGACGGACAGAAGCTCGTTTTGCGCGGATTGCGAGCTGACGGTCTTGCCGTGCAGCCGAGCGTAGGCCGCCAGCAATTCCCGCGTGCTCTGCAACATTGAAAGGGGCCTCTTCTCAATGCGGTCACACTGAAAGATATTCATCAACTGCTTGCCGGTGGTAGTGGTATTGGCGTCCGTGATGGCGGCGACAATCTTCTCCTTGAGCAACGTGTCAAACCCGACGCGGAAGCAGGTCAGATGCGGCACAAGCTGCGGCGAGGCCGCCAAGACGCGGAGCTGTTTGGTAACTTGCGGGTTGAGTTCGCCCATCAGAGCGAAACCCTGGCGGGTGATCACACAGGCATCGCTCTGATGGAAAAAAACCGGTAGCACCGTCTGGGAAGTCTTGGTGATCAGGGTAACGCGGCTGAAGAACGTCTCCGGCGGCGCCAGCACCTGCTTACCCAACAGCACTTCCAACCAGCATTCGGCCAGTGAGCCTTGCAGGCTGTCGAGCACCAACACGCGGCGTCCTTTCAGATCGGAGAGCGTATTGACACCGCTATCTGCACGCACGAGCAGCACGTACTCCTCACAATCAGAGCCGTTGATAAGCGAAAGGAGGAAAGGCCCGGTTACCAGGTTCTCTTCCAGCGCCAGGAACTCCGGAGTCGGCAGGGAAACGAGGTCCGCTTCCCCACGCTTGAGCAGTTTGGTCAACTCGTCAGTGCCTGTGAAGACTCTTGGGTTCGGATCGGCGATCAGCCCGCGGCTCTCAGCGATCTCTTTGGCATAGGCTTTCACTGACGCCCGGGCGTCATTTTCGTTGACCTCCCGAAACATTCTGCTGGACATGCAGAACCGCACTGAAGACTGATCCTGATGAGCCGTGGCCGTTTCCCCGGCCCGGAGCAGCGAGGACGTGAGTAAACAAGACAGAATCAGGCCAAGTCCGTCCTTCGGTCCCACCCACCGCAGGGATGCTGCGGACTGGCGGCAACTGGTCTTTGAAAGTGGAGTCTGCGGGGTCAGGATGAGTTATGGGACGCCAGTTTTAACGGTGGCGAGCGTGACATTCGTGCGGGCCAACTCGGCCTGGGTTGCCGCTTCAGACAGCCGCCCATGAGTCGCCAGCAACTCCAGGGCGGTGTCCAGAGCAGAGACCGGGCGGACCTGCAGGTTCTCACATTGGAAAAGCGTCAAGACCTGCTGGGCGGCGACCGATGAATGCACTTTCTCAATTTCGGCCACAATCCGGTCTCTGACCGGATCGGAGTAATCGGCTCGAAATAGAAACGCAACGGGTACCATTGCGGGCGAGGACACCAGAGTCTTCAACTGCTGGCCCACCTGGGGGTTGAGTTCGACCATGGTTTGGAATCCCCGCCGAGTCACCACGCACGCGTCGGCCTGACGGAAGAACACCGGCAGAACCACCTGCGAGAGTTTGGTTCCCTGGATCACCCGGCCGCAAAACTGACTGGTTTGACCCAGGCCGGACTTGAGCAGGAGAGTCTCGAACCAGACGGGAGCCAGACTGGCCCTGCCATTCTCGAAAAAGATCAGGCTGCGTCCCCGCAGGTCATCGATCCGTCCGATATTGCTATCGCGGTGGACGAGTAGAAGATACTCTTCCGTCGCCAGCCCGCCATTCGCGCCGAGGACGGCGTTGGTGGACATGAATTCGCCGCCAAGAACCCAGTATTCCTCGGCGGTCATGGTCACGGCATCGACGAGTTTGTTTCGCACTGCGCTCGCGATCGCTTCCCTGCCGTTGAGCACTGTCGGCTCCGCGACAACCGTAGCGCCGTGTTCCAGCAGGATCGTCTGGGCCCAAACTTTCGTGGCCGCCTTGGCGTCGTTCTCGTTGACCCCGACAAAGACGCTGGAGGAAAAGCCCAAACGCAGCACACCGTTGGAGTTGGCGGCGGTGGGAGCCTCAAGCGCCCGGACAGGGGCCTGGCCGACCGCCACCGCGAGCAGACAGGCGAAGACGCACCGCCGGCTCACGCCAGCGGGCCACTTCCATTCGGGTCCGTCTGGAGGATGTTCGTTCATATCCTTGGGCTGGCTCGGCACCGCGCCGCACCATCGACAGCCCGATTGTTTATTGGTTCAAATTCAGTTTCGTAAGCACTTCCGTGCCGACCAGCAGGTTCATCTGTGACTGCAAGGCAAGGTGATCGTAACGGGTCTTGTAATGTTGGGCCGACATCAGGGCTTCCATCAACTGGGCGCGAATGACCTTCTCCGTCTCGACGAGGTCGTTCTCGTAGGCGCGCGTGTTCAAGTCCCGGTTCTCCCCGGCGGCCGTCATGGCATCCAGCGTGGCCTGGTAAGACTTCTGGACGGCGCGCAAGCCGAGGAAAACGTCCCTAATCTGCAGGCCGATGCCTTCCTTGAGAAGAAACTGCTGTTCCTTGATTTGATCGACCCGGGCGCGGGTTTCCGCGACTTTGTTTTTCGTCAGAAATCCTTCGAAGATCGGGATCTCGACGCCGACTCCTGCTTCCCAGCCTTCCTTGTTTCGGTCGGTGGCCAAGCCGGCGCTATAGCCATTCCACCACTTGTGGACATCGCCCGTAACAGCCAGCTTCGGGGAATACCCACTCTTGGCGGTGCGCACCGCGCCTTCTGCGGCCTGAAGTCCCGCCTCCACCTTGGTCCAATCCGGGCTGAACTGGTAGGCGGTGCTGACCAGGCTGTCCAGGTCACCGGCGTATGGCGTGTAGGGCAGTTCCTTGACCGACGGCTTGATAGAGGTGTTCCACGACAGCCCCATCGTGTTCGCCAAGGCGGCTTGGGCCATTTCCTCATTCTTTTCCAGCAGAGCGACCATGGCGCGGAGCGTTTCGACCATCACCTTGTTGTCCAGAAAGTCGGTCTTCTTCACTTTTCCGGATCCTTCTTTGTACATGGTTTCGGTCAGGTTCAGAGTGGCCTCCATGCGGGCTAGCGTGTCCAGGCCCACCTGATGAAGCTGCCGCGCCAACACTGCGCCGTAATACATGCGCTTGACGCTGTCAGCGATTTCAAGGTCGGTGCGCCGGGCCTCCTCTTTCATCATATCCACCAAGCCCTTGGTCTGTTCGCGATATCCTTGGCGCATGCCGCCGTCATAAAGCAGCCAGGTGAGATTCATCGACGCCAGAACCGAGTCCGGGTCCATCAACTTGATGTCCTGCTTGGGGATCGGGATGGAACTGATGGGAACAGTGCCGACGCCCGGGATGGTGACGGGGATGGTTGCGCCGCCGGGAAGGGAGATGCTCGAGGACGGGAAGACGAAATTGGGCGATTCGTCCATGTGCTGGTATCCCGCCTTGCCCGTTATCTGCGGCCAATACCCGGCCAAAGCCTGGCGATGCTGGGCCTCAGCCATGGCCACGGCGAATTTCGAAGCCGGCCGCCGATGGTTGCTCTGCATGGCCGCGCTCAAGCAGTCCTCAAGCGTCATTTCGCGCACCATCGCGCCACGGTCGCTTGGCGGTGGCACCGCCCCCGCAGTTTGGTCTGCGCCTTCTCCTCGTGCGGCAAGGAAGCAGGCGGCTGTGATCAAGACAGCTCCAGTTGCTCTTAAAACGATACGCATCGCGGTTTTCATAAGTTGCTTCAACAGCAGAAGTTGAGCCGTGCAACGATGCAATGGGGAAACAGGCATCACGCCGTAGGTGAAAACCCTGATAGGATTTCGCGTCTATACCGTAAAACCCTACCATGAGTTCTTGGTGGTGTGGCCCGGGAAATAACCTCAAGACGACCCTTCGCCTTCAGATTCTATCGGGTCAGCGGGGTAATACCCAGCAGTGCAGCCAACAGCCAGTGGACGCACTCAGTGGTGCAAGACCAGCGGGGTCAACGACCACCGGTGTTGATCATGAAATCGATGACTTTTTCACTCACACCGCTTCCCTTCAGGTCGATGATCTCCGCGGTCGTCAAGTGATACACCGCACGTGAGTTGCGGATGTGGCTGAGGATGACCTCGTCACTGAGGCCCGCCTTGGCCAACGCCTTTACATCCGCCACACTCGTCGATGAACCTTGGTCGGGACGCTGGGGCGGCGGACTTTGAGGCCGCGGTGCCGGGGGAGGTGACGGCGGAGTTGAATCTCGATCCACGGCGGTCGGTGACAGCGGACGGTCAACCGCCGGTGGCTGCGGACTCTCCATTGCTGGTGCAGGCGGTGGTGAAGTGTAGACTACGGCTGGCTGCGAACTGTACACCACAGGGGGCGGATAGTACGCGGCTGGCGGATCGTAATAGTAGCCATCGTAGTAATAGTATGGCGGAGGCGCGTAGGCGTAAGAGAAACCCCAGGGATACCAACCACCCCAGCCCCAACCCCAACCCCAGTTGCGGCCATGGTACCCGCCGCCGTATCCACCGTGGAATCCGCCGCCGCGGAACTCCCTGCCAGTTCCACCGCCCCCAGAGTGGCCCGATCCGTGGCCACTCTGTGCCAACGCTGGCAACGCCAAAAAGCTGACGCTGACGGCGACCGCTGCCACACCGAAAAGTCTGGTTGCCTGTTTCATGGTACACTCCATTCTGCTGATACATTAGACTACTCCAGACGGAGAATAATTCAAACAATCGTTCAGATTGTGTGCCGGCCTCATGGATTCGACCGCGCAATTTCCCAATGATTCAGCCAGCAATTCTGCTAGAATCAAATAGAGTTCCGATGCAAAGGTTTCTGAATCCAAAACGCCTGCTCACTGCGTCCCATATGCAAAGAGGAGAAGGAGACTTCATGAAAAGCCAATTGAACAGATTCCTGATGGTAACGATTTTTGTGGCCCTGGCGGCAGCGCCGCGGCAATCGGAGGGCAAAGTGACGGTGTTGGCCGCGTTGGATGAGGCCGCCGTGGCGACACTCCAGACGCAGACCGAGACGAGTGTTGCCGACACGGCGAATGCTCCCACCGCGGTGGCGGAGTCGCAAACCGGGAGCGTAACCACTACGACGAAGAGCCGCGCGCTGGGAGAGGCGTTAGCCAACATACCGAACGTTCGCATTGATGAAAGTGGCGTTCACATCGGCGGGCCGCATCCGGTGGATATCACCGGGCCGTCGTCCAAGCATCGTAACGGGGA
>JBEKYJ010000064.1:0-18348 GCA_049511095.1 Verrucomicrobiia bacterium
TTACGCGGCCTCACGTGGTGTAAACGTGAAGAAGTTCAGCTTTTCATCCCACGGTGGGGTGCTGCCCTTCAGCATCCGGCCGCACTTCCGCTCAATGATCTCAACACACGCTAATTTCGCTTGGCTTCGGTTCGAGTCCGGTCGATTGCGATACCCAACCGCACCCAAGAGAAAATCAGATAGTTGCATGAGATGCAGTTCTTCTGCAGGTGCAAACTGGATTTGCGGGATGAGTTGCTGGTCTAAGTCCTTCTTCTTGTTGCACAGTACCTCTTGCAGGAACTTCAACTTGTGGCGGCTGCGTGTATCCTTGACGTCCACGTAGATGTGGTACTGATGCGGTCGTTGGACCAGCGGCTCCAGAAGGTAGTAGTACATCTTGAAGTAAAAAGTGTCGTGCTCACCGGCGTTGAAATACTCGTGGTTCAACCGTGACTTATTGCCTACCACCAACGCCCGAAACCGCAATGCCGGCTCACGGAAGAAGAACTCGATCAATTCCTGATAGAACGCCAAACGTGATGGCGAAACCTTGTTCCATTTCAACTCACCCTTGGCGCGATGACTGTCCTTAAGCACAAGAATCGCATTGTTCAGGCGTCGAATTTCGGCCCGTGGGCAAATGACCGCTCCAAACAGCATGACCGGCTGCCGATCATGCTCCAGATGGCAACTCTCGTCGCAGTAGATGTTGTAGAGATCACTCATGCGGCTTCTTCTCCTGTCTCAATGTCTAGTTCGGAAACACCCACCTCGCCCGAAATCAGCTTCGGCAGCAGTAGGTCGCGTGTGCGGCGCGGCTTGGTGGCCCGCTCGAGACGCACCACGTCAAATTCGTAAATCGGCGTGGCGTTTTCAACCGCGGCGCAGATGGCTGATACGGCGAACTGCCTATTCAGTTTCTCGGTCATGGGAAGGACCGTCTCGCTGTGGGGGAGTCTACCAAGCGTTTGGCTGGGCGGGCAAGCGTGGGACGGATGTTTCTTTGTAAGGGAAAACCTTACAAGCGTGTCGGGGATTCCCGTACAGAGGGCGGCAAGCGGAGCGCTCGCCCTACAATCCGGAGCAGCACCCACCCCTACCCCTGCCTGCGGCGGGTGAACCTCCGTGGGAGGGGAAACTTACAGCGAATGCGCTGTGGACCCCGTACACGACACGAGGGCAGGCAGCGCACGCTACACGGCGGATGCGAGGCAGGCGGGGGGCATTCAGGGGGCGCACTGGGAAGCCAGCGGGAGAACGGGTCCTCCCCCTTTGAGAGACAAGAGGTAAAGATATGTGGTGATGTGATGTTCGCAGCCAAGGTCGAATTTCACCGAGGGTTTTGGCAGAGGAGTAAACGTGATGGTCGGGGTCAATTCATACAATCCTGATAAGTGTACATAGGGGGGTTGAAAAGGAACCTTGGGGACAATGTCCAGGCGATTGGTGATGCGCGACGTGTTGGGGACCACTTGGTCGTAGGTGTTGGCGAATTGTGCATCCCCCGTCCGCGGACTGGCGTAGGTGAAGACGATTGGATCTTTGAAGTTGGTATTCGAGGCGACGTCGAGGGCGAGCAAGGTGGCCAGCGCGCCTCCGAGACTGTGTCCAATGATCGTCACGGAACCGATGGGCTGCTGGAAGTTGAGCGTTGGCGGGGGCGTCTTCAACGCATTGGTCACGGTAGTCGAAGCCGGGTCCACTGCAATCCGAAGAGATTTGTACAAGGCGGTAAAGCCATCTTCGGTCTGGCCCGCGCCACCGGGAAATGGGCAGGGTACGGTCAGGAATTCGGCGTCATGGATCCATTCCCAAATGCCATCGGTACCACGAATTGCAACGACGACATCGTTGTTGGGCGCTTGAAGAATCAGACCGAAGGAGACGATTTGATCGCCTTGTTGAGGCCTCATATCGGTGGCGAGATCATTTCCATAAAACGTGGTGATGACTTTGTAGGCGATGGTGTTCGGGCCGTAGGCAACGTTGATGGATTGACCCGCCCGATTGGTGAGATCTGCCGGCGGGATGTCTTCGACTGTCTTTTCGAGTAGCCCGAGCAGAATGGCTGTATTCAGGTCCATGGTGGTTTCCTCCTCTTCTACATGATGGTTGTATTTGGACGTGGTGCAAACAATCCCTGAGCGGCTGCGCGGGCGATCTTTATGGTGAAGCGTGGGTGGGTGGGCTGCCCGGGACGTATCACGTCGGGTTCGTAGTTCAGCGGGGCGTTATCAGCCGTGTGAAAGATGGCTGACACCGCGAATTGCGTGTGTAGTTTCTCGGTCATAGGGAAGACCGGCTCGCTGTGGGGGAGTCTAGCAAGCGTTTGGCGGTGGGGGCAAGGCTGGGACGGATGTTTCTTTGTAAGGGAAAACCTTATCCGCCGTCGCTCTACGAGCTATGGCGGACGGGCAAGCCGGTCAGGGATTCCCTTACAAAGGGCGGTGGTGAGGCTGGATTGTCGGCGCGGCAAGGGGGAGCGCAGGCTAAAGCCTGCGGCTACGGGATTCGGGGCGGAAACGGCGTGGGGCAGAGCTAAGCACTGACGGACGCGGACTCGCACTGACTTTCACGGACGTGTGGGTGCCCAGGACGGATGAGGCGGAGCGGAAAGGAAGAATTAATAAGGATGAAGGTGGCGGACGGTGCGGCTAACGCAGATACTTCGCCAACTTGGTTTGGGTGGATTTCGCAGATTGCATGCTTTGCGCTTCCATCTGGCGATACAGCGCAGCCACGGCCTTGCCCTCAGCGGTTACGAGTGTGGCGCCGCCTTGTGTGCCGCCGCGTTTCGCGATCACCAGCGGTTTTTTGAAACAACGGTTCATCGTCCGCACGAGGGTCCACGCGCGCATGTAGGACATCTCCATCGCTGCCGCCGCCTTGCGCAAGTTACCCGTGCGGGCAATGTGCTCGAGCAATTCCACCTTGCCGGGGCCGAGGGCGATGTCTCGCCCGCACACGACGCGAATGCGAGGGACGATTCGTGCGGCTGGCATGGGGTACTGATAGCAGATTCAGCGGTCGATTATCAACACGCCTGTGACGTGAATTTCACGTCGTTTCAATGCCAGCGGCGGGCGGCGGGGTGATGAATTGGATGCGCGAGACGCGGTGAAACTGGGTGAAGCGGAGTGAGGCGGGGTCAGATTTCGAGGGTCTCGACTTTTTTGAGGGCGAGGGTCATGGGGACGCTCGCGGCGAGGAGGCTGAGGAGGGCGACGAAGATCCAGGACAAGACGAGGCCCCAAGGTTGGCCGCGGTCGGTGAAGTTGCTGGCGGCAAAGCTGGAATACAAGGGGAAAACCTCGGCGCCGATGACGAGGACGAGGTAGGCGAGGCTGAGGATGAAACAGAATGTGCCGCCAAAGCCGGAGACGATGCGGGCGGGGTTGTCGTCGCGCTGGCTGGCGGTTGAGCCGGGACTGAAGTTTGGAAACAGGGCGCCGACGCCGACGGCGATGCCGCAGAGGGCAAAGCTCATGGCGACGACCGTGGAGGCAAACAGGAGGGTCAGCCAGCCGGGAATCCGCAGTATGAAGCTCGACGTCAGCATCAGGGTCACGGTGATTGCCGCCGAGCAGACGCTGCTGAGCCAGAATTTTTCCAGGAGAACGTGTTTCAATCCGTAGGGCACCATGCCCACCATCCACAGGCGTTTGCCTTCGAGGCTGAATTGGGGAAAGACGAAGCGGGTCGTGAGCGTGGCCAGGGTCATGCTCGATGCGCCGAGGTTGAGGAAGGAGACGAAGCTGGCCCAGTATTCGTTTTCCCAGTCGTAGGCGACGCTGCGAAGGTTTAGCATGTATAAGCCGAGGAGGCCGAAGAAGATGACGAACTGGCTCCACTGGGAAGTGTCGCGCCAGAAGACGCGGATGTCTTTGATCACGAGCGCCCGGGTGGCATGGTGCATCCGCGGCCAGAGGTTCACAATTCGCTCGGTCAGGGCCGGGTGCGGCAACTTGATCGGCTTGTCGAGCAGCGGGACGCCGAGTTGAAAATCGCCCTGGCTGTGGTTGCGCGACCAGCCTTCATAGTACAGGCGGCGGCTGACCGTGACACAGACCAGCATGGCCATCATGGCGTTGCTCAGGAGGACCATGAAGTAGAAGACTCCCCGCCCCGACCAGCCTTCTCCCCAGGCAATCATGCTCGACGCCACCCAGTAGCTCGGGAGCATCGGCTGAACGGTCACGTTGCTGTTGTGGAGTAACTGGTGGAGCGTGGCCACCATCTGTGCCTGGCCCAGGCTCTCCGCCGTCACCGGCTTCAAAAACACGACGCCATACGCGATGCCCATGGCGCTCAGGCCGAACAGTGCCCACTTGAAGACGCACCGGTGAAGGTAGCGGGTGACGACGAGAATGGCCATCGAGCCGAGGGCCGATGGGATCAACGTGAACGGCACGAAGAGCAGGAAGACCTTCAGATAGAAATTCGGCGACACGTGCCGCGCATTCCCGTAGGCGACCATCAGCGGCGCCGACAGGAAGAGGAACGCCCAACTCGCCAGTAGCGTCGTCTCCAAGAGCTTCCATCGAAACACGTCGAGACTGCGCACGGGCAACGTGAGCATCCACTGCGTTTCCTGGCTCTTGAACAATGTCGAGTAGCCAATGATCATGTTGGAGAACATCAACATCAGGAACAGGAAGGCAAAAAACAAGTAAAGCATCCGATCCAGCACGATGATCTGCAGCCCCGGCACTTGTGCCAGCCGGACAAAGCCCATGGAGAAAACCGAGTAACCCGCGATCCAGTACCCGAGGACAAACAATGTGATTACCGACACCATCAAATACGACTTGTCGCGCAACGCGAGGAGGTTACGCCGCATGAGGCGGACGTTAACCTCAGCCAGCAGCCGAAAAAAACTCAGCCCGCTCATGGTATTTCGACCGCGGCCTCCTCTCCGCGTGTCAGCGCCAGAAATGTGTCTTCGAGTTCGCCCTGCTGGCCGCTGACTTTTCGCAACTCGTCAATCGTGCCCACGGCGATGAGCCGGCCGTGGTTCAGAATGCCCACTTGATCAGCCAGTTCCTCGGCGATGGGCAACACATGCGTCGAGAGAAACACCGTTACGCCCGCGCGCGTCCGTTCCTTGAGCGCGTTCTTCACCACGCGCGCGCTGCGCGGGTCGAGCCCGACCATCGGTTCGTCGATGATGATCACCTTCGGTCGGTGCAGCAGCGCAGAGGCGATGACAAGCCGTTGCCGCGTGCCATGGGAAAGGTTTTCGATCATTTGTTTCCGGATTTCGTTCAACCCAAACCTGTCGAACAACTCGTTGCTGGCGCGCGCAACCGCGGCGGGTTCCATGCCGTAAAGCTGGCCGATGAACAGCATAAACTCCATGGGCTCCAGCTTGTCGTAAAGGAACGGCATATCCGGCACGTAGCTGAGAATCTTGCGCGCCTCGACGGGATACTTCTGGATGTCGTAACCACCGACGAGCGCGCGGCCTGATGTCGGTTTCAGCAATCCCGCCAGCAGCTTGATCGTGGTCGTCTTCCCCGCGCCGTTCGGACCGAGGAACGCGAAGAACTGGCCTTGGGTGATATTCAGGCTAAGGTCATTGACGGCCACCAGACCCCCGTACTTTTTTGTCAGGTGTTCGGTGCGAATCATCGCCACTCCCACCGTCGTCCCCGACGGACCAGCCGGCTCGACTCATCGGCCATGCCGAATGCGGGGCTTTGCATTTCCAACCCCAGCGACGTGACCACCCGCACCACTTCTCCTGAATCGTCCACCCAGATCTTCATCCACAGCTGATCGTCGATTTTCGAGTCAATCAGGAATGCACGCTGAGAGCTGCCCGCGACCTCGATGCTGTCGAGGCATGCGGTCATCACCGGACGCGGGCGCGCTCCGCCTTCGGACGACGTGGCGACCGAACGGGGTAGTCCGCCGGTGAGAAAACCGAAGCTGGCCATTCCCGGCAAGCCAAAGGCGTTGGCGAAACCCGCGCCTTTGACTTGGTCGAAGTCAAAAGAGCGATTGTCGTGGAAGTCGCCAAAGTCGAACATCACCTGCACTTTCTTGGTGCGATCATCCCCGACGATGCTGAGCTGACCATTACCGGGGAAGCCATCGCTCGTGCGACCATCGCCGATGGTTGTCACGAACTCGAATCCCTCGAGCTCCCGATTTCTGTCAAACGTGCTGGTACCTTTGAGCAATAGTCGCGACGGCATCCCGAACGCTGACAGCCACACACTCAGTTTACTACTGACCAGATAGCCATCGGACGTCTGCTCTGATGGCCGTCCAGTGGAAACGTTGTCAGCCGGACTCGGTTCGATATCAATCTGACAAAAGCCGATGCGATTCTTATTATAGTACACTCTGAGGCGAACAGGATGAGGGTTGGAGAATATTTTCTTCAAGACCCAATCCGCCGAAACACCCTCGGGCGCCGTCGGCCTGGGAAACATGTCGATGCGCAGCAGAGCCGTCGTCATGGCCGCCCAAAACGCTATCACCAACCCCGCGAATACCTTATTCAGCATAGAAGTCTCGCCGCCGCCTATCCACCCCCCCGCGTCAAGGGATCACCAACTGCTGCCCCACCTTCAACTGGTCCTTGCTCGGAAGTCCGCTCCGATTTGCCTGATAAATTTTTTCCCAGCCAGCGCGCGTGCCGTAATACCGTAACGCAAGCGACTGCAATGTGTCGCCCTTTTGAACGACATATAAGTGCGCATGCGGCGATTCCGAGGATGACGATTCGGTCGCCAACGGTATCGGTGCTGCGGCCATGATGATCCCCGTCGCCGGCGCGGGTGCCGTTGCCGCCACTGTCGCCGCGGGCGCGGGTGACGAAGCCACCGGTACCGCGGGTGTGCCAACTGTTGTCTCGGCGGTACTGGCCGCCTTTTGCAGTTCCGCGACACGCGTGCGTAGCGTCGCATTCTCCTGTAGCAATGCCGCCTTCTCGTTCTGTAACCGCGTTAGCTCGCCCGGATCGACAATCGGTGACTGCGGCAACTTGGCGGCATACGACAGCTTGGCGCGCTCGATGAAATCCTCAACCAACTGCCTTTTCTCCGAATCAGGTCGCAATTCCAAGTACCGCCCATAATGGTAGATGGCTGCGATCGGGTCACCCAGCTTGTCGTCACATAACAGACCCAACTCCAAGTGCGCGGTGGCAAAGTCCGGGTTCACCGAAAGCGCCCTTTTATAGAACTCCGCGGAACCCTGAAAGTCGTGCTGCTCGGCAAGTTTTTTGGCCCGCTGGTAGTTGACTTCACGTTCCGCCTCGGCGTCAGTGACCGTCCCCGAGCGCTCGCACGCAGCCGGTAGAAGCAACAACGCCGCCAAGGCGAACGGGAGAAACCGGCGCAGGATATACCCGGCCCCTTGGACTTCCTGGCTCGTCAGAGTAGTGTCCATTTCCTTGCGCGCCACTAACGACTAAGGCATTTCTGACGATAGCATGATTGCGGGCAAAAAACAACCTCGGAGCGTGGCCAGAGTGCGTATTTTTGTCACAGTTTTGCACCTTGACGCTCGTTGGGCGGTATCGGTAAGATGCAGCGTAAGTTTTCTCAGTGAAACTCGAACCTAAGGGAGGCAAGCACCGTGGCTGAAGCTTATTGTGTGAAGTGCAAGGCAAAGAAGGAAATGGCGAAGGCCCAGGAAGTGACCATGAAGAACGGCCGGCCCGCTATGCAGGGAGTTTGTCCTGACTGCGGCACGAAACTGTTCCGTATCATGGGTGCCAAGAAGTAGCCCCCCGACATCGCTTCATCGGTTCGGTTCACCCAGGAAGCGAGACAGGTTCCTCGCTGGCGGACAGGCTTGCGAGGCCGTTAGTTTTCAATTGGTATGGCACGACGCCTAGACTATAAAAATCTGAATAATTGATAGCGACAGTCCATGAGCCCTGCGAAAGAAGAACTGGCCTACGTACTCATCAACCCCTACACGATTTTCAAGTCCCGTACGGGCGGCGTGATCGCGCGCTTGTTTACGCGCACGGCGCTGGAGTTGGTCGCCGCCCGCATGTTCGCCCCCGGCCGCGAATTAGTGGAGCGATACGCGGAAATCACCGTTTCGCCGAAAGACCCACAGGACCGTAAGATTCAGGAACTCATCCGCCAGTACGTTCTCGACAATTACTCACCGGACCCGAAGACCGGTCAGCGTCGTCGCGTGATGATGCTGTTGTTCCGCGGCGAAGATGCCGTGCGCAAGGTGCGTCAGGTCGTCGGCAGTTTCCAACCGGACAAGGGTACCGCCGGGGAAACGATCCGCGACACGTATGGTGACTATGTCGTCGGCCTCGATGGTCAGGTGAAATACTTCGAGCCGGCCGTCCTGGCGGCCCCCGGGCCCGAAGAGGCGGAGATCAAACTCAAGCTCTGGGCGAAGTACACCGAGCCCGGCGATGGCTTCCTCGAAAAGGTTGTCTCGTACCCCAAGAACGCGAAAATCGAACAAACCCTGGTGTTGCTGAAACCCGACAATTTTCGCTTTCCCAGCGCGCGCCCCGGTAATATCGTGGACATGCTCTCGCGCACGGGTCTGTACATCATCGCCATCAAGGTGCATCACATGAGCGTGGGCGAGGCCGAGGAGTTTTACGCGCCGGTTCGCACCGTTCTCCGTGAGAAACTCAAGGACATCTCCGGCCAGCGGGCGCGAGTGGCGCTGGAAAAGGAATTCGCCTTCGGGCTCAACCCGCAGGCTGAAAAGACCCTTGGGGAAGTCATGGGCCCGCTTTTTGCCGAGCAGCAGTTCAGCCAGATCGTGAAATTCATGACTGGCCGCAAGCCGGAAGACTGCTCGGGTCCCGCCAAGACGCAACGCGGCTTGGAAAAGATCCTGGCGGTCGTGTACGAAGGCCCGGACGCGGTGGCCAAGATCCGCAGCGTCCTCGGCCCCACCGATCCACGCAAGGCGCCGCCGGGCACCATCCGTCGCGAACTCGGCCAGGACATCATGGTCAATGCCGCGCATGCCAGCGATTCCGCCGACAACGCGCAGCGCGAAATGAAAATCATCGGCGCTCGCGACAACAATCTGAAGCCGCTCGTCGAGGAGTTCTACAACTGTAAACTTTGAACCCTCAATTTGGAAATCCCGAATCGCAGAATCAGCACCAGAAGGATTACAATGCAACAACTCGCCCAACGTGCCACCACCCTTACCCCGTCGCTCACGCTCGCCATCGACGCGAGGGCGAAGAAGCTTAAAGCCGAAGGCGTCGACGTCTGCGGCTTCGGCGCCGGCGAACCCGATTTCGACACGCCGCAACCGATCAAGGACGCCGCCGCGCAGGCGCTGGCTTCCGGTTTCACGAAGTACACGCCCTCATCGGGCATCCCCGAATTGCGCGCCGCCATCGCCGAGAAGTTGAAAAACGACAACGGTCTCGACTACAAGCCATCACAGATCATCGTCAACTGCGGCGCGAAACATTCGTGCTACAACGTCGTCCTCGCCACCTGCCAGGCCGGCGACGAAGTCATCATTCCCGCGCCGTACTGGCTGAGTTATCCCGAAATGGTCAAGCTCGCCGATGCTTCTCCCGTGATCGTCGAGACCAAGGAAGCGAACAGCTTCAAGATCACCGCCGACCAATTCCGTGAGGCCATGACTCCCGCTACGAAACTCATCATTCTCAATTCGCCGGGCAACCCGACCGGCTCCGTCTATTCCCGCGAAGAACTCCAGGCCCTCGCCGAAGTCGCGATCGAAGAGGACATCCTCATGCTCTCGGACGAGATTTACGAGAAAATCACGTACGACGGCACCCAGTCCGTCAGCCTCGGGTCGCTGGACAAGAGTATTTACGACCTGACGATCACCGTCAACGGCTTTAGCAAGGCTTACGCCATGACCGGCTGGCGTCTCGGCTACGTTGCCGCACCCGAACCCATTGCGACGGCAATCGACTCCATCCAGTCGCACTCGACTTCCAACGCCACCAGCTTCGCCCAGAAGGGCGCGCTGGCGGCATTGACTGGCGACCAATCATTCATCGGCGAGATGGTCAAGGCCTTCGCGGAGCGTCGGGCCTACATGTACGACCACCTCACGAAGATTCCCCGCGTCAGCTGCGTGAAGCCGATGGGCGCGTTCTACATGCTGCCCAACATTTCCAGGTGCGGTCTCAGTTCGACCGCCTTCTGCGCCAAGTTGCTCGACGAACAGAAGGTCGCCGTGGTGCCCGGGATCGCCTTTGGCAGCGATGCGCACGTGCGGCTCAGCTACGCCTGCTCGATGGAGAACATTCAAAAGGGTCTCGACCGCATCGAAGCGTTCTGCAAGTCGTTGTAGACCGCGTGCTCCCACGCGGCGTTGCCCATGAAAATCGCGCTTATCGGCTTGCCGCAGGTTGGCAAGAAGACCGTCTTTTCCCTGCTTACTGGCGTGGGCGTCGACCACCTGCTTGGCCGCGCCACGGAGTATCATGTTGGCGCCGTGAAAGTCGCCGACCCGCGCGTGGACAAGCTCTCGGCCATGTACCAGCCGAAGAAGACCAAGTACGCGGAGATCGAGTGCACCCTCGCCCCTGCCCCGCCCCACGAGCCCAAACTGCGCGAGCAGTGGCTCAACAAACTCAAGGACATGGACGCGTTATGCCAGGTTGTCCGCGCGTTCGAGGATCCGGCGGTGTTTCATGTGAACGGCTCCATCGATCCGCTACGGGATATCGACGCGATGAATCTCGAACTGACCATCAGCGACCTCAGCCTCATCGAAACACGGCTCAACCGCATTGCGCAGGACCAAAAACGCAAATTCGAGCAGGAGCGCGCCGACGAAGCGGCGTCGCTCGAAAAACTCAAGCCCCACCTCGAACACGGTAAATCACTTCGCGAATACCCGTGGCATGAAGGCGAGGAAAAGCGCCTTCGCTCGCTGCAATTCCTCACCGTAAAAGGCATCGTCACCGCTCTTAACCTCGGCGAATCCAATTTCCCCAACCCGCAACTCGTCGAGCAGGCGAAGGCCAAGCTCACCGGCCCGCGCAGCGAAGTGTGCGAACTCTGCGCGAAGGTCGAAGCCGAAGTCGCGCAAATCGAGAGCCCCACGGAACGCGCCGAATTCTTGTCGGCGCTCGGGGTCACGGAACCCGCGATTCACCTCCTCACGCGCGAACTCTACAAAGCGCTCGGGTACATTTGCTTCTTCACCACGGGCGAAGACGAAGTCCGCGCCTGGACCATCCGCCACGGCGCGAATGCCGTCGAGGCTGCCCACGCGATCCATTCGGACATCGCGCGGGGTTTCATCCGCGCCGAGGTAATGAAGTACGGCGAACTGACCGCGGCTGGCGATACCGGCCACGCCGCCGAGGTGAAGCTCAAGGAAACCGGCAAACTCTACGTCAAAGGCAAGGACTACATCGTCGAAGACGGCGACATCGTCCACATTCGCCACAGCGGGTAGGCTGCGTTTGCCGGATTTCGCTTGCCTCGAAGATGGCGGTCGCGCCATAGTTCCCACGCTCCGCTGATTTCCAGACACCGAAAGGATCAAGCCGATGAACTGGTCATTCCTCTTAACAACCTGTTTCTGCTGTGCTTTGCTGGCCACCCTGCCCGTCACGCTTCGCGCGGCCACAATTACCGTCACCAATACTGCCAGTGTCGGCCCGGGTACGCTGGATGAAGCCCTCCAGAATGTGAATAACGGCGACACCGTTGTGTTCAGCGTGCCGCTGCCGGCCACCATCACGGTACCGAACGGACCGGAAGCGATCGGCTTGGATTATTACGTGCTTTCGATCATTGGGCCTGGCGCCGACAAGCTGACCATCAGTGGAGATGGCACGAATCGCATTTTCCTCATCGTCGGCGATACGACCGTGACGTTTTCCGGCATGACACTCTCGAACGGCGTCGCCAGCACGGATTCCTTTGATGATTTCATTGGCGGCGGCGGCGCCATCCTCAACTATGGCACGCTCACCGTTTCCCAATGCGCGTTCAAGAATAACCTGTCCAAGGGCGAAGACGGCCACAGCCCGGGTGGCGGGGGTGGCGGCGGCGGGGGCGGGGCGATTTTCAACGGGAGCACGGATAGCCTTGGTTTTGACCCGTCGGCGCTCTACGTCGTGAACAGCACGTTTAGCGACAATCAGGCGATCGGAGGTGGAGGCGATCTCTCGGGTGGTGGTGGCGGGGGCGGGTTTGGCGGTGCGATTTTCAACGCATACGGCCTGGTGATTGCCAGCAACTGCACGTTCGCGGCCAACCGCGCGGTTGGCGGCACTTCCGGAATTGCACAGGACAACGAGGGGTTCGGCGACGGCGGAAACGGTCTCGGTAACCAGAGCGGCGGATTCGGTTCCTCCGGATTCGGTGATGGGAGTGATGGGGGCGACGCCGATGTCGGGGGCGGCGGTGGTGCGGCTTCTGAGGGCGAGCAGGACTCGGGGGTCTGCAACGGCGGCAACGGTGGACATGGCGGCATCGGTGGTTTCGGCGGTGGTGGCGGCGCGGGTGGCAGAGGGGCTGACGGTTGCGTCGTCAGCAGTCCTGGAGACGGTGGCAACGGCGGCAATGGGGGCAACGGCGGGGACGGCGGTTTCGGCGGCGGCGGCGCGGGCGCCGGTGCGGGCGGACAGCCGACAGGGGTTGGCACTCTTACAGGCTCCGTGGGAACTCCCGGCACGGGCGGGATGGATGCCGGCAGTGGCGTTTCCACCAATGGCGGCGCGGGAGCCGGTTTTGGCGGGGCAATTTTCACCTACGCGCTCAGCAGCACGTACCTGTTCAACTGTACCGTCACATCGAACTTGGTCGCGGGCGGCAACAGCGCGGGTCATGTCGCTGACGGACATGGAATCGCCGGCGGCATCTACAACTTCGATGGTTACGTCTCGGCCTATGGCACGACTCTCTCAGGCCACGTGGAGGTGTTGAACACGATCATCGCGCGCAACACCGCGGATTCCATTCCGGACGCGGGAGGTACGATCACCTCGGGCGGCCACAATTTGATTGGCGTCAGCGACGGCAGTACCGGCTTCGTCAACGGAACGAACGGCGACCTGGTCGGCTCCGCCGCGCATCCGCTGGCCCCCGGGCTCAGTGTACTGGCCAGCAACGGCGGCCCCACGTTCACCTGCGCGTTGTTGAGCACCAGCCCGGCCATTGATGCGGGCGCGGATAGTGACTGCCCCGCCACGGACCAACGCGGTGTCGCCCGTCCTCAAATTGCGCACTGTGACATCGGCGCGTTTGAATTTAACGACAGGCCGCCCACCGCCATATGCAAGAATGTGACCGTGTCTGCGGTGTCGAATTGTGCCGCCAATGCTTCCATCGACAATGGCTCATTCGATCCCGATCCCACCGACAGGATCACCCTGAGCCAGTCGCCGGCCGGGCCGTATTCACTTGGCCGCACCACGGTGAGGCTGACGGTCACGGACCTTAACGGCCAAACCGGCTCGTGCACCGCGACGGTGACCGTTGTCGACCATACCCCGCCAACCATCACGTGCCCGTCGACAATCACGACGCCGGCTGTATCGCCCGCGGGCGCGGTGGCCACATTTGGCGATCCGGTTGCCAGCGACAATTGCAGTGCGACGGTCTCGTGCACGCCGCCCTCGGGCTCAACCTTCGCCGTTGGCGACACGACCGTCCGTTGCCTGGCAAGGGATCCGTCGGGCAACACGAATTCGTGCAGCTTCACCGTGCACGTAAAAAGCGTGAGCGAGCAACTCAGCGATGCCGATGCGGCGATCCCGGGGCTCGGTCTTGATTCCCGCGCAGCAGCCAAGCTGCACCAGAGTCTTCACAGCATCGCCACGCAAGTCAATCGAGGCCGCAAAACAACGGCGTGCATCAGAATATGGCGTTTGGTTCTGTCGACGGAACACCAACTGGCCCTAGATCGTCTCACAGTATTGCAAGCGATTCGAATTACGACCCCGCTGATCCAGATGCAAACCGCGTTGGGTTGTCCGTGATCGGAGTTTCACTCCTGCGCGCTTCGACACCGTTACGACCTGCCAGGGAGGGCAATGCAAAGCCTGGCGGCTGAGATAGTCGCGAGTGGTTTCCAATTCCTGGAAGGCCCGGTGTGGGTTCCGGCGCGCAATGAACTGCTTTTCAGTGATATTCCTGCCAGCCGCATCCATCGCTATTCACCTGCGGCAGATTCATGCAACGTGTTTCGCGAGCCGAGCGGACAGGCCAACGGCAACGCGCTCGACCCGCAGGGCCGCCTCGTCACCTGCGAACACGAGAACCGGCGCGTCTCGCGCACGGAACCCGACGGAACCGTCGTCTCGCTCGCCACGCATTACGAAGGGAAGCGACTCAACAGCCCGAACGATGTCGTCTGCAAAAGCGATGGCTCGGTGTGTTTCAGCGATCCGCCCTACGGCGTGAAACCCGAACTGCGCGAGCTGGATTTCCAAGGCGTGTTTCGCGCTTCATCCGATGGCAAGGCCCTGACGGTTCTCGCGCGCGATTTTGTCAAACCCAACGGCCTCGCCTTTTCGCCTGACGAGAAGATTCTGTACATCGCCGATACGGAACTCGGCCACATCCGCGCCTTCGACGTGAATGCCGACGGCTCCATCGCCAATAGCCGTGTGTTCTGCAATGTCGAACGCCCGGATGGTTTCCGTGTGGATGCCGAAGGCAGTCTTTACATCTGTGCCATGAAGTCGGTCGAGATTTTCGATCGCACAGGAAAGAAGCGCGGCGACATCATCCTGCCCGAACGCCCGGCCAACGTCGCGTTCGGCGACCCCGACCGCCAAACGCTCTACATCTGCGCCCGCACCAGCCTCTATCGCGCCCGCATAAACGTTCCCGGCGTCAGGATGCCGTAGCCGCGGCATTCACCAGCCACAGCAATTCGGTCTCGAAGTCGTGGAGGCCGGTGTAGTTGGCGAGGGTCATCGAGCGGTTCTCGAGCACGAGGCGCGCGCCCAGGTTCACTTTCGCCGACGACGCGTGAGCCCACTCGCCGAGCAACACGCGAAAATTCGCCGCCATATTCATCTGCTTTTTCTCCGCCAGCCCGGAGAAGTCGAAGTGGTCGGGGTTGAAGGCGAATTGTTCGCCAACGGTGGTAACGATCCGCCCGAACGTGATCACGCGGCTGGATTTCACCGGCTTCGCGTCCTTCTTCTTCTTGCCGCCAAAGATTCCCGTAGGAATGCCGGTGACGAGGAACACGCCGAGGCCCATCATCATCTTTCCCATCGTCCGTTCGTTCCCGCCCGATTCGCGCACGAGGATGTCTTCGGAAACCCGGCCGGCGGCGACGACACTCAGTTCGGACCATTCGACCAGACGCGTCGGCTCCTGCGGCGATTGCAGGACCAACATCATGCCGTTCGGCACGGCATCGAACCGGGTCATTACTTTCGGGTCGGCCAGCGTCAGCAGTTGCGTGTTGTCGATGGCCACGACGCCACCCGCCAGATCGCCCATCGCCTCCACGATGCGGCGCGCGTCTTGCTCGGTCGCCCCCCGCTCCAGAAATCCCCAGCCTTTCCGAATTTTCGTGCGCGCATCGTAGTCGTTGATACCAAACGTCTGTGCCACGAGGGGCGCGAGCGCGTCCAGTTGATCGAGCGGAAATTGGCGGAATAAAACAGAATAACTCACGCGTCGCACGATACGCGCCCGTCCCCATCATTGACTAGCCTTTTTGCTCTGTTATCATCGCCGCGCCATGGCAAAGATTTCCATTCAAGGCGGCAAACTGAACGTCCCCGACAATCCCACCCTGCCCTTCATCCGCGGTGACGGCACGGGGCCCGATATCTGGGCGGCCGCGGTGCGCGTGTTCGACGCGGCGGTGAAGAAAGCCTACGGCGGCAAACGCAAAGTCGAGTGGCTGGAAGTTTTCGCCGGCGAAACCGCGTTCAAGAAGTCCAACAACTGGCTCCCCGACGAAACGGTCAAGGCGTTTCAGGATTACCTCGTCGGCATCAAAGGGCCGCTGACCACGCCTGTCGGCAAAGGCATCCGCAGCTTAAACGTTGCGTTGCGCCAGATGCTCGACTTGTACGTCTGCCTGCGGCCCGTGCGCTGGTTCAAGGGTGTCCCCTCGCCCGTGAAGCATCCCGAGAAAGTTGACGTGGTGATCTTCCGCGAGAACACCGAGGACATTTACGCGGGCATCGAATGGGCGAGCGGCACGCCCGAAGCGCAGAAGATCCTCGATTTCCTGGCGAAAGAGTTTCCCAAGGAATTCAAGAAGATTCGCTTCGGAACCAAAGAGGCGGCGGCGCAGTGGCTGAAACAGCTTCGGGCACTCGGCGCTCCGGAACGCCCCGCGGTGGTGGATGTCGGCATCGGCTTCAAGCCGGTCAGCTATCTCGGGACGATACGGCTGATTCATGCCGCGATCCTCTACGCCATCAAGTTCAATCGCAAGAGCGTCACGATTGTCCACAAGGGCAACATCATGAAGTTCACCGAAGGCGCGTTCCGCGATTGGTGCTATAAGATAGCCAAGGAGCGCTACGGCGCGGTGGAGATGGACGGCGGACCGTGGTGCAAGATTCCCGAGGCCAAACCCGGCGCGGGCCTCGTCATCAAAGACGCCATTGCCGACATCACGCTCCAGCAGGTGCTCACGCGGCCCGAGGACTTCGACGTGATTGCCACGCTCAACCTCAACGGCGATTACCTCAGCGACGCGCTCGCGGCACAGGTCGGCGGCGTCGGCATCGCCCCCGGCGGCAACATCAATTACATCACCGGCCACGCCATCTTCGAAGCCACGCACGGCACCGCGCCGAAATACGCCAACCAGGACAAGGTCAACCCCGGCTCGGTGATTCTCAGCGGGGAAATGATGTTCCGCTACCTCGGCTGGACCGAAGTCGCCGACCTCATCATCAAAGGCGTGGACGGCGCCATCAACGCCAAGACCGTCACTTACGATTTCGCCCGCCAAATGGAAGGCGCGAAAGAAGTGAAATGCAGCGAGTTTGGTGACGCGGTGATTGGGAAGATGTAACCACATGGGATTGTGACACCCGCATCACCGCTGCCGCTAACAGGCCGAAGGCTATCGAGGAAATCATCGGGTGCGTGAACTCGCGCACCAACGCCTGACAAATTCGTGCTTGCCAACTGAACGGTCCTGGCTAGTATCAGAGTAGGAGAAGCACCACCCCCGCCACGACGCGTTGGGTTCAAGAACAGACGTTCTGGAATTGCCACGACGCATTTTAATCAAGCCACAAAGGACTTCCAAAATCGTTTTCGGCTTGCTAGTGTTCACGCGCAGATAAGCGGCACGCCGAAATTGCGCAGGGGAGGCGATAACGTGCAGCGCGCATGGTTTCGATACACACTTCTTAAGAATCTGCTTGTCTTAGCCCTTGTCGCACCGACGCTCTGTGTTGGTTGCGGCAAGCAACAGCCAACGAATTCTTCTCGCACGCCGGGAGTTTCATCTCCGCAGCCGAAACAGTTTCCCAAGGTCAGACTCAGTTACATGCCATTCGCATCGGACTTGGCGATATTCGTGGCATTGGAGAAAGGGTACTTCCAGCGAGAAGGTGTTGACGTCGAACTAGTCAAGTTCCAGTCGGCAACGGAGAACCTCAACGCACTGTTAGCCAAGCGCACAGACATGGCCGGCATGATCGGCATCTCGACGCTCTTGCTGGCGTTCGAGAAAGCACCAGACCAGTTCCGTGCGTTCTTGGGGACTGCGGAAACCGAGACCCATTGGGGATCGGCCCTTCTTGTTCCCCCAGATTCGCCGATTCGATCCATTTCAGATCTCAAGGGCAAGGTCGTCGGAACTTATGAGGGCACAACTCAACTGATGAACCTACGGAGCATTCTGCAGAACTTCATGGACCCGGATAAGGATGTGACGATTCGACAGGTCAGGACTGACTTGCAACTCCCTTCCCTTGGCTCGAAGCAATTCGACGCCCTGTTCACCATCGAACCAAGCGTCACCACGGCGGTGGATAAGGGAATCGGACGCGTGCTGGAGGAGAATCCAAGGTACAAGTATATCCTGAAACCATTTCCGGTAACGGCCAACTGCGTGTCGCTGGATTTCTGGAGGAAGAATCCAGATGCGGTGAAAAGCGTCTACCGGGCACTCGTGAGTGCCTCACGCGACATTCGCAGCGACGAGGCTGCGACCAAGAAGTACCTGCCGAAGTACACGCCCCTAGACACCGCCCTTGCTGAGAAGTGCCGCCTTTATCACTGGTGGTTGCCGCAGGAGGTGGATCTGCAAGCCATTCAGAAGCTTGCTGACCTGTTCCGTGAGCAGGGGTTGCTCAAGAGCGAAGTCAAGACTTCCGCGATGTTCTTGGACTTGGAGAAATAGACCGATCGTGGATGACTAGCCGAGGAAGCGTGCGTGAGCGAGAACCCAGCAATCAAAATCGAG
>JBEKYJ010000065.1:0-17512 GCA_049511095.1 Verrucomicrobiia bacterium
TCGTGAGTGTTGACATCATCCATCATTACCCACCGGAGCTTCTCAAACTACTGGTGGACACGATTCCTCTCTTGTGCCGGAGTAAGAAGGATGTCCTCGTGTTTTTTCAGGGTGCGGGTGTTCCGTCAAAGCTGACAGCGGACTACCACCACCAAGTGGCTACCGACCGTGAGAGTGTAAACAAATATGAGATCGTCCGCGAGGTTCTTGTCCGATTGAACGACAAAGGCGAAGCCACGCTGCGAGAGCGCCGCGAAGTCTTGAAGCGCATTGTCGAATGGGAGGATTTCGGGGTTTGCTGGCCGAATGATCAACTCAAAGCGAAGGGCTTGGTTTCGGAAATCCGCCGTGTCGTAGACGTGAAGGATTCCTTTGTGCGAATGCGACAAGAGCAAGAGGCTGAACGGAAAAAGCGACTGGACGAAGAGGATAAGAAGATCGCAGCGATTAACGAGCGCAAAACTCGGTTGCAGCAGATAAAAAAAGATCTTGGGGCATTGTTTGGCGAACCCAACCCGCAACGGCGGGGAAAACAACTTGAAGGTGTCCTGAACCGATTGTTCAGTGCAGCGGGCATATTGGTGCGGGAATCGTTCACGCGTGTCGAGCCTACTGGAGAAGGGATCGTCGAACAGATTGACGGCGTGATTGAGTTGGACGGTGAGATTTATCTCGTAGAGATGAAGTGGTGGGACAAGCCGCTCGGGACCGGAGAAGTGTCGCAACATTTGGTGCGAGTCTTTACGCGGCATTGTGCGAGGGGTATGCTCATATCGTATTCTGGCTACACTGATCCCGCCGTCACGATCTGCAAGGACGCGCTTGCCCGGATGGTGGTAGTGCTGTGCGGCCTACAAGAGGTCGTGCAACTGTTGGAACGTGAAGACAATCTAGGCGAGTTTTTGCGGAAGAAGATTCGCGCAGCGGTCATCGACAAGAATCCGCATCATCCGGTGTATGGCTGAGTGATGAAGGTTCAACTGTCACCAGCACTTTCGCGCGACCCACTGCTGCCGCAGCGAATCTCGGGGGCAAATACAAATGGAGTACTGGAACTGAGGGGCTTACCTGAGGAAAATATGTCCACCCCACACCCACCCAAGGCTGTCCAGGCGGCTACCCGGATTTGACCAGCCGGGGAGGTCGTGTGTGACCACTGAAGAAGAGTAACAAGAACGAGAGTACAAGAAGTTGAACAACAGAATAGGATAAGGAGAAGCAGCAGGCGCTTTAGTCAAATGTTGCAACCAGCGTTGCGCCCGACGATTCTACGCCCATGAAGTCACCATTATCCAACAGTGGGAAGTTCACATTCGAGAAGCGCTGGGCACTCGAACTGAAGAAAGACGGATTTGTTCCAATCAGTTCGTTCTTTTTAGAAAACTACTGTCGATTGAAGCCCTACGATCTGACCTACGGAGAAGCAATGTTCGTGGTTCACTTAATGCAGTACAAATGGGACGAGAAGGCTCCGTTTCCGGCATACAAGACCATCGCGCAGCGGATGCATGTGTCGGTCAAGACTGCCAGGCGGTGGGCCGCCAGCTTGGAAAAGAAGGGGTATTTGAGGCGCGAGATGAGAGTTGCGGAAACGAACCGGTTTCATCTCAAAGGGCTGATTGACGCGCTGGTCCGCCTCAAAAAGACACTGAAGCCCAAGCGGCATTTGGGAGCTGTTCGGGTGAAGGCGACGTGAACAAGGAGCTTACAAAGAGCATGTGGATGGCACACAACCGCACGCCGCCACGCCTCAGAACAGAGGACACGACTGAAGTGGTTCGTCAATCTCGGCATCACAGGTCGTTTATGATGGGCTAGCTACCATGCCGGACCGTTTTCTATACATCTTTCTCGACGAAGCTGGGAACTTGGATTTCTCCGTAAACGGCACGCGATACTTCCTGCTGTCGAGCGTCACGAAGGAGCGCCCATTCCACGCATACAAGGAGTTGACCGAGCTGAAGTATGATTTGGCGGAACTCGGGGCCAACATCGAATATTTTCACGCAGCTGAGGATGTGCAGGCAACACGCAATCGCGTGTTCGACATTATTCAACGTAATCTGACTGGCATCCGTATTGATTCGTTGGTCGTGGAAAAGAGGAAGACCGGCCCAGCACTACGCGCGGAGGAGCGCTTCTACCCCGAGATGCTTGGTTACCTATTGCGATACGTGATCAAGGCACACGACATACGCCAATTTGCGGAGGTCATCGTGTTCACGGATCAGATCCCGGTGCAACGAAAACGCCAAGCGGTGAAGAAGGCCGTCAAGATGACTCTGGCCAACATGCTGCCGACAGAAGTGCGCTACCGGATATTACATCACGACTCGAAATCAAACTGCGACCTCCAGATTGCCGACTACTGTAATTGGGCGGTGTATCGCAAATGGGATCGGAGCGACGAACGCTCCTATAACCTGATTCGTTCGGCCATCCAAAGTGAGTTCGAGATTTTTCGCAATGGGACAACGCTCTACTACTAAAAAGCGACCGCCCTGGCTACTCTTGCGAGAGAGCCCCATGGGCTCTTGTCACCAAGGCGGTACCTTTAAATTGTTTATCTGCGAGCCAACCCCCACTGCGTAGTGGCTCTCCAACAATTTCAACTTAAACGAAAGCGCTTTCGGTGTCAATAAGCGCTTATAGAGAGTAAGGTCCAAGGGGTCGTCGCCTTCCACCTCCCAAACGCCTGCGCGGCCACTCTCTTCCAATCCGCCCTCTCGCCTGTCCTCCGAAGCTTTAGCGAAGGAGGATCTGCGCCCTCTGTGCCTTCTTGCGGCAAAGAATTCAGCCCCCTTCGTGCCTTAGTGCCTTGGTGGTGAACCGCCGCCTTACTGTTCCTCGCCAACATCCGGCATCCGCAGCACGTCCGGGTCCGCCGCCAAGCCGAGGTCGCGGGCGACGCGGGCCAACGGCTGAATGACTTCCAACGCCCGCGCAATCGTTTCGTCACCCGCCTTCTGGCTGTTGTCGGGACTTTCCTGCAAGAGCGCCTGCAACGGCGATTTCCTCGGAGGGAATAATTTCAGTTTGATCTTCGCGTCGGCGGGCAATCCCGCCGCTTCGCGCACCAGCCGAAGCGCCACGGGGAATCCGCCGAGTTCGTCCACCAACCCGAGCGCCTTGGCATCTTCGCCGGTCCACACGCGGCCCTTGGCGATCTCGAGGACTTTCTTCATGGGCAGCTTGCGGCCGGAAGCGACCTTGGTCGTAAAATCGTCGTAGATGCGGTCGAGCCACGTCTCAAATCGGGCCCACTGCTCGGGCGTGTAGTCCTGCAGGCCCGTAAACACCATGGCGTTCGAGCTGGAATGCACTTCGTCCCACGAAATGCCCAGCTTGTCCCAGAAGTTCGTGGTGATCATCTTGCCCGCCAACACGCCGATGGAACCCGTGATCGTCGCCGGTTGCGCCACGATCTTGTCCGCCGACATCGCGACAAAATAACCGCCGGACCCGGCGACTCCGCTCATCGAGACAATGATCGGTTTGCCCGCTTTCTTCGCCCGCACGGTTTCCCGCCAGATCGTGTCCGAGGCGACGTACGACCCACCCGGGCTGTCGATGCGGAACAAGATCGCCTTCACATTCTTGTCGTCCGCCGCCGCGCGGAACGCCGCGGCAATCGTGTCCGCCCCCATCGTCACATCCTGGAACAGGGGATCGTAGCCGCTCTTGCCGCGGTTCACACCGCCGACACCGTAGATGAGCGCCACCGTCGCGCCCTTGTCATACGGACTGCCTGCGCGTTCGAGGTACTTGGAAAGAAAGAGATACTTCGTGTGCTTGCCGGCCTTCTTCTTGATCTCCGCGTAAACTTCGTCGCGATACGCCAGTTTATCGACCAGCTTGGCCTTCAACGCTTCCTCGGCCAGAAACGGCCCGCGATCGATCAGCGCCCGCACCTGCTCTTCGGGCAGTTTGCGGGCTTGCGCGATTCCTTTGACGATCTGGCCAAACTCCGACTCCATCACCTTTTCCGTGGCCTCGCGGTGCGCCGCGGTGAATTTCTTCTCGGTGAGAACGTTCATCGCGTTCTTGTACTCGGCGCGATGATCCATGCGCGGAATGAAACCGAGTTTGTCGAGCGTCCCGCGAATGAACGAGCGCTCGAATATCAGCCCGGACAACCCCACGTCGCCGGAGGGCTGCAGGCAAATCTCATCGAACGCGCTCGCCAAGTAGTACGAGCCGTTGCCGCGGGCGCCTTCGCCGAACGTTTCGGCATACGCGATGGCGGGCTTGCCACTGTGGCGAAACGCCATCACCGCATCGCGAATCTCCTGAATCTGCGCCAGCGACAGACTCGCCTCGCCCACGCGCGCCACCAGACCGACCACGCGCTTGTCCGTCGACGCCCGCTCCAGCGCTTCGACCACGCCCAACGTCGTCGGCGCTCTGCCGGAAACGATCCTGGCCACGGGATCATCGGGAACGTACTCCACCAAATGCGTCTCGAAATTCGCCTCCAGGATCACCTTGAATGGGACTGTCTTCCTGCTGATCAACATGCAGACCAGACCAAGAATCATCCCCACGAGAACCAGCGCGCCGACGGCCGTCAGCGAGCGCACAATCAATTTCTTCAGGCTTTGCATTCCTGCCACCTCCCGATTCCAATGACGAAAATACCGCCCGTCTGCCGCCGACATTACCGCCGCGCTCCCGCCCTGGCAAGCCGCGCGACAAATGCGGCGGGATTGCTTTTGACCTCATCTGCAGCTACAGATTGTGGTATCATCTCGTTAGGGAGGACTCGTTTCATGGACATAAGTGTCCTGACACTGTCGCGCCTGCAGTTCGCGTTGACCATAATGTTCCATTACCTCTTCCCGCCGCTGTCGATCGGCCTCGGCGGTCTGCTCGTCGTCATGGAAGCGATGTTTCTGAAGACCGGCAACCCGGGCTACGAGGCGATGACGAAGTTCTGGACGAAGATTTTCGCCGTCAACTTCGCCGTGGGCGTGGCCACCGGCATCGTGATGGAATTCCAGTTCGGCACGAACTGGGCGACCTACTCGCGGTATGTCGGCGATGTGTTCGGCTCGGCGCTGGCGGCGGAAGGCATCTTTGCGTTCTTCCTCGAATCAGGTTTTCTGGCCGTGCTCGTGTTCGGCTGGGACAAAGTTTCGCCGCGAACCCACTTTTTCTCGACGTGCATGGTGGCGCTCGGCGCGTTCTTCTCTTCCATCTGGATCATCGTGGCCAACTCGTGGCAGCAAACCCCTGCCGGCTTCCATATCGTCGGCGAGGGACTGACGGCACGGGCGGAGATCACGGATTTCTGGGCGATGGTGTTCAGCCCGTCCAGCATGCAACGACTCACGCACACGCTCATCGGCGCCTACATCCTCGCGGCGTTCTTTGTGATGAGCATCGCCGCTTACTACATCTTGAAGGGACGGCATCTCGACCTTGCCAGGAAGAGCTTCACCATCGCGCTGGTCGTGGGTGCGTTGGCGTCGCTGGCCGCGCCGATTTTCGGCGACCTGCAGGCGCGAAAGGTCGCCCAGACGCAGCCCGCCAAACTCGCCGCCATGGAGGCGGTCTTTCAAACCGGCACGCAGCCGACGCCGTTGTATCTCTTCGGCCTGCCCGACGCGAACGAGCAACGCGTCAAGTACGGCGTGACGATCCCCGGGCTGTTGAGTCGGCTCGCGTATGGCGACGCCCAAAAGCCTGTCGCCGGGCTCGATCGAATTCCGCGTCGAGACTGGCCGCCGGTCGCGATGACGTTTCACTCATTCCATATCATGGTATGGCTGGGCCTGCTGTTTGTCGTGTTGACGCTCGTGGGACTGCACTTTCGGTGGCGCGGCACGCTCTTTGAGAAACGTTGGCTGCTGTGGGTGTTCGTGTGGGCGGTGCCGCTGCCGTACATCGCGAACCAACTCGGCTGGGTCACCGCGGAAGTGGGGCGGCAACCGTGGGTTGTGTACGGACTACTGCGCACGAGCGGCGCGCTCTCGAAAGCGGTCGTCGCCAATCAAGTGCTCGGCTCGATCATTATGTTTATCGTCGTCTATGCCCTGCTCTTCGCGGTCTGGGTTTTCGTGTTGGACAGAAAAATCAAGCAGGGCCCCGATGAAGGCGTGACTGTTCCGATTACGACGACTTCCGCAGGGCTCTTTGGCGTGGCCGGATTGCGCGCCGGCACCGGTGGCGCATCGCTAACAGAGACGGACAACCCGAAGGCCAAGGAGTAGCGCCATGGATCTCAACATTCTCTGGTTCATCCTGCTGGGCGTGCTGCTGGCCGGCTACGCCATCCTCGACGGCTTCGATCTCGGCGTCGGCATCGTGCATCTGGCCGTGAAGAAAGACGAGGAACGACGCATCCTGATGAATTCCATCGGGCCGCTGTGGGACGGCAACGAGGTGTGGCTGGTCACGTTCGGCGGGGCGTTGTTCGCGGCATTCCCGAACGCCTATGCCACGGCGTTCTCGGGGTTCTACACCGCGTTCATGGTGTTGCTGTTTGCGTTGATCTTCCGCGCGGTGTCGATGGAGTTTCGCAGCAAGCATGATTCCCCAGCATGGCGCTCGTTCTGGGACGTGTCGTTCTGCATCGCCAGCACGGTGGCGACGCTGCTCTTCGGTGTGGCGGTCGGCAACGTGATGCGCGGAATGCCCATCGGCGCGGACATGGAGTTTCAGGGCACATTCCTCGGTCTCCTGCATCCCTACTGCCTGCTCGTCGGACTCTTCGCGGTCGCCACGTTCGCGATGCACGGCTCGATTTACCTATACCTTAAAACCGAGGGCGAATTGCAGCAACGAATCCGTGAGTGGATGTGGCGGACATTCGGCTTCTTTCTCGTTCTCTACATCTTCACCACGATCTTCACCCTCGTCGCCATGCCGCTGGCCACGCACAATTTCGCCGAACACCCCTGGGTATGGATTGTCGTGGTCTTGAACGTGTTGGCCATCGCCAACATCCCCCGCGCGATCCATCTGCGGCGCCCGGGCTACGCCTTCGTGTCATCGTGCGCGACCATCGCCGCGCTGACGTTCCTCTTCGGCGTCGCGTTGTTCCCCCATCTCATCTACTCGTCGCTCAATCCCAAGTGGAGCCTGACCGTTTACAGCGCCGCCTCCTCGCACAAGACCCTCGCCATCATGGCGACCATGGCCGCGCTTGGCCTGCCGTTCGTGCTCGCGTACACATCGGTTGTCTATTGGGTGTTCCGTGGTAAGGTGCAGTTGGGCAAGTTCAGTTACTAATCGAGGAGACAGTCCATGGATATTTTGATCCTAGCCGACGGGGTAATCCTCACGGAAGCCATCAAGGACGCCATCGACGAAAAGATCAGCCGCGTCGAGCAATACGCGCCCCGCGCGGTGCGCGCCCGCGTGCGGTTGCGCAAAGTCAGCGCCCATCCCTCCCCGCGTCAGTACACCGTGCGCGTGCTGGTGGAGATTCCCGGCGCCGACCTCAGCGCGGAGGAATCCCGCGGCGACGTCGTCAGCGCCCTCGACGTGGTGGCGGGCAAGATCGAGCGCCGCCTGCGCAAACGCAAGACCGAGCGCCTCGCCAAACGCGTGCGCGGCATCCGCCACAAACCGTAGGAGCAATCGAATCTCGAATCCGGCAAGTCGCAAGAACGCGTGAGCGGCTTCGCTTTTCTTGTCCCCCCGGTCGCCGGGTTTGTGATACCCTTGCGGCGTGATCATCCGTAACGTCATCCTCGATTGGTCCGGGACACTCGTCGACGATCTGACGCCGGTGGTGAAGACCACGAACCATGTGCTGGTATCGTGCGGGCTGCCGGCCATGACGCTGCCGGAATTCCGCGCGGAGTTCTGCCTGCCCCTCCGCAAGTTCTACGGGCAGCGCCTGCCCCACGTGCCTCAGGCGAAGCTCGAACAGATTTTTTTGACGGAATATCCGAAACATCACGCCGAGATCGGCCTGCTCCCGCAAACGCTGGATTTCCTGCGCTTTTGCCAGGAACAGCAGATGGGCGTGTACATCGCCAGCACGGTCGACACGCACACGTATGAAACGCAGGCGGCGCGCTTCGGCATCGGACGCTTCATCACCAAGCCCTACATCGGCATCGAGGACAAGACGACGAAGATCCATCACATCCTGGACGAAAACCATCTCGATCGCGCGGAAACGATGTTCGTCGGCGACATGGAACACGACATCGAGGCGGGCAAGGCCGGCGGCATCCACACGTGCGCCGTGCTGACGGGCTACAATCATCTCGACAAACTGCGCGCGATGGAGCCCGACCTGATCTGCAGCCATCTCGGCGAATTGCAGGCGTTCCTGGCCGGGCGGGAGGTCGTGCATGGATAAGATCGTCATCAAAGACCTCGAAGTGGATGCGCACATCGGCGTCACGGAGTCCGAGCGCGCGCAGACGCAACGGCTGCTCATCACGGTGGAATTGGACCGCGACCTGGCTGAAGCGGGACGCACGGACCGGGAAACCTTCACGTTGCCCTACGACGCGGTCGTCACCATGGTTCGCAAGGTGGTCACGGAACGCCCGTACAAACTCGTGGAAGCGGTGGCCCACCACATCGCCGAAACGATTCTCTTCTACAACATGGCGCCCGCCGTCACGGTTGAAGTGAAGAAATTCAGTATTCCGCGAAGCCAATATGTCTCCATCCAAATACGCCGTCCCCGGTAAGCAATCCGCGCGGACGTGTCGGTGTCTGATGCTGATGGCGTTGGTGCTCGGTGGATTCTGTGCCCGCGCCGACACGGTCAAGTTGAACGACGGCACCGTGCTGGAAGGCGATATCACCGCCGAGGACGACGCGACGCTCTCCATCTATCTCGAGTTTTCCGGCGGCACGATCACCCAGACGCGACAAATCAACAAGGCGGATATTGCCGGTGTCGTTCGTTCGACACCCGAGCAAAAAGCCGAGCGGCAGGCAGCGCGTGACTACGAAAAACTGCAAAAGTACCAACTGAATCCGAAGGACAGCTACGCGGCCGGCTATTACGACCAGATCATCAAGGACGTTTTTCGCACATTCCTGACGGAGCACCCGAACTCGCCCCACGCGTCGAACGTGACCGCGCGGATCGCTGAGTGGGCGGCGGAGCGCGACTTGGTGGCCGCCGGAAACATCAAATTTCACGGCCGATGGTCGCCTGCCGCGGAAGTGGCACCGCTAATCGAGCGCGAGCGCGGCCAGCAGTTGCTCCAACAAGCCCGCTCGCTCATTGCTCAACGCAGATTCGAGCCTGCCATTCAACAGCTACAGGTGGTCGTTCACATGGAGCGACAGCCGGATCTGGTCTCGCTGGCAAAACCGCTGCTGGCTTCGGCTTACCAGCCGGCGGTGAGCTCGCTTGAGCAGAAATGGCAGCAATTGGAGAAGGATATCTCTTCCGCCCAGCACCGGGTGGACCAGGCCCGCCTGACGCTGGGCGCAGCTGAGGCGACGCTGACACAGGCGACGAGCAGCGGTGGCTCGCAGTCAATTGTCCAAGCCCAAATCACCGTCAACAGGGCGCGCGGCGAACTCAACGCCGCGCAGAACTATCTCAACTACGTCAAGAGCCAATTCGACACCGTGAGCCAGAAGCTCACCACCCTGAAATCACAAGCCTCCTGGACGGAGACCTCGACCACCACTCCCCCAGCGCCCAAGGTGCAACCCGCGCCATCAACGACTGCCGCTCCGCCCGACGTACTCGTGAGCCTCGCTGCCTGGGTGAAGAACAACTGGGTGGCGATGGCGACCATCGGAGCCGTGATTCTTTTTCTTATCTACCAATTCTTTATTAAAGATTAAGCCCGCGAGAAACTGCGAACGACCTTCATTGCCAGTACTTCTGAAAATCGTCCGCGTCGTTCTTGTCAAATGTGGGGAACCGCGTATGTCCCGGATCTTTGGGTTTGACTCCAATCGCATTTTCGATGTACTGGTAAACCTCGATCGGCTTTTGATCAAACCGCACCGTCAAGGCGTTGGGATTGTATGGCTCCCAGATCTTTGGGGCGAGGACCGAAAGACTCGTCATGACACAGCAGACCAGGATCGTGGCGGCGATGAAGCCAAAGATGAACCCGAATATCACATCGATGATCTTCGGGTAGCGGGGCACCGATTCCTGCGTGACACGATTGAGCACCAGAATCAACGGCAGGCACCCCGCCAGGAACACCGCCCAATATGCTCCGAATGCGCCATAGGCGCCTGCGCCCGGCATCGCCGATTCAACCCAGCGCGCCGCTTCGTACCAGTACCGCAGCGTCACCATCATCGCAAAGAACAACAACACCGTACTGGTCAGTTCGTAGAACACGCCGAATGCGATCGCCCCTCCCCACGCCAACATCAGGATCAGTGCAATCGCCGCAAGGCTCAGGATGACCGGAATGGTTTCCGCCATGATCAACTCGCCTGCATCACTTCCTCCACTGACGTAATGCCCAGTAAGATTTTTTCCGCGCCATCACAATAATAGGAACGGAGGCCTTTCCCCGAAGCCATCTTAAGTAACACTTGCTCGTTGGCGCCCTCGTTGACGGCTTTGCGCAACTCCTCGTCCATGACGAGCAATTCGAAAATCCCCGTGCGTCCCTGATAGCCGGTGCCGTCGCATTTCTCGCAACCGATCGCGCGATAGATCTGGCTCCCCGGCTCAAAATCCAGGCCGATCTCGTTCAACTCCGCCCCCGTGGCCGCGTACGCCTCGCTGCATTCCTTGCACAGCACGCGCACCAATCGTTGCGCCACCACCAACAGCAACGACGAGGAAATCTGGTAGCGTTCCACGCCAATTTCCTGCAAACGGGCGATCGTGCCCACGGCGTTCTTCGCGTGCAGCGAGCTGAATACCAAGTGGCCCGTCAGCGCGGCGCGAACCGTGATCTTGGCCGCCTCCGCGTCGCGCATTTCTCCCACAAAAATCACGTCCGGGTCCTGCCGCAGAATCGAACGCAACCCCGCTTCATAACTGACGCCCGCTTTCACGTTGACTGGAATCTGCGTCGCCCCCTCCAGTTCATACTCCACAGGGTCTTCAATGCTCATGATGTTCAACCGCTTTCGATCGAGACGACTGAGCGCGGCGTACAGGGTCGACGTCTTGCCGGAGCCGGTTGGCCCGGTCGCCAGGATGATTCCGTTGCGCGAGTGAATGACGTGGTCGAACCGTTCCAGCATGTCCGGGCGCATTCCGAGTTCACCGAGGCCCAACACTCCGCTCTTGCGGTCGAGGATGCGGAGCACCATCTTCTCACCGTGAATCGCGCTGGTCGTGGCCGCACGGAAATCCACTTCGCTGGTCCCCGTGCGCACGCGAAACCGGCCGTCCTGCGCTTTCCGTTTCTCCGCCACGTCGATCTGCGCCAGCGTCTTGAGCGCCGCGACCACCCGCAGCGCGTCCGCCCGGACAAAGGTCAACCGTTCCTGCAACACACCGTCGATGCGGAAACGAACGCGGCAACCGTTAGCCTGCGGCTCGATGTGAATGTCACTGGCGCGTTCACTGATGGCGTCTTCCAGCACCTCGCGGGCGGCTTCGATGCCGGTCATCTCAGGCACATCCTTGCGGATCTCGATCGGATTGCCATCCACATCGAGAAACTCCATCCCGACACGTTGTTTCTTGGTCCCGAGGATGGTGGCGAACTTCGTGCGCCCGCCAAACAATCCCCGTTTCTTCGGGGTCTCGTCCGACTTCAAGCCGGCCACGCGACCGGTGAGTGTCCGGGGCGTCTCGCCATCGCGGAAACGACGCCGGCGCTTGGCCAAATACATCAGCAACCCGACAAAAGGGAGCAGCAGCACAGCGGTGTTGATGCGCCGAATCTCCTCGGGCATCCCCTTCACATCGTACTGCACCCAAGTGAGCGCCGCAATCCACCCCATCGCCACCACACAGAGAACCAGCAGAAAGACGTCCATGGTCCAGCGATGGACGTAAGCAGGCGGCGGGGGCGGCCGTTCGGCGCTGCCCTCTTCAGTCTGCAATCGTGTGGCCTGCAATCGAGATTGTAAACGTGGGAAAAACGGCTTCTTTGGGGACGGCTGTTCGGTGCTTTTCTCCTCGGCATTTGTAGGACCTGGCTCAGCGGAAGGCGGCGGCGCCTCAATCGCAATGCCGTCGATGCTTTCGACCAATTCGAGGGGCAGTTTTACCTCACCATTCGGGATGGTGATCCGGACGCTGTCGGCGTCGCGCGCCAGAATCGTCACGTCATGATAAACCGTGCCGTCCTTCAGCTTCACTTCGGATGCGACGAGCGAGCCGATGGTCAGAAAAATCCCGAGAACGACCAGGTTGAAGCTTCGCAAAATTGCGCGCGCCTCCGTATTCGATGCTCACTGTGCCCGTCCTTCCGCCACTGAGTCAATAGCAATTACGGATTAGTCGTCGGGCGGCTCTTTGGCCGCCTGCTCTTCTGTGGCTTTCGAGTGGTTGCCCCGGGATTTGATCATCCCGCTTTGGCGGGCGAAGTTGAAGAGGCCGCCTGCATCAATCACCGGCCGCGCCTCGCCGAGCGGTTTTGTCGGAACGACCTTGGAAGATTTGAGAATCCTGAGCGTGTTCGCGTCCAGATCGAGTTCCACTTCGTCGCCCGTTTGGATGGCTTCGCAAATCCGTGTGGTGGACTCGACGGGATAAAGTTCGCCGGTCGCCACGCTGTTGCGGAAGAAGATGCGCGCAAAACTTTCCGCCACCACCGCCTCGCAACCCGCCGCTCCCAAGGCGATCGGCGCGTGCTCGCGCGAACTACCGCAACCGAAATTGCGCCCGCCGATGACAACAATGTAGGGCGTCCGGGTTTGGCCCTCGGGAATGTAACGGGTCGGATACTGGTCCTTGGGCAAGCCGCACAGCGCCAAGCCGCCGAGTTTCTCATATTCCTCGGGAATCGTGGGCACGAGGGTCAAATACTGCGCCGGAATGATCTGATCAGTATCAATATTGTCCCGCACAACGTACGCTTTGCCGCAAATAACTTTGCTCATGGCGCCGTCACCCTACGCAAAGGCTCGGGACGAATCAATCCTCAAAACTTCGCACCGACGTTGAAAGCGGAATCGGACGGTCAGAAAGATCACTTAATCCGATGGGCCCTGAGAGAACGCATGTACAACCAGCTGAATGCCGGCACGCCAAAAAGGCCGAGATCCGTAGCTGCTCTTCCAACTTGCGTGATCTGGTCAGCTTGGGCCGAGGCATTCAACTGCATGAGCATTCCAGCCATGAGGCCGCCGACGGCGGCCAGCAGGCTGATAAAAGAAAAAGCCCCGGAAATGACGAAAACGATACTGTGTACCCATTTCATGAAATCTCTCTTTCAGCATGTCTTGGGCCGAGTGTTGGACAAAAGCAGGACACGATCGGCATATTATTATGGATGGGATCGTCAACGTTCAATTCTGTCTGTCGGGCCTTTCCTGCGGGTCTGGAGGGCCCAATTATCAAGGGAAACACGACTTCCCGGGCCTTTGGCAAGGTGGTTGCTATATACCTTGCCATGCGAGAGTACAGCGATCCCGAACAGATCTACACGATCAGTTACCCGGAGGGGTGGCTGCCTCTGACGCATGAAGGCTCCCCGCACGTCAGCCTCGCCAGTTTGACCACCGGCGGCTACCTCAAGATCGAAGCCTGCCAATTTGAGAAACCGACACCCGACGCCATACGTCCTGAGCGCGCGTTGCGATCACTCCTCGAATGCGAAAAACGCAGTTGGCCCGCCATCGAGGACCCGGTCATTCAACGCGGCTCCCGGAGCGGTTCCGCCTTGGCGTACATGACATTCACCCGCATTGAACCGCAGGATGAGGATCACCTTGCCGATTTCGGCCACACCCGCGCGTGGGTCTTTAGCCGCGGCCGCGTTCAGGTCCGCTGCCTCTACCGGTGCCGCAGCAGCGACGTCGGCGTGGACGACGAAGAACTGGACGAGGTCATCGGCTCGCTGGAGTTGCGCGACGAACCGCACCTCGATACCACCAGTTTCACAAACTATTACTTCAGCCTGCTGAAACGTCATCGTCCGCAACTAAACATCCGCCCGCCCGAGGGGCTGGCGTTGACGCTCGCGGACGGCCAGACGGTGTTGCTCGAGCATCTCTATCATCATTACCTCCTCGAACCGCATCGCATGGACGAGTTGATCGAATCGCACATCAATCTGCTCGACTATTGCAGCGACGACGTGCCCGACCTCAAGAACTACAAGCTGATCAAGCCGTTGTTGTTCCCGAAAATCTTCCGCGCGTCCGCCCGCAACCTGCCGCCGCACCGGTTGTCGTTGTGGCCCGGCATCGCCATCGGCGCGGTCATTCAAGGCAGCGTCTTCACCTATGGCGTAAACTCAGAGCGGCTGAAAAACTGGTCGTGCGAATCCCTCGACGACATCCTGGACGACCTGGTCGACAATCTCTATGGCATCCCGCCCGTGGCGCCGCGTGGCTTGCGTAGCGACGAGGGCGTGACCCAGGCCATCAGCTACGTCGATCATTCGTTCAGCGCCTCGTTCATCCTGTTTGAGGATTTCTACGCCACAACCTCGCACAACCTCAGCGCCGGCGAATTCCTCGTCGGCCTCCCGGATCCGAGTTGCGTGTCGTGCTTCCGCGACGACGATCCGCGCTTTGTCGTCCAGCACACCGCCATGCTGCGCTGGGACTACCACCGTAGCGTCGAGCGATTGACGGACACGATCTACCTCGTCACCGGCCCCACGCCGCAAGACGTCACGCCCTACGACATCCTGCACTGCTGTCCGAAGAAGGCGTAACCCTTCGTCTTCGGCAATCTCAGACCGAAGCTGCCCATCGGAATCCAGATCGCCGCATCCCGAACGGTTGGCCGGTTCCCGGCCAACCTACAGGTGCTGTCTCTTTTTCCGTCCTCACTGCGTTTCACTGCGCCTCACTGCGTCTCACGCCGTTTTCACCTCACTATTATTGGTGTAGCGTCGACTGCCTGCCCTCGTGTCGTGTACGGGGTCTCCAGTCGAAGTTCTAGGCCGCAAGCCGAGCCGGACGGAGCCGAAGCGAAGCGGAACCGAGTCCGACGGAGCCGAGTCAGACGAGACGCCGTCGCGGCAAATGCCATATCGGGCGAACGCCCGATAGAGCAAACGCCGCACGATGTACTCCTGCGGCAAACGCGCCACGGATTTGCTGGTGGCGCAACCCCCACGCGGCGCTCATGATGCTCCCCTCCGAGGAGGGGACCGGGGTGGGTCACCCTTGCAGTCCACGCAAAATCGTCCGCCTCCTCTGCAGCCCAAATAGATTAACCGGCACTGTAAGGTTTTCCGTTACAGAAGAATCAGGGGAAACCTTACAGGAATGACCTTGACCCCCCAATACTTGCAGGCGTATAACCCAGCCATCACCCCGTGGGGCTTGATTCTACAGCCCCAGAGCGCCACGTCTGCGCAAAGGCTAGGAGCAGGTAACGGAGTTTTGTTGCGAGTGACCTGTGAACACTGCAGTCGATCTGACCGTGTGAGGAGACACCGGATGAAAACGGAAAATGACGGTTTCGTTATCCCCGTTCTGAAAACCCACAAGGGCAATTGGAGATTCAGCCCTTCTCTTATCTGCTGCGCGTTTGCGCTTGTTTGCTTTGCCCAAACAGTTTTTGGTGCTGGTGCCGGGATCACCACAACCATCACCGACGCCGATGGCGACATCGCCACCGTGCAGCTCAGCGGCTCCGGCACCATGACTATCTCGCTCGTGAACCCGAGCAATGGGCCGATTGACCACATCGCACTTTTCAATACGGACAGCAGCAGTTCGCTGACCATCAAAGTCAAAAAGTCCGCCGCCGGTGACGGGATGATCAATGTCAATGCGATCAGTGGGGATGGCTCGCTGAAGACTTTGAGCGCGAAGTCGGCAAACATCGTGGGGTCGGGCATCAACTTGGGTGGTTTCATTGGAGCGTTGACCATCAAGAATCTCGGGAGCTCGACGCTCACGCTGCAAGGCAACGGGGTCTCCCCGGGTGGAATCGTACTGGGCAGTTTTTCGGGTGGTGTGGTGTCCAATTCGCAAATTCAAATCGGTGGCAGCGTGGGGAAATTCTCAGCCGCCCAAATGCTGAATTCACAACTCTGGGCAGGCTACACGCCTGGCGTCAGCACGAACCCGATGGCGGGAGGGACATTCGCCAACGGGTGCCAAATCAAGTCCGTCAGTTTGAAGGGAGCCAAAGGCTCGGTTGCTTCCGCGTTCGTGAACAGCACCATCGCGGCTCAGTCCATCGGCAGTGTCACGCTCACCAGCGCGAACACCTCCAACAACGGCACGCCGTTCGGGATACTCGCGGACACCGGCATCAAGTCAGTGTCCGTCAAACAGCCGAAGTTCAAATGGAATCCCAAAGGCCACATCACGCAAACGCTCAACGATTTTCAGGTGCGCCGGTTGGCCGAAGTGATCATTGCGTCCCATACGCGCGTTCTCACTGCTGCCGATTTGAGTGGTCTGGTGATCAGCAACAGCGTCTACACCTTCTCCGCATCTGCTCCCTCGCTGCAAGGAGTACAGGTGGGAGATGTTCTCGTCAGCAGTGTGGGTGGCGGATTTCTTGTAGATGTTCTCTCGGTCACTTCTGGCGGCGGTTCGCTCGTACTCCAAACCTCGCCCGGCAGCCTGACCGACGCCATTCAAAAGGGGGCATTTGACCAGACTATACCGTTCGTGCCGACCACGCTTCTCTATCTCGCCCCTGGCGTCACCGTGACAACGAACAATGTCGCTGCGGCCAGGCTCGCCAGAGCGTCAGCCGGTACCGTGACCCCGCAGGCATCGCTCGGTCAATTCACTTTCAACTATACCTTCGACGATGTCGAACTTGCCCCGGATGTACACCTCACCGGCTCTGCTGATCTCACGGTGACCCCAAGTATCAATGTCCAAATCGCATTCCCATTCGATCTCCAATCCTTCTCCGCGAGCGTCGGTGCCGACATGACGGCAAGCGTCGATGTTCTTGTCGGTGCCAGCCTGAGTGAGGAACAGAAGGTCTTGCTCGTTCAATACGAAGGCGCGCCGTTCTTCATCCCTGTGGGCCTAGTCCCGATTATCGTGGTTCCCACGCTAAACCTGTATGCCGGTGTGAAGGCTGAGGCGGACGCTGGTGTCGACTTCAGTGCAACCGTGAACGGCAGTTACACCGCCGGAGCCGCTTGGCAGAAAACCGGGGGCTGGCAGGACCTCGGATCGAGTTCACTTCAATTTGCAACGACGCTGGCGAAACCGACTATGGGCGGCAGTGTGCGCGGCTACTTGCGCCCGGAGATTACTTTGGCACTTTACGGAGTGTCCGGCCCGGACATCTATGGTGAAGGCGGCGTTACACTGGCAGGCTCCGTCAATTCGGCGAAACACCAATTTTGCTGGTCATTGACCGGCGACCTCGATGCTGGCGTGGGATTTGATCTCCTTAAAATTGGCAGTGTGGACCTCTCGTATCAAGCCCAAGTATTGTCCTACGACCACCAGTTTGCAGGCACCTGCTATTCCATTGCCTCCGGTAGCG
>JBEKYJ010000066.1:0-20837 GCA_049511095.1 Verrucomicrobiia bacterium
TCTCGCCGGCATGGGATTCATCGCACTCGTCGTCGCCGGTTTCGCCTCCATTGTGAAACAGCGACCGATTCAGGTTCTCGCGTCGCTGATTGCGCTCGGCATCCTCGGCGGGCAAACGTGGCACCATTCCCAGGTCTTTCATGACAACGAAACATTGTGGCTGGATACGCTTCAAAAAAATCCGGCGTCCGCCCTCGCCCACAACAATCTGGGCAATTTGTATCAACACCACGGCCAACTACCACTCGCCCTGGATCATTTGCAGGAAGCCGCGCGGCTGGCCCCCGGCTATGCCGAGACCCACAACAATCTCGGCGTCGTGTTCGCGCAACTCAGCCGCGCGGATGAAGCCATCGCCCAATTCAACGAGGCCATCCGTCTCCGCCCCAGTTATTCCGACGCCCGCACCAACCTCCTCCACGCCCTCGCCGAGCAGGGCCAGCGGAACCAGACTCCATCCAAGTGACGTTGAACATGTCGTCGAACCGTTTGGGCTTGCACGGACTGCGCCACCGTGCCGCTCTTTCGGCTTGCATCGACAAAACCAGAAAGGTAGTTTGCCCCCTGTGAAGGGTGAGGGGGCAATTCGAGGATCTGAAACACAGTCAATCTCTCCTTCTGTCTTGCCGTTGGGACGCAACGACGCCCGACCCGCGTCAAGCCCGCACGTTCTCCCCTCAATTCGCGACTGCGTCCAATACGGTTGCGGCTGGTGCGCCCCCGACACCTGGCTCAATTTCGATTGCAGTCCCACGCTGAGGTTCGAGCGCCTGCCGTTGGTGGGTCGCATCTACACGAGGAACGAAAAGCGATTCCCCGACAACGTCCGCTACGGTGACATCGTGCGCGGACTTCCGATCGCCCCCAATTCCTGCCGCGCCATCTACTGCTCCCACATCCTTGAGCACCTGTCGCCGGAGGATTTCGACGTGGCGCTGCGGCATACCTACTCGTATTTGAAACCCGGCGGGACGTTCCGCCTCGTCGTGCCCGACCTCGATCAACTCGCTCGCGGATACCTGGCCGAAGACACCCCCGAAGCCGCTGCCCGTTTCATGCAAGAGTCGTTTCTCGGACGGAAACAGGGCCCTTGGGGATTTCGCGGCTTCATGGTCGAGTGGCTTGGGAACGGTCACCACTTGTGGATGTGGGACCAAAAAGCCATGACCGCGAAACTGGTGGAGCACGGTTTCACCGACATCCGCCGCGCCACTCTCGGCGACGCCGACGACAAACGATTCAACGACGTGGAAGACAAAGGCCGCTTCGACGGCTCCCTCGCCATGCAGTGCCGCAAGTAGGCTGGCGCCGCTCGCCTACGGTCTTCCTCCCATCACCAACGACAGGATCGCCTTCACCGTGTGCAGCCGGTTTTCAGCCTGGTCGAACACGATGGATTGCGGGCCGTCGATGACGGCGTCCTCGACTTCGGAGCCCCGGTCGGCGGGCAGCGGATGCATGTAGCAGGCTTCCTTCTTCGCCAGCTTCATTCGCTTCTCCGTGGCGACCCAACTCTTGTACTTGTTGAGGATCTTCATGCCCTCTTCCTTGCGCTTGTCGTCGGACACGCCCTGGTCGTCCAGGTATTGGTGGCAACCCCACGACTTCGGATAGCAGACGACCGCGTTCTTGAACCCGTCGTCCATGTCATGGATGATTTCGAACTTGGTCTTGTTCTCTTTGGCAAATTTCTTCGCCGCCTCGACGGCCCGCGGCATCAAATTGAATTCCTTCGGGTGCGCCAGCGTGACGTCCACGCCGAACCGCGGCAGCAACCAGATCAATCCCTGCGCCACGCTGAGCGGACGCGCGTACGCGGGCGCATAGGTCCACGACACCAGAAACTTCATGCCGCGCAGGTTCGTACCGTATTTCTCGCGCACCGTCATCAAATCCGCAATGGCTTGCAATGGGTGATCGACGTCGTCCTGCAGGCTCACGACCGGAATGCTCGCGTGCTCGGCAACCCCACGAAGATATTTGTTGCCGACGCCGTAGAAACAATTGCGGATCGCGATGCCGTGACCGTACCGCGACAGCACTTTGCCCGTGTCCTTCGGCGTTTCGCCGTGTGAAATCTGCATCTTATCGGGCGTGAGATCGTGCGCGTGGCCGCCGAGTTGCGTCATCGCCGCTTCCGTCGAGTTGCGCGTCCGCGTGCTCTGCTCGAAAAACATCATGAACAGCGTCTTGTCCTGCAACAGCCGATGCGGTTCGCCCAGCGCAAAGCGGCGCTTCAGGTCGCCCGCCACGTCCAGCACCGTCTCCAGTTCTTCCTTCGTCCAATCCGGCGTCTCGATATAGTCCTTACCGCGTAACAAAGTCTGCATGATGAATGTGTTCTCCTCGTAGGGTTGATTCGTGCAAGAAATAACATCGGGATCCCTTCGTGGCAACCAGAAACATGGACGCGAATAAACACTTGACCTAGCCCGTCAGTATTACGATTATATAAATTCGTAACACCATGGAAACCGTCACCCGATTCAGCGTTTCGCTCGACAGAAAACTCCTCCGCGAACTCGACCGCATGTGCCGCGAGAAAGGGTACGACAACCGTTCGCTCGCGATCGCGGACATGATTCGCGCCCACCTTGTGGAACATCGCCAGGCGCTTGGCCACGCCGAGATCGCGGGCAGCATCACGCTCGTGTACGATCATCACCGGCACCACCTCCAGGAATTGCTCACCGACCTGCAGCACGACCACCGCGAGGTGATCATTTCCACGTTGCACTGCCATCTCGACCACGACAACTGCCTCGAACTGCTCGCCGTCCGCGGCAAAGCCGCCGACATCAAAAAGCTGGCGGACGAACTCATCGCCGCCAAGGGCGTCAAACACGGCAAACTCACCATCACCACGACGGGCTCCGACCTGCCCGCCTGACGACCACACAAACCATGCACATTCCCGACGGATTTCTGGATGCAAAAACAGCCGTGGCAACCGGCGGTCTTGCGGTAGCCGGCCTGGGTGTTTCGCTCCATCACGTGCGCCGCCGACTGCCACGCCGCAAAATCCCGATGTTGGGGTTGGCTGCGGCATTCGTCTTCGCCGCTCAAATGCTCAATTTTCCTGTCGCCGGCGGCACGTCAGGTCACCTGATCGGCGGCGCGCTGACCGCCGTATTGCTCGGCCCGAGCGCGGCGGTGATTGTTCTCTCCTCCGTGCTCATCGTCCAATGTCTTCTCTTTGCCGACGGTGGCGTCACTGCGCTGGGCGCCAATATTTTCAACATGGGCATCATCGGGGGTGTTGTGGGCTACGCCATTTACCGTAGCGTGCGCGGCGTTGTCCCGGGTACCCGGGGCGTGGTCATGGCCGCAGCATTTGCTGCGTGGTGCTCGACCGTCCTGGCCGCGATGGTGTGCGCGGGAGAACTCGCGTTGTCTGGCACGGTAGCATGGTCGATCGCCTTCCCCGCCATGACGAACGTGCACATGCTCATCGGTGTCGGTGAAGCCTTGATTACCGCGCTGGTGATCGTCGCCATTGCCCGGGCCAATCCCGAGTTGCTCGAACTCCAAACCAACACGGGCGTCAGTCTTGGATATGGACAGATGTTGGTCTTCGGCCTGCTGATTTCATTCGGGTTGGCGTTGTTCGTGGCCCCGTTCGCCTGTTCGTGGCCCGACGGACTTGACAAAGTCCGCGTCCGACCCGCACTAAATGCGCCACGACTTTCTCGATTCCCACAGTCGGCTCGACAGTCCGGTGCATCGTCTCAGCGCCGGGGCCAAACTGCTTGCCGCACTCGCGCTGATACTGGCAACGGTACTTACGCCATTCGTTGCGCCGCTGTTCTTCGCGACACTGGCCGGGTTACTGATCGCGGTCGCCCTCGCGAGCCGGATTCCGCCAGGTTTTCTCATCAAACGTCTGCTTCTCCTCGAGCCACTCGTGCTGGGGATCGCCTTGCTGGCCTGGCTGCAGCCGAATGGCGGTTTGGTGTTCGCTCGGATCATCGTGAAAAGCACGCTTTGTCTGTTCACGATGATCCTGCTGTCCAACACCACGCCGTTCTCCGAATTACTCGGTGTGTTGCGACGGATCCGCTTCCCCGCCCTGATGATCACCACGTTGGCGCTGATGTATCGCTATCTCTCCGTCCTAGTCGACGAAACCGAGCGCATGCAACGCGCCCGCGCCAGCCGAACGTTTACAAGGCGGCGGTCGCATCTCTGGAAATCTCTCGGCACTGTCATCGGCCAGTTGTTCGTCCGCTCGACCGAACGCGCCGAGCGGATCTATGCCGCCATGTGCGCGCGAGGTTGGAAATGACAACCGCCATTGAGGTGCGCGATCTCCGTTTCCACTATCACGATGGCGTGGAAGCGCTGCGGGGACTGAGTTTTTCAATCACGGACGGTGAGTGCGCCGCGTTGATTGGCCCGAACGGCGCGGGAAAATCAACCTTGCTCCTCCATCTCAACGGCATCCTGCCCGAGCGATTTGACAACGCTGCATCCGTGTTCGTGCTGGGCCAACCCGTCACGGAGGCGAATCTCGAAGCCGTCCGCCGCAACGTGGGCATGCTCTTTCAAGACCCGGACGATCAACTGTTCTGCCCAACCGTCTTCGAGGACATCGCCTTTGGACCGCAACAGTTCGGCCTCAACGAATCCGATATCGGAGTGCGGGTTCGCACGGCACTTTCGCAAGTGGGCCTCACAGGTTTCGAAAAACGTTCGCCGCATCACCTCAGCCGCGGCGAGAAGCGGCGCGTGTGTCTGGCGGGCGTGCTCGCCTGCGAACCGCGGGTCCTCGTTCTCGATGAACCGACCAGCGATCTCGATCCCCGTGGACGACGGGAATTGAAAGCGCTGCTGCGTCAGATTCCCGCGACCAAACTCATCGCCAGCCACGATTTGGAGTTGGTCGTCGAGTTGTGCCCGCGCGCCATTCTCTTGGATGAAGGCGCTATCGTGGCCGACGGACCGACCACGCATCTATTGAACGATGAAGCGCTCATGTTGGCGCATGGCCTTGATCGTCCCCATATTCTGCAGCATCGCCATCCGCACTGATCAGGCGATACAGCGGCATCGCCGTCGCTACTCCGCCAGCAACATCTTGACCTGCTGCCCGAGGTCGGCCCCGCGGACCCCGGTGGTACGCACAAAACCCTTCTTGTCCACCAGCCACGAGGCGGGAATGGCGTTGATTCCGTAGCGGGCGCTGATCTCGTTCGACCACATCTTGCCGTCGAAGTACTCCGGCCACGTCATGCCGGCTTGTTTCGTGTAGTTGAGCAATCGCTCCTTGTTTTGATCGAGCGAGACGCCGACGATCTCAAACCCGTCCTTGTGAAACTGGTTGTACGCGGCGACCACGTTGGGAATCTCCACGCGGCACGGGCCGCACCACGTCGCCCAGAAATCCAACAGCACCACCTTGCCGCGAAGCTTCGCCAGGTCGACTTGCGCGCCGTCCACCGCCTGGAATTTCAACTCGATCGGCTTCTTGCTGAGATCGCGTAACGTTTTCATGGAATCCAATTGCTGCTGCGCCGCGGCGGCAACCTGGATGTTCTGGCTGCCGAGCAACTCGCGCAGCATTGATTCCGCCGCAGCCGGGTCGCGCTGCTTGAGAACCTCCGCAAGATCAAGCTGCGTGACAGCAACCTGTGGGTCGTCGGGGTTGCTCTTTCGGAGTTCGGCAATGTCGGCGCGCACTGCCGCTAACGCCGCCGAATTCGTGGATGAATCAGCCGACTCCAGCGTTTGCATGTGCGCCGCCACCAAAGTGTATCTGGCGGTTCTCTTCGTTGTGTCAGAAGCACCCGGCGCTGCCACGATCTCTTTCACCACCTCGAACAACGCATCCATGTTCGGCTGTCGATTCTCAACCCGCGCGCGGGCGGCTTCGACCCGCACCCGCGCCAGCTTCGCGTCCCAGTGTCGCGGATCGCTCGGATAGCGGTTTTCAAACTCCAGCATGCCACCGCGCAACGTCTCCAGGTAATCGATGTAGTTTGCCCGTTCAGGGGGTGGGGCCTGGTGCCCAAGGTCTTGAAGGTGCCCCCACAATTCGTCGGCGGTTTTATACTGCGGGGAATCCTCGCCGCGAACGGAGGCGGTTAGCGATAACAATGTTACGGCGAGCAATACGATTCGTCTCATGGGTCCTGACACGTCCGAGTGTCAATGCCACCGAGTGAGCACAAAGTCAACTTCTTGCAGCAGGGGGCTCCGGGCAAGGGGCCAGAGTCAACAGCGGCCAGATTCTCAGAGTAAGACTCCATCTGGCGCTGAGTTGACCGCTGGTTGGCACACGAGCCGCTCCTTCAGGGAGCGATGAGTGGCAGGCTTTGTTGTCAAAACTTCTTGCTCGTCGACAGAAACAACACTCCCGAAGGGATCGTACAGATATGCAACGGATTATCGGATTACTCATTGTGGCCGTAAGTATGATCGTATTCGCCGTCGGCGGCGCTGCCGTGCCATCCGCCAACCAATGGATTGCTGCTGATTGCGGTTATAAGACGAACGCGTTCCTCATCGGCGGTATCATCACAATGATCGGTGGGGCCACCGTGGCCTGCTTCGCGGAGATGAAGAAGAGAACGCCTGCTCTCAGGAAATAGAATTTCTCAAATCTGCCGATCCTCTTGGGCCATGACCCCGGACGCCCCCCGCCCGATCGCCTGTCATCGGGGCTCCGGGCCCTGGCTTGTCTGGACGAGGTTTTCGACGTGCAACCACTTGGCGAACGCGGCCTGCACGTCCTCGGCGGTTAGCGCGAGGCAGCGGTGCGCGGCCCGCGTCGTTTCGTCCAACGGAAGATCGTGCGTGGCATGGGCCAGCAGGTTCGCGGCAATGTCGCCCGTGCTGGACTCGGACAACGGGATTTCCCGCAGCCACTGCGCCTTCGCCTGCTGCAATTCGTCAGCGCTCACCGGCTTCGCCTGCATGTCCTTCAGGTTGCGTTCGATGATCGCGCGGGCCTTGGAAACGTTCGGCGGGTCGCAGCCGAATTCCACTTCGTAGGTCGCCCGCGTTTTTCCGACGTTGAACGCCGAGCTTACTGAGTACACCAGCCCCGAGTCCTTGCGCAGGTCGCGATACAACCGCGTTGCGTAGAACGCGCCACCGAGGACGAGATTGCCCAGGCGTAGCGCATAGAAATCCGGGTCCGAGCGGGTCAATCCCAGCGTCTCCGCCAGCACCACCTTGTCCTGTACGCGGCTCTTGTCAGGAACAGCCGTGACCGAGGGCGCATTGGCCGAAACGGGCGGCAGTTCCGTCTCCGGCTTCGGTCCGGTCGCCGTCCAATCGCCAAACCATTTCTCGATGACCGATCGTGCCCGCTCGGGCGACACGTTGCCGACGACCACGAGGGTCGTCAAGTCGGGGCGGAACACGTGTCGGTAATAATCACGCGCGTTGCTCAACGTCAGGGCGCTGACGCTGGAAGTCGTTGCCTGCCGCAGCGCCGGATCGCCCTTCGGAAACAGCGCCGCCAGCAATGCCCGCCCGTGCAGATAATCCGGGCTTTCCAGCGTGCCCGCCACCGTGTCGGCAACCTGTTGGCGGACGGTCTTGAACGCTTCCTCCGGCAACGCGGGATGCAATAAATTGTCCGCCAACAACTGCACGCCGCGATCGATGTAGTTGGTCAATACGTTCAATTCGAAGTCCGTGCCGGCCGATTCCGTCGCGCCGATATCATCCAGCGCCTTCTGGAACGCCACGCGATCCAGCGACTCGCTGCCATAGTCAAAGAGTTGGCCTAACACCTGGTCCACGCCTTCCTGCCCGTCCGGCGTCTCCAAGTCCGCATGGTTGCGCACCTTGCCGTACACGCTGACGGTGCCGCTCATTGTCTCCGGTTGCACAATGAGTTGCAGTCCGTTGGTCAGCGTCGTGACCACCGGGTGTATCGTCGACTCCGGGACGGAAAGCCGTCGCATGTGCGCCGTCGCCCAATCCGGCAGCGGCACGGTCCCGGCTTGCTTGGACGCAAATGATTCGTGTCCGCCAAAACTCGCCGAGGAAACCGGTTTGCCCGACTCCTCCGGCGTCATCATCGTTACGACCGCGCGGTCGAGATTCAGGTACTTGCGGGCCACGCGATTCACCTCGGAAACCGTCACCTTCTTGATGGCGTCAATGTCGTCGTCGGGCGAGTGGCGACCCTCCAACGCGAGCGCCTCCGACCAGCTCATGGCCAGTCCTTCAATCGAATTCTTCTCGAACTCCTCGGCGGCTAATCGATGCCGCTTCTCGGCCTCGACCAGATCCGCCGGGACACCATGCTTCGCGTATTGACTGAAAACCACCTGCATTTCCTTAATCAACGCTGCACCGTCACCGCCCTTCTTGAACGAACCCGTCCCGTACGCCAGGCTCGCCTTCGGCAACGCCTCCAGCGAGAAATCCGTCGCCAGCGCTTTGCCCTCGGCCTCCAATTCGTATAGCTCGCCGCGATGACTCGCCAACACGTCCCCCAACACCTGCGCCGCCGCATACTCGGGGCTGTCCGAGCCAGGCCAGCGAAACGTGATGACGGCCAGCCCGTACCCGAGGTCGCTGGTCATGTGCATCGTCTCGGGTTTGACGGACTGCAAATTGATGGTGGGCCGGCGCGGCAACCTTTTCGCCGGGATTTTCTCGAACAACTGCTGTGCGGTCGCCAGGGTCGTGGCGGGTTCCACATCGCCAACGATCACCAAGATGGCGTTGTTGGGCACGTACCACTTGGCGTGGAAGCTTTTCAACATCGCGCCCGTCGTCTTGTCGAACGAGGGTCGCGTTCCCAAGGCGTCCGTGGCGTACGGTGTGCCTTTGAACATCGTTTCGAGCAGCTTGATGTACATCAGGTACTCGGGATTGGAGAGGTCCTGCGCGACTTCCTGTTCAATGGCGCCGCGTTCCTTGTCCCACAACTCCTCGGTGGCCAGGATGCCGCTCATCCGCAGCGACTCGATATGCAGCGCCAACTCCAAATCGTCGGCGGGCACGGTGAAATAGTATTGCGTGATCGTCTGTTGCGTGTCGGCGTCGAAGTCGCCTCCCATGACGGCGGAAATCTGGGCGAGTTGATCCGAGGAGAGGCCGGGATTGCCGCGAAACATCATGTGCTCCAACGCGTGCGCCGTGCCGGGAAATCCCGCCGGCGTCTCGTTCGACCCGACCTCGTAATTCACCACCGTCGTCACGACCGGTGCCAGCGGATTGCGCACGATCACCACCCGCAACCCGTTCTTCAACGTCGCCCGCAACACGTTCTTGTCAGGCGTGAACTGCGCATTGGCCGCGCTCGCACCCAAGGCGAACAACAGTGCCGTCAAAACCAGAAACAATAGTTTTTTCATCTGTGTGAAGAATGAAAGACCGGCACTCAATGCCATCGCCGCGTCAGAAAGTCAACCCCGTCCGCCGCTGGGCAGTGTATCAGTTTGAAAGTTGTAGCGGCGGTCTAACCCGACGCAGGAGAGGCCGATGGGCGAGGGCGGCAAACCGCCGGCATTGATGGCCCCCGCAATCCGTCTCAGGTCGGTTGTGGGTGGGCGCGTCCGCCTGCCCTGACCCTGAGGGCGGGGCCTGCCATGTGTGGGTATACCGCCGGTTCGAAGCCATCCTGCAAGCCGCACCGCGGTGCCGCAGTGCGGGGCAAATTAGGTTCGTTCATGCGTAAAACCACCCTCCCGGAGTGGTATTTTGGCGCTTTTTCCCCCATTTTTAGGGCTTTTTTTGCATAACGAACCCAACGCTGTTTTTTCAGAACTGTTTCATGTCGAAACACATGTGCATTTTTCAGTTGGCTTCGTTTGGCAAAAACGCTCTTCTATAGAGAGTTCCCATGCCAATCCGCTTTAAGCGCGGTACCGCGAACCGTTCTTCTTATGTCAAACAACTGCACGCATCATACCAGCCCCGGAACACCGCGTCCAGCAATAATATCAATTCTCGATAGCGAAGTCTGACGACACGCCGCACGCCGTACTCCCGCGGCAATCGCCGCCATCCTCCCTTTACGTCAACCCCTTCCTTGTCTGTCGCCCTGAGTTTGTCGAAGGGTCTCTGTCGTTGCCTTTCCTTCGGTAGGTTCGCCTCCTCGTAGCCGCGCCCCGTCCGCCCGCCGCAACCCTCCCTGGAGGAGAACACGGGGTGGGTAGCCTGCGTTCGTAGCCGTTTCCGTACTTTGGGAGCCGAGCCCGAGGGTAGCGCCCACTTGCTGAGCGCCGTCAGTCGCGAGTCCAACAAGTTCACTACAGTTTAATATGTGGCAAGCCTGACGGCTCTCCAGCCCGAAGGCGGCGCTCTATGAGCGCCGTTGTCTCTAACAAATCATCGACAGTGGTCATTGATTGCCGGAGCCTAGCAAACGCCGAAATTCTTCCGTGAGTTGTTCCTTCAATTTCGGCACTTCTACGGTGATCGCTTTCCATCGGTCGAGCAACGTGGTGCGCCAGTCTTTGGACTCTTCGGGCGTCATTGGCCGATAGTCGCCGAGGATATATTTTTCACTAGTTAGGCGATGGAGTTCAGCAATAAAATCGGAGAGCGCATTGCATAGCGCTGTCGGAAAGTAGATCCGGTTCCTGTTGAATGTATCGTAGAATTCTTTTTGTCGCTCGACGTAAAGACGATGCTTTTCCGGATCAATTGAAGCTCCGCCGTACAGAAACTGCTCGGCGGCGGCGACAAACTCCACAAGTTTGGAATATAGATCAGCAATGACTTCCGCACGCTTCTCATGGAGCTTGCTGAAGCGAATCTCCGACTCGAAAGCGGCTTTGCGGATGTCAGCACGAAGGAGTTCGAGGGCAGCGTCGTGCTTGGCCTTTTCGCTCGCCATCAAACGATCAGCCCATACTTTGCCGATCCAATTGGATAGCGCGAAAACAATAACTGCACCGCCACCAAGGGAGGCGACAATACCCCAAACGACATGCAATAGGTCGACGTTGCTCATCGGTGTACAAAGTAACACAAACAAGAGCTGCGAAAAATAGACATTTGTCCGTCATGAACCACTGTCGCTCCCATTCCGGACTTGCAGAAAAAGCTGTCTCCTACTAGGATTGGCGTGTGCTTACGTCGCTGCCAGTGTAAATTGGCCGATTACCCGATGAGTGTGATCCTAAATCTTGCAGAACTGTGAGAACAATGACTGAAGACAGTACGGGAATTGGCGCGAACCTGGGTCGTCTGGACAGGAATGTTCACAATAATCTCGCGTGGCTTCAGGTAATCGTAGCCTTGTTATTCACGTTACTTGTCACTAGCGGCTGCTCCACCACTACTTTTACCGAGTATCGAGGTGCAAACATCGTCGAGGGCAAGGGTGGCACGGTGAGAGTCGTTAATGGAATTGATTTTTGGGAGAATGGTGATCCCAACCGCAAATACAAGATTTTGGGTGTTATTGATGATTCCCGTGGCGAAGGCATTATATCGCGGTCTTCCAGAGATGATGACATCGCGCAAGCTGCCCATGAACGTGGTGCAGATGCAGTTATTTTTGCCGGCAGTGATAGAGAGTTTCGCGGTGTTGACTTGAATTCAGGCGGTGCGTACTACAAACGAATCACGAAGTTAATCGCGGTGAAGTACGTGCGATGACTTTTGATGGTTGATGCCGACCTCCTGCAGACACCGCGGGGTATTTGCGCCAAACTGGTATTTAGGAATTCCATTCATTCACTGTCCGATGTTCCATCTGCTTGAACAGCTCAAGATCTTTCTCCAGCTTGGTCTCTGAACGCACTTCAGCAACGTCCATAACGAGCGCATCGATGCTGGCGCCCTCTTGCTGAGCGCCGTCAGTCGCAAGTCCAACAAGTTCACTACAGTTTAATATGTGGCAAGCTTGACCGCACAAGAATCCAAGGATGTTTTTCCTCTTCTCCCGGTCTTCCTCGTTGATGACCAAGAATAGGTATGCTGTCTTGGCGTGTTCACTTACGAAGATGAAATACCCGTATTTTGAGGACTTTGTCTTATTGCGCTTTGCTATTAGCTTATCTCCAATATCAGCCCTTTCCATTCTAGTGAGCTTCCCAAACTTGCCGATTAGCTTGAGGTATTTTAGGGCCCCCTCCTGAGAGGTAAGTCCGTAATGGCTTGCAGTGTACTCAACTGAGGTGTGAAGCGTCCTGATCAGCCGGTCAATTACCCCGCTGTTGCGAAAGCGATAGTCCCTATCCCGAATTCGATTCGCTTCGTCCTTTCGATATCTTTCCCACAACCCTGGCGCTAGAGACAAAACGACGTCGGGATTAGAAAGCGCTTCCTCGAGTTCCGTATACCGCGCTTTGAAAACGGCAAGGAAGTCGAGCTCGTTCCCAATCATGACCCTGCCAGACAATAGACACCTTTCCCTCTCCGCCAAGTAAAGCAAGACGTCAGCGGGCGTGGAAAACTCAGAGGTCATCTGGGCCAGATCGTTGACAAGGAACGTATGCACCATAATGCCTTTGTGTTCTTCAACAAGGTTCGGATACTGGAAGCGAAATTCCGGGTCCCCGTATAGATCGTCGGCAACATGAAGCGTGATTATACCGACCTTCTTCTTGATCCAACTCCAGTCGAGATCAAAAGCGATATTAAGTGGCGTGGTTGCACGGACATGGGCATGTCTTGTATGCGCGTTTAATGTTGTGTTGAGTTGACGCTTTGCTTCCTCCCGTCTTTTATGAATGCGTCCGAGTTTTAAGTCGTCCAAATCAGAAATATCTATAGCAAGCGATTTTGACTGAATGACTATGGCCGTATCATCAACCACCACAAGAACATCGGTCAACTCCTTCGGCCCACTTTGCTCAATGAGTTGTGGGGAGCGTAACACGAAGTCACACCCGAACAGTTGATGGCAGAGGTTCTCAACAGCGTCCTCAATCCGTACTCCATGCCCGTCAGTCATCTTATTTCCCCAACGCCAGCATACGCTCGATGGGGACGAGGGCGCGGCAGCGAATATCTTCGTCGAGGATGATTTCAGGAGATAAACTCTCCAGCGCGGCGACGGCTTTTTCGAGGGTGTTCTTCTTCATGAAGCTGCACTCGTTGCAATGACACGAGTCGGTCGGGCCGGGAACAAACATTTTACCGGGCACTTCCTTTTGGAGCCGGTGCAACATGCCCGCCTCGGTGACGATGATGAACTCGTGCGCGGGCGAATTTCTGCAGTACCCAACCATCTTCTCGGTCGAGCACACTTCATCGGCCATCATGCGGACCGCCGGCAAACATTCGGGATGCGCCACGATCTTCGCGTCGGGATATTCCTGTTTCAACCGGAAGATCGCCTTGTGCGTGAACAGCACGTGCGTCGAGCACGCGCCCGGCCACAGGATCATCGGTCGCCCCGTTTGCGTCATCACCCATTGCCCGAGGTTTTGGTCGGGAACGAATAGAATCTTTTTGTCGGGCGGAATCGAATTAACAACCTTCACGGCGTTGCCCGACGTGCAGATGATGTCCACCAACGCTTTGACGGCGGCGGTGCAGTTGATGTACGCGACAATAACAACGTCGGGATGCGTTTCCTTCCATTTGGCCAGCGCCTTGGCGTCGCAGGAATCGGCCAGCGAACAACCCGCTTCGAGGTCGGGCAGGATGACCGTCTTGCCCGGGTTGACGATCTTCGCCGTCTCCGCCATGAAATGCACGCCGCAGAACAGGATCACGTCGGCGGCGGTCTCCTTCGCCTTGAACGACAAGCCCAGCGAATCACCCACGAAATCCGCCACGTCCTGCAACTCGGGCACCTGGTAATTGTGCGCGAGGATGACGGCGTTCCGCAGCTTTTTCAACTCGCGGACGCGTTCTTGAAGTTCGGTAGTGTCAGCCGTCGCAATCATCGTAAACTCGCGCCTGATTCAAGGGTAGCGGATTCACCCGCTTTGTCAACGCGGGCCTGCCAGCGATGGCTTTCGCCGCAAGCACACTTGCCGATTCGCGCAAATTCGGCGATATTACGCGGAATGGTGGCGATGGCACATCCATCCCTGATGCAGTAAACATTTGAACGTGCCCCGCGTAGCGGGGTCGAAGAGCACGACACTTTATGGATAAATTAAACTGGCACAACAGTTCTCCAACGACCCGATGGTTCGCCATCGGGCTTTCCCTGTTATTGACGGCACCGTGCTCCCTCTGCCTCGCGGAGGCCACGGCATCGACCGTATCCAACGGCGATATCGACCTGGCACGGCATCTGGAAAGCGCCTTCGAAAAGGTCGCCGACCAAGCCAGCCCGTCGGTCGTCGTCATCTCCACCAAGCGCAAGGTCGGCGTGGCCATGGACTCGCAGGATGGCGATGACGAAGATAACGGCCGGCAGTTTGAAGGTACGCCGTTCGAGTATTTCTTCAGGCGTCTGCCGCAGGGACATCCGCGGGAGCGCGACGTTGAAGGCCAGGGGTCGGGGGTCATCCTGCGCAAAGATGGCTACATTCTCACCAACGTGCACGTCATTGACGGAGCAGACACGATCACCGTGCAGCTCAAAGACGGCACGACGTTCGAGAACGCGAAGGTGGTCGGCACCGACGAGCGCATCGATGTGGCCGTCATCAAGGTGGACGCAAAGAACCTCCCCGCCGCCAAGCTCGGCAACAGCGACGAGGTGAAAGTCGGCCAATGGGCCATCGCCATCGGCGCGCCGTACGAACTCGACTACAGTGTCACGGTCGGGTTTGTCAGCGCCAAAGGACGCACGGGAGTCTGGAGCCGCGGCAGCAACGCGTACGAAGATTACATCCAGACCGATGCGTCGATCAACCCCGGCAACTCCGGCGGCCCGCTGTGCGACATCGAAGGCCGCGTCATCGGCATCAACACCCTCATCCGTGGCCTCAACCGCGGCATCGCTTTCGCCATCCCCATCAACATGGCGATGGATTCCGCCGAGAAACTCATCAAAGACGGCAAAGTCACCCGCCCCTGGATCGGTATCGGCATCGAGGCCCTGTCCGATAACAAGGCACTGGCGAGCCGCGTCAAGAACCTGAAAGACGGCGTGGTGGTCACCCAGATTGAAGATGGCACCCCCGCCGCCAAGAGCGACCTCGCCCTCGCTGACATTATCGTGGCCGTTGACGGCGTGCCGGTGAAGACCCCGCGCGAGTTGCAGCGGCAAATCCTCCGCAAAGAAATCGGCCAGAAGGTCATGCTCAATGTCGTGCGCGACGAGAAGCCCATCCAAATCGCGCTGCAGACGGGTGAAATGCCCGGCCAAGTTCGGCAGGCCTCGCATGAACACCGCATCAAGCCGGAAGTCGAGGGCGCGTTTGGCCTTACGGTGCAGACCCTCACGAAGGAGATTGCCGAGCGGTTGAAGCTGGAGGTGGCTGAAGGCGTCGTGGTGACCGATGTCGCCGACGGCAGCGTGGCGCAGCGGGAGGGGTTGCAGCGCGGCGACGTGATTACCGCCATCGACCGCACCGTCACCCGTTCGGCGGAAGATTTCAAGGCCGCCATCGCCAAGGCCGACCCGGACAAGGGCGTGTTGTTGTACGTGCATCGTGACCGGGCCTCCGTTTTCGTCGTGCTGAAGGACTCCAAATAACGTTTGTCGTTCTCCACACACGAGACCTCCCCCGACTAGCCACGGGGGAGGTTCTGCTTTGAGGAAACAAGGCGGCCGCCGCGGTGGACTTGTCAGCCGAGGGCGTTGTGTTACACTCGCCGCGCCATGAGAATCGCCAAGGGCGTGCTCAATCGTCGCCTGCGCAAAATCCGCTGCCTGTTGCTGGACGTGGATGGCGTGTTGACCGATGGCAAGTTGCATTTCACCAGCGACGGCCGGGAATTCAAGACGTTCGACGCGCAGGACGGCCATGGCATCGCGATGGCCCAGCGCGTGGGGTTGATGATCGGGTTCATCTCGGGACGGCCGTCGAAGGCGACGACGCAACGCGCGTCCGATTTGGGCGTGAAGATCGTGCTCCAGAAACCGACGAACAAGATGGAGATGGTCGAGGAGGTCAAGCGCCAACACGGGTTTGCGAACGACGAGATCGCGTTCATCGGCGATGAGTTGGTCGATTTGCCCCCGCTGCGGCGCGTCGGGCTGGCCGTGGCCGTGCCGAACGCGGTGGACGAGGCCAAACACGCGGCCCATTACGTGACGCGACGGCGCGGCGGCGACGGCGCGGTGCGCGAAGTCATCGAGTTGATTCTGAAAGCCCAAGGTTCATGGAAGCGCGCGACCGCCAGGTACATGGCGTAGGCCACCGGTCAATACTGGGAATGAATGCCATCGATACCGCCGCCGTCAACGCTCCGCCCGCCGAGATCCGTCTCTGGCCGGGGAAAGCTCCATGGAGCGTCACCCATGCGGAGCCGGAGCAGGTCGAAATCCCACCCGATCAGCCGGCGAACCACCACATTCGCCACATCGTCGTACCGACGCTGACCATTTACGCGCCGCCCCGCGAACGCAACACCGGCATCGCCGTGGTGATCTGCCCCGGCGGTGGGTATGCCTTTCTGTCGTGGGACAAGGAAGGGGTGACCGTCGCGCGCTGGCTGCAAGCCCGCGGGATCACGGGCGCGGTCTTGAAGTACCGGCTGCCTTCCCCCGACCGGGTTCCCTCGGGACATCTCGTCTCGCTGCTGGACGCGCAACGGGCCATCCGCATCGTGCGCGAACGCGCCGGTGAATTCGGAACCAAGACGAACCGGGTCGGCATCTTGGGGTTCTCCGCGGGCGGACATCTGGCGGCGTGCGTGGCCACGAAGTTCGCTTCGCCGGTTCCCAACCCGGTCGAGGATGTCCGCCGTGTCTCCTGTCGGCCCGATTTCTGCGCGCTGATCTATCCGGTCGTCAGCATGGTGACCTCGGCGCACTCGGGGTCGCGCACCAATCTGCTGGGCCGCGACCCGTCCGAGCAACTCCTCGCCGAGTTCTCGTGCGAGAAGTTGGTGAATCATGATACGCCGCCGTCGTTTGTCGTCCATGCGCGCGACGACACGCACGTGCCGGTCACCAACTCGCTCCTGTTCGTGGAGGCCTGTCAACGCGCGGCGGTGCCCGTGGAGTTACGCCTGTACGACACGGGCGGACACGGGTTCGGCCTGGGCGTGCAGGGCGGCGAAGTCACCAACTGGCCCGCATTATTCGAAACGTTTCTCAGCCGCTTGCCGTGAGCGCCGGTGTGAAACCATGCGCATCTCTTGCCAGCACCGGTGGTTCTGGTACACTGCGCCGCGATAGTACGACCCTGGCATGAATGTCAATCCACAGAGAGCGGCGGTGGCGGTGCTGTTAAGCGGGGCGCTGGTGGCCGGCGCGCTCGCGGATAGTGGCAGCACGAACAAACCCGCCCCTCCCGCTTCGGGCGGGGGCGGCGCCCCGTCGGGTTACATCGAAAAATTCGAGGTGCCGGAGCGCGATGACGACGGCAATCTGAAATGGAAGTTGTTCGGCGAACGCGCCGTGATTCGCCCCGACGGGTTGATGGACATCCAGAACGCCCGCGCGGAGTTCTACACCACCAACAAAGTGGATATGGTGTTCAGCTCGCCGACCTGTCTGCTCGACCGCGCCAACAACCACGCCACGACCGACGACCGCGTGAGCATTGACCGCGAGAACATGGTGTTGACCGGCATCGGCGGCGAGTGGGACGGCAACAAATCCTCGATGGTGATCCGCAGCAACGTCTGCGTGGTCATCAGCAACGGGCAACCGGCGGTTGTGGAGCAACCGAAACAACCATGAACAAAACCACCTTGACGTTCCTGATCGTTCTTCTGGTGTCGGCGCCAATCCTGCGCGCCGAGAATGCCGCCACGAATTCGCCGCCGGCCACGAACGCTTCCGCGACTGCCGCTGCCGCCAAGTCTCCCGTTGCCAGCGGTGGTTCAACGAACGAGCCGACCGTGATCACCGCCGAGGTCCTGCACGGCGACTACCTGCACAACCTCGGCACGTTTGAAGGCAACGTATTGGCCGTTGACCCGCGCATGACCGTGCGCGCCGACAAGATGACCGTGTTCTTCGGCGGCACGAACGTGGTGACCAGCGCCGGCACGAACACCACCCGCACCGTGCAGAAGATCATCGCCGAGGGCGCCGTGGTCATGACCACTCCCGACAACAAAATCACCCACAGCGACGACGCCGTGTATACGGCTGAAGACGGCAAGGTCGTGCTCACGGGACATCCGCGCGCCGAGTCGTCGGACGGCGTCGTGACCGGCAACCGCATCACTTTCTGGCGCGACTCGCAAAAGATGGACGTCGAATCCAGCCAGACGGAAACCAACCGCTCCCGCCTCCTCATCTACCCCGAAGAACAGCGGAAGAAGGAGTAGCAGATCGTTACGAAGTGCGCGCCTGTTGCTCAGAGGCAAGCTTGTCAGCCGCAACGGAAACCAGAGCTAAATTGCCTTCCGGCGCCGAGACAGAAGCGGCATATCAACTGCTGTAACAACTGTAATGTACTCTGCGATAGCGAAATGTCGCTTAGGAAGGCGCCTGTTTCTGCTGATGATTGTAATAATGTTCAGTAACGCTCGAAGACGCTTCGATCCAGCAGGCAGATCGCTTCTGTTCGCTACGAATTTCTGAGGACGATCCATGAGACTGCACGACCATCGAACGGCAGGCCGCCATCACGAACGTGGGCAAACGCTGGTGATGTTTGTCACGTTTCTCATGGCGTTGATTCTGTTTCTCGGACTGAGCATGGATCTGGGGTTCGCCTACATCACGCGGGCCCGTCTGTCCAAGGCCGTCGACTCCGCTTGTCTGGCGGGGATGCGCAGTTACACACCCACCACGCAATCGGCGGCTGAAAACATCGCTCGCAATGCCTTCGCCGCGAACTACGGCACGTCTGGCCGGGATGTGGGACCGGTCACGCCCACCGTGACGTTCAATGTGGGCGCTGGCAACAATGTCACGCTCGACGTCAGCGCCAGTACGAGGATCAACACCTTCTTCATCCGCGTCCTGCCCCAATGGAAGACCCTCCTCGTTGGTTCCACAGCCGAAGCCACCAAGGTAAACGTCGTGATGAGCCTGGTACTGGACCTGTCGGGTTCCATGTTCATGACCGTTGCCGAAGGTGGCAGTGACGGGGCGCCATTTCTCCCCGGCGCCGTCACGTCGTTCATCGACAACTTCACCGACAATTCGGATCGGGCCGCGTTGATCACCTTCGGATCCACTGCCGTAACCGACGTCCCCATGACATACAAGTTCAAGACAGCGATTGAGAACGCCGTCAAGAACCCCAAAAACCTCGACAAAACGTGGTCCGAGGGTGGTCTCCAAGCCGGGCTGAGTCAGATTCAGTCCGTGGCGGTGAGCTCAAACGAAAGCGTCTTGCGGGTCCTCGTGTTCTTCACCGACGGGTTTGCCAACACATTTAATGAAAAGCTCAGTTGTTCGGCCTCACGAATAAACGTGGGCCAGACTGACCCGGCCAACCATAAGTGCGGTCCCAACTGCTGGGATGTGGTGTACAAGGATCCCAGTAACGACAACGCGATAACCTGCAACAATCCGAACCCCTTTAACTCCATCGGCGGCACCTTGGGCAGCGACACAGACACCATCACGGTCGCCCCGGGCACGTCCGAAACGATCAGCATCTACAACTTGAACGTTTGGACGGAGGGGCAACTGCGAGCACTGGCAGTGGCCAATACCATTCGCAATAACAACGTACTCATTTACTGCGTTGGCTTGGGAGACGGTCCGACCGCGATCAACCAGGTCTTTCTCGAGCAAGTCGCCAACGTGAACGACCCCAGCAATCCCACGTACAATCCGAACCAACCGGCCGGCGACATCGCCATTGCTCCGACTGCCGATGACCTCGACTCCGTGTTCCAAGTCATCGCCGCCAAGATCGCTCTGCGGCTGACGAAGTAATCCCGGCCGGGAGTGTAGCGCCGAGACGTTTGGCGCCCAATTGCTGCCGTTCCCGGCAAAGTTCCAACCAAGAGACGGGTTGGCCCCTTCCCACGCCAGGACTGCGATGTGTCAGCGGCACGCTTGTCAGCGGGGGCGATTCTGTTACACTGCGGCTCGATGAATCAGGGGGGCACTACTTTCTTATGAGCGACGCGCCCGACAACGACGTCCTGTTGCGCACGCAGGGGCTGGTCAAGATTTACGGCGGGCGGCGCGTCGTGGACGGCGTGGACATCAACGTCAAGGCCGGCGAGATCGTCGGGTTGCTCGGCAAGAATGGCGCGGGCAAGACGACGACGTTTTACATGACGGTCGGGCTGGTGAAACCGAATGCGGGCAAGGTGTTCTTCGACGCCAAGGATGTGACGCGGATGCCGATGCACAAGCGGGCGCGGCGCGGGATGGGGTATCTGTCGCAGGAGCCAAGCGTCTTCCGCAAGCTGACGGTCGAGGAGAACATCCTGGCGATCCTGGAGACGCTGCCGTTGACCGAGGAGGAACGGAAGTTTCGTCTGGATTATTTGTTGGAGGAACTGGATATTACGTCCTTGGCGAAGAACAAGGCGTACACCCTGAGCGGCGGCGAACGGCGCAGACTGGAGATCACGCGCGCCCTGGTGACGGGGCCGAAGTTGATGCTGCTGGACGAGCCGTTCAGCGGGGTGGACCCGATCGCGGTGTACGAGGTGCAGAAGATCATCGTCGAGTTGAAACGCAAGGGGCTGGGCATCCTCCTGACCGATCACAATGCGCGCGAGACGTTGCGCATCGTGGACCGGGCGTACCTGATTTGCGACGGCAAGGTTGAGGCGGAGGGCACCAGCGAGTTCCTGATCAACGATCCGAAGAGCCGCGAACTGTACCTCGGGCCGCGCTTCACCATGTGAGAGTGGCGCGCCGATTTCGGACAGCGACGCCGACAATGGAGACAAGTAGATGATGGAAATGACAG
>JBEKYJ010000067.1:0-17076 GCA_049511095.1 Verrucomicrobiia bacterium
GTTCCATCAAGGACACAGTGTGATTACTTGGCGCGGTTGTTGTGAGCGGCGTCGTAGCCGAGTTCGTCGAGGGCGTCTTCGTAATAGGTGCCGCCGGTGTCGCGATGTTTCACGATGTAGCCGATGATCCGTTGACGAATGCCGTCGGCTTCTGGAAACTCCTGATTGGTCCAGAACCGCTTCGACTGATCGAAAAAGCCGATGCGGTTGAGGAACGCCACTCCCCACGCGGTTGACTCTTCGAGAGAATCGGCTCCGTCGGCTTCACTGCGTAGGAAGGAACCGTCTGGTTGGAGGGATTCCGCGAGACACCAGTGAAGCATCTTCTTGATTTCGGTGGCCATGGCGGCTTTCTGGGCGTCGCTGGCACGTGGCCAGCCGAGTTTGAAGAGAGTAACGACATCCATGTTATGGTGATTTACGTAGTGGGCGTCCTCGAGCCATCCGATCGGATACTCCAGATTTTTCACGGCCAGCGTGTGATCGATTACTTTCGGCAAATCGGGCACGTCTCCGTGAAGATAACTGATGACGTGAAATGTGATGCTGAGGTCGTCCACGAATTCGACGCGTCCGTCACGGACATAGCTTTCGCCCCAGTATCCTGTTTCCGGGTTGCGCAACCGATGAAGAATCAGGTCCATCAGCGTTTCTTTGAGCGCGGGGTGCCAGGCATAACCCTCGGGACGATCCCGCAGAATGAGCCGCATGATGTTGGAGAGCGATTCGTTCAGCTCGCGGCGATGATCGACGCCCGTGTGAGGAATGTCCGAAACCGACACGGACAGGAAATAATTGGTGAGCAGATCAGGGGAATTGATTCGATCCAGAAAGCGGGGCTCGTAGCGTGGCTTTTCGCCTCTGTTCGAGCGTTTGCTAATATGGTCGTACGACGCGTTGACCTTGAAGAACCATTCCGTGGAGCAAGCTCCCCAACTGCCATCTTGTGAATCCTGTTCGTCGCCGATGGCCTCGCGGTCCGGGTGGGCGAGACTTTCCTCCAAGTCATGCAGACGCTGGTCGATTCTCTTGAAATCGGCGGTCGAGGAAAGCATCCACATGGTTTCACTGAGGATCTGATGGGCGCACGCGGTTTTCTTCCCCGCGGCTTCCTGGGCGCGAAGTTTTTTGCCGAGCGCCCTCAGCTTCTCCGCGCGTTCGCCCTGAGAAACGTTAAACCCCGGATCGAAGGCGACGAATTCGCGTCGTTTACGGGCGGGGTATTCGAGATCAGCCCGGGGCACTGACGCGACGACGTCGTTGGTGGAGGCGGTTGTTTGTGCGCCGTCACGGGTCGGGTCGTATTTGAGACAATCGATGAGGGTGCTTTCGTAATAGCTGCCGCCGGAGCCGCCGCTGGCGCGGTGCTTGAGGACATAGGCGATGATCCTCTGGCGGATGCCTTGAGCCTCCGGGAATTCGCGATTGGTCCAGAAGCGCTCGGACTTGTCGAAAAAGCCGATGCGCGCGAGGAACGAGGTGCCGTAGGATTCGCCTTCTTCGAGCGAGCCGTCGCCGATGTTCGGCTTGAATGAGCCATCGGGTTGGAACGACTCGGTCAGGCACCAACGAAGCATCTTCTCGATTTCGACGGTCATCGCCTGTTTCTGGGCGGGGGTGGCTTGCGGCCAGCCGGCTTTGAAGAGGGCGACCACATCCATGTTGTTGTGATTCCAGTACTGGCCCTTCAATAGCCAGCCGACCGGAAAGTCTAGGTCTTTCACGGCGAGGGTGGTGTCGATGACGTGCGGCAGGTCGGGGACGTTACCGTGGAGATACGTGACGACATGGAACGTGGTGCTAAGGTCGTCCACGAAGACCACGCGCCCCCCGCGCACATAGCGTTCGCCCCACCAGCCTGTGGCCTGGTTGCGGAATCGGTGGAGAATCAGGTCCATGAGCCGGGCTTTCAGGCGTGGGTCCCACGGATAATCTTCCGGGCGGTCTCGGAGAATCAGGCGAATCAAGCTGGAGAGCGACAGATTGAATTCGGCCAGATGATCCACGCCCGTGTGCGGAATGTCGGAGACGGAGCAGGACTCGAGATAGGCGGCGAGTTTTTCGGGTGAATTGACGCGGTCGAGAAAGCTCGGTGGGACCTTCAGCGGGCGCTCCTTGTTGGATCTCCTTCCCAATTCCTCGCAGGACGCGTCGAGTTTGCAGTACCATTCCGTGTAGCAACGTCCCCAACTGCCGTCTTTCGGATCCTGCTCCGCGGCCAGCGCCTGGAGTTCGGGATGGGCGAGGCTGGCTTCGAGGTCGGCGAGGCGCTGGTCGATCAATTTGAAGTCAGCGGTCTGCGTGATCAACGCCTTGAGCTCCCAAAGAATCTGCTTGGAGCACGCGGTGTTTGTACCTGCCGCTTCCAGTTCGCGGACTTTCTCATAGAATGCCCGGAGTTTGGCGATTCGCTCGGCTTTTTCCTGCTTATAGTTCGGGTTGAAGGCGATGAATTCCTGTTCCTTGCGGGCGTTGTGTTCCAGATCGGCCTTGGGTGGCCGCCAGACTTTCGGTGCGCTCGTGGCGCACGAGGCCAAGAGGAGGACAGGTACGAGGGCGGTCGAGATGGGTGTCACGGCTGATGGGAATCGCATGAGGTTTCCTAGGTGACGGCAATGGTTCTTCCGCAGGACTCGCAGCGGATTTGCGAGGCGTCGAAGGCAGGGCTGAGTTGGATGGTGCGTCCGCAGGCGCAGCGAAAAGATTCCCAACCACCACCGGCGGAGCGGTGAAATTGCATCGGGGCGAACGGGATTACCGGCGGGATGGCGGCGGTCAGGATCGGGGGCATGGGTTGCGGCGAAGGTGGCGCATCCGTTGCGGAAGGGATCTGCAGGACGCTGCCGCAACGGAAGCAACGGATGGAATCCTGTTCGTAACCTTCGGGAACGGAAATCTCCAAGCCGCAGTTGCAGCGCAGTCGCAGGTAGCCGGCGGAGCGGCGGGCGATGTCGTGCGAATCTTGGCGTGTCTGGATCGGGCCGCCACCCGACGGTTGGCGAATCGCTTCCTGAGAAGCGGTCTGCAGGGTGCGCGCCCCGATAAGGGCTCCGCCTTTCGCGCGACGATAGGCAGCCTCGTAGTCGGCGAACGACGCGCCGGTCATGGCGCGGAGGATGCGAATACGTTCGCGGGAGGGCGGATGGGAGGCGAACACGCTGTCGGGTTCATCCTCCTCGTCAGCGGCGGTCAGGGGATTGACGATGAACATGGGCGCGGTGGCTTTGCTGGCAAAACTCAACGGGATATGGGCCTGGGAAATTTTCTCGAGGGCGGAAGCCAGTCCTTCGGGGTAACGGGTGAACTGCGCGCCGCTGGCGTCGGCGAGGTACTCGCGTTTGCGGGAGCAAGCGAAGTAGAGCAATTGCGCCATGATGGGGCCGAGGATCAAGAAGAGCACGCCAACGATCAGGATGATGATTTGCGCCTGGCCTCCGCCGCTGCCGCCGCGGGACTCGGAACGGCTGCGGCCACGACCCCCATACCAGAGCGAGCGAGTAACGATTTGGGAGAGAATGATGATAGTCCCGAGCATCACGGCGGCGAGCGTCATGAACTGAACGTCGCGGTTCTTCAGGTGGCCGATTTCGTGGGCGATGACGCCCTGAAGTTCGTCGCGGTTCAGGCGATACATCAGGCCGGTCGTGACCGCGATGGCGCTGGTCTCGGGTTTACGGCCGATGGCGAAGGCGTTCGGCGCGGGATCGTCGATGAGATAGATGCGGGGCATGAAGTCCAGCCCCGAGGCGAGGCGCATCTCGTCAACGACATTGAACAACTGCGGGCTGTCTTCGCGCTTCAATTCCCTGGCGAACGCGCCGTGCATGAGAATGTCTTCGGCGCTGGTGAAGTAGGCGATCAGCATCCCGCCCCAAATCAGCAGCGCCAGCAACAATCCCACCACGCCAGCATCGGGGGCGATCAGTTCGCCACCGGCGAAGCCGATGAGTACAAGAATCACCGCCATTCCGACGATGAGGACGACGGAACGGCGGCGATTCGCTAGGATTTGCTCCCACATGCCGGGCTGTCGGCGCTGCGCCTAGAATTGCACCTTGGGCGCTTCGCGTTCCTCTTCGGCCTTCACTTCGAAGAAGTCGCGATGTCCGAAGTTGAACATTGTCGCAATGAGGTTGGTCGGGAAGACTTGGATGTGCGTGTTATAGGTCATGACCGAGTCATTGTAGAACTGGCGGGAAAACGAGATCTTGTTCTCGGTTGAAGTCAGTTCCTCCTGAAGAGCCAGGAAGTTCTGGTTGGCCTTGAGGTCGGGGTAGGCTTCGGCCACGGCGAACAGCGATTTGAGCGCACCGGTGAGAACATTCTCGGCCTCGGCGCGGTCGCCGACGCTCTTGGCGTTGATGGCCATATTGCGGGCCTGAGTGACTTTCTCGAAGGTGCCGCTTTCGTGCTTGGCGTATCCCTTGACGGTTTCGACGAGGTTGGGGATCAAGTCGTGACGGCGTTTGAGTTGGACATCGATTTGCGCCCAGGCGTTTTCCAACTGGTTGCGCAGGCGGATAAGGCCGTTGTACGCGCCGACGATCCAGAGCAGCACCAGCACCGCCAACCCGATGGGAATCAATAGGATCATAATCATGTTCTACCTCCGTGTTCGTTCAGAGTTTCGATTTGTTGCCAAACAGTTCGTTCAAGTAATCAATGGTCTTCGCCGCACCGCTCTCGACAGGAAACAGGGAAAGAAGCTGCTGCAGTTCCTCGTCGTCGAACCACAGGCCATGTCCGCGCGGGCATTTGTCGAGCGTAAGGGCCGGCGCTCCCGGATTGGCGACCTGAATCTCGTGCAGGGCGGCATCGCAGCGCGGGCACAGATGCGGGCGGCCTTTCGGCTGCGTGCCCGGCTGCTGCTGGAATTTTAACAGGGGATCGGCCGCCTTGGCGCCCGTCTGCTGCATGAGCGCCTCCAACTCACCCGCATCGAGCCACAGTCCGTGGCACCGATGGCAGATATCGACTTCAAGTTCCTTGAAATGCAGGATAAAGAGCGGGAGATCGCATTTTGGGCAGACGCGTATCATGGTAAATCGTCGGGCGCGGAATGATGGCGCGGGTGCGGTTGACGCGTCAAGCAATTCTCGTGTGCCATTGTTGTTCATTGGAGGGTAATCAACCAGAAGAAAGGCGCGGCGTCATTTACAAAGCGGGAGGTTGTTTGTAATGATGCGAGCATGGGCGGGCAGAGCGGCTGGATACACCTCGTCCGACTCGGCTCCCAGCCCTACAAGGCGGGGCGGGATGTGGGTGATTGCCGCGGCACCGGCTACCGCTTTAGCAGACGGATATTGCCGCCTTCGGTTTCCAACTTCAGCAGAGAGCCGCCGCCATTGATCGTCCCGCGCAACGTTTCTCGATCCAGCCGGCCCTGAACCTGGACCGGCAACTCCGTGCGGACCCTACCGCCGGCGGTGTGCGCGTCGAGGTTGACGGCCGAGGTTTCCGGGATCTTCACTGTGACCTTACCGCCGCTGGTGCGCAGCGTGCAATCGGAACGAGGCGGAACGGCGAACTCAGCGACGATTGACCCGCCCTCAGTCAGTGCTTGCAGACCTTTGCCGGTGAACCCTTCGATGGCGATGCTTCCACCCTCGGTGCGGACTTGTACTTCGTCCTGGCATCCGACCGCCTTAACACTGCCACCCTCGGTTTGACCGTTCACTTTCCCTCCAATATCGGTGAACTTCAGGTGGCCTCCTTCGGTATTGGCGTTTACGTTGCCATGCAGAGTGGCGACTTCGATGGCGCCTCCCTCCGTCTTCAGGCGCACGTCGAAAGCTTGAGGCACGGTGATCTGGTAATGGACGTTCAAATTGGGCTGTCCCCACCAACGCCACCACGAACCGCGCCCAAAACTCGAAGGTCTTTGGGCTGTGATGGAGATTTCCCTGCCATGTTGCTGCAGCACCACGTGATGCTCCTTCAGAATCCTGGTCGCTTCGGCCTCGCTCGCGTGTGTGACGTCACGCACCACCCGGATTTGGACGTTGTTTTGATCCGCACCGACGACGTGAATGTCTCCCCGGTCGACATCCACGCTCAACGTTCCGCCCGGCCCGACGGCGAAGGACGCGGAGAACTCGGGTTCGCTCCCGCTCTCGTAGCTAACATCGCGTGCCGTGTTTGGTGCTTCTGTCGAATTGAGTGTGGTCACCACCGGAGACGCAGGACTCGCGATGACGGCATTGCTCACGGTGTCGTCGGCATACACCGATACCGCGCCTTGGGCGCACAGGGGAGACAGCGCTGCCAGAAAGATGACGCCACGGATGACTTTTTTGAAAGCCTGATTCATTAGTTCCTCCATTTACCAGTGGGACGCACCGAACCGCCGTTTTGGATTCAAAAATCGTCGCCTCAGTCGACCATCCTAGCGACACGTATTACCGAACAACAGGAGCAAATCGCACAACAACCGAAAGCGATTTCAACTTCTCAGAAGATAGGCGCGGCGTCATTTACAAAGCGGCGGTTTGTTTGTAATGGGGGGCGGTGGCGGAACACTACACCGAATTGCGCAAGCATGCAGCCGCACTCAGGGGGAGGGAAGTGAATCTGTCATGATTATAGGTCTGACCCCAATTACAATTATTTTGTTGTTGACATTCCTCACCGGGTGCTGCACAGCGGCTCTCGGAGAGGGTTCGATGGGAAACAGGCAGTTGGAGGAATTCAGGTCAATACTATTGACTGACATCTTTACGCACTTTCAAGCAACGCAGGGAAGTCCGGGTCGCTCAGAATCGATGTCGCAATTGTGAATAAAGATGTCCCAAAACGGGATAGACAGGCCTTGTAGGCTGCGCATAATGGGCCGCGTGCCAAACTATGAGGCGAACCAAACTCATCGCGTAAAGAAATGCGTTGTGGCTTGGACGTCGAGCCAGAAGTCGCTTTCGACGATGGTCAAGAACGAAAAAGCAAAAGAATAAAACAAGTGACAGAGGGAGGTAAAATATGCAGAGAACACTATTAAAAGTCTTCGGTAGCGGGGTGGCGATGGTTTTTTTGGGTATGGGTCCGACGGTTCATGCACAAAACAAAGTGGGCGCAGTTGATCCGGACAATGAACCGCCTCCTGCTGGGGCGATTCTAGATCTCGCCGGTACCCCGATTCCCCACTCGTACCAGGAATACACGGTCGACTTCACGGCCAGCCAACCGTCCACGTCCATCAGTTTCGCCATGCGCGAAGACCCGGCCTTTCTCCTTTTGGACGGTGTGAGCGTCGTGGATATTACTGAGCCCGGCGGTAATCTAATATTGAACGGCGGCTTCGAGTTGGGTCCAGTGGGCGCCAGCGCGCCCACCGATTGGACCTACCTCAATTCTTCCGGCGCTTCGTACGGCGGCGTAGTTGTACAAGACGTTGGCCTTGCTCATTCGGGGAACAACTTCTACTATGACGGCGCTGTGCAGGCGTATGATGCGATTACCCAAGTCATCGGTACCAGCACTGGTGACACATACCAAATCTCATTCTGGCTCAACGACGATGGCCCCTTAACTACTTTTCAGGATGTCAGCAACAACGGCGACACCTCCGACACTGGTGGCAATGGAGCTGATCTCCTCGTCTACGCGGGTGCGGTGCCGGTCCCAGAGCCGACAACGTTCACGACCGTGCTGTTCGGCTTGGGTCTTCTCTCGCTGGGGATTCTGCGTGTTTCACGGCTGTCATCCTCAGCCGCTTCCTAGCAGCCTGTCGGACTTTTGTAGTGCTCCCCGTGAATCAAGCGGCGAATTTGAGAGAGTTTGGGGTTGATGGTTTGGGTTCAAACGACGCTTCGAATTGTTGTGGGGTCTCATTTCAAAGAATACTTGGCACATGACGCTCTACCAGATCAAGTATCGAACACGAGATGTCGAGGAAGCGAAGAAGTAAGATCAAAAGTGTCATACCCACAGTCGTGGCAGCCAGCGCAAACATGTTGGTTAGCAGTGCTTGTTCCCACGTGGCCCGAAAAATTGACTTCACTGTGAACGATGTGGCAACAGTTCCCAAAACCAGAGCCATAATCAACGCATATCTCCAAAGTGGCACACAACACAGGAAGATAACGATCAGTGCAACCAAGGCGGTCACGCTCGCAAGCCACGCCGTCCGCGAGGCGACATTCTCGATTTTGGCGAGTCGCGCCCCGAATCGCAATGACACGGCAAAGCCACCGACTAGTAATAACAACACGATTGTGGACACGATGATTTGGCCCAGTTCAGACAACAGATTCATCATGCGTTGGTGTTGTGCTTCTTTCTCTTGTTTCGCAAGTGCCCGCTCTTGTTCCACAAGTGCCTGACGATCTCTTTCAGCCTGTAGTTGCGCCTCTTTCTCTCGTTCCGCAAGTGCTTGACGATTTCTTTCAGCCTGTAATTGTGCCTCAAGCTCTTGCACCGCTGCCTTCTGGCTCGCGCTCATCCACCGGTTGCCAAACTTCACCAGCGCTTTTTCAACCTGCTCTTTCTCCTGCTGCAATTCGACGCTCTGCTGCCGTACCGCTGCGGCATACTCGCCGCTGGGATAGGTTTCGAGGTACTTCTGACAAACGGCTAGGCCGACAGCGCATTTTAGCGCCGTGAACTCTTGGTCGGGATTCAGTCGGTATTTCTGGACGGCTTCGTAGGCAAGCCTTTCGGCTTCGGCCACCTTGGCAAGTGCGATCTCATACTCCTGTCGTGCTTGCGGAATCTTAATCTTAACACCTTGGATTTTTGCATCAAGGTTAGCCAACGCCTGTCCGCCTGAAGCAACTTGCTGCTGACAATTATATATCTCATCCGCCGACCTCTTAAATTCTGGATTTGGAACGGTCTCGGTGGTGTACCATTTATATCCATAGTGATGCTCGTCATTCGTTGTTGCATCATGAGCGACTTCTCTTGTTATGTTCTTAGGAAGAGTCCGAAGCCTCGCTTGCAGCCCCTCTAGTTTTCCTTGCAGAGCATCGACAGTTTTGGCGAGCGACGCACGCTGTTGTTCAAGGTCGGCAAGTTGTTTATTGAGTGATAGCGGCCTTTTCTCCACTGGAGTCATCCATTTGTTTTCAAATTTCGCCTCTCCAGCGATCACGTGTTTAAGTTCTGCCTGACACGCTTCGATGTGTTGCTTGATAATTTGAGTCTTGTCGGATTTTGGATAATCAGTCAGGAATTTTTCAAATGCTGCAATCCATTGGGTGTAGAAGTCTGTGGAGTGCTCCTGATCTGGATTCAACTGGAATTTTGACAGTGCGAAGCAGTCGATCCGCTCGGCGGCTTCGGCGGGAGTTTCATTGTAGATATTTTGAATGTCTGCGTGAGGAACATTTCGCAGTGAAGAAATGGTGCGGTTGACGGAAAAGGCTCTGATCTGCAGAACGTCATTCGTGTCAGAAACAATATCTCCTTGGAGGACCTCGCCTGATTTGAGGGTTACGATTGCTTCCCCAAGAGCCGCAGTGAGTATGCCGGTTACGAATAGTATCGCCACCGGTACGGCTTTCGCTTGCATTCTCCGCTCTCCTATTCTCCTCTGGCATCGGCGCTTCAGCGCAGCCAGGGCCGCGGGACAAAGAAGGGGCGCGAACTCAGCGCACCCTCGCTAGAGGCACTTGCCTCTCGCCATCACTAGCCTCGCAATCAAGATGGGAGTGTACCAAGCAGGGGGTGGGCGTCAAGGGGATGCCGCATAGGACTGATAGGACGAGTAGGACGAATGGGAAGGGGGGCGGGATATGCTTCAAACATCGCGACGGTCTCTGCGAAGACGATACATCTTTTCCGTAAAGCCGCCCTGTTCGAGGAACTGTTTGTCCAGTTGTCTGAGCTGCTGGTCGAGGAGGTAATTGGTCTGGTGGATCAGGCAGATGAGGGAGTTGGCAGCGGTCTCAGGAGAAGACTCCTCGACGTAGGACCGATAGGACGAATAGGACCGATTCGGGGTGTAGGCGAGCTTGCGGACGGCTTGCGCCTGCGGATAATCTTTCGTCCAGAGCGGGAGGCTGCGTTGGCGGAGAAAATCCTGGTAGTCGAGCAGGAGTTCTTCGATGCTGGCGCGGGCCACGCTAACGAGTTTGAGCTCGGTTTTTTTGGAAGTGCCGGAAGCCTGGCTACCCTCGGCGATATTCTGGCGGCCACTGCGGGCAGCCTGCACCATCTGGTCGTGCGTGCGCGATTTCTTATCCACGAAGCGGTCGCAAAACGTTACGGTGGCATCGTAGACAAGCTCGGCGTGCTGGAAAGATTTCAGGTCGCGATAGCCGCCGTGCAGCCCGATCACGCCCGACCAGGATTTGTCGTCAGGGCCTGCCGTAGGGTGTTGGCTCGTCATCACTGCCCTCGCAATCAAGATGGGAGTGTACCAAGCGGGGGGTGGGGGTCAAGGGGATGCCGCGTAGGACTGATGGGACGAGTAGGACGAATGGGAAGGGGGGCTGAGCTGAAGGATGAGGGATGAATTAAGAGGGATGAAGGGGACCTGAGCTGAGGGATGAGGGATGAATTAAGAGGGATGAAAAGGGGGCCTGAGCTGAGGGATGAAGGATGAATTAGGAGGGATGAAGGGAGGGCCTGAGCTGAGGGATGAGGGATGAAGGGGGGGCCTGGGGGCCTGAGCTGAGGGATGAAGGGAGGCGGGGGCGGGGGGCGATGGAAGATGGGGAATGGTGGATGAATGGGAAGGGCGGGAATGGCGATGGGAAACCCACCCCTGTATCCCCTCCGGTGGAGGGGAGAGGCGGAGCGGGGGCGGGAAGGAAACGACGGGGACGGCGCGCCCGGCGGTCGCGCCCTACCCCGATTAGCCACGTGGAACGTGGTAAAGAATCGCGGGCAGGCCAACGACAAGCGGTTAGGGACCCCGTACACGACACGAGGGCAGGCGGTCGCTACTACGCTGCGGCACGGGGCATTCGCGGATGGGAAACCCACCCCTGTATCCCCTCCGGTGGAGGGGAGCGGCGGAGCGGGGGCGGGAAGGAAACGACGGGGACGGCGCGCCCGGCGGTCGCGCCCTACCCCGATTAGGAATCGCGGGCAGGCCAACGACAGGCGGCCACGACAGAGCGTGGTGGGTGCAGGGTGTGGCAACGGCGACAGAGCGGCTGGATACCTGAACGACAGGCATCCAGCCCTACAAAGCGGGGCGGGTATCGGAAATTGATAGTTTTTGCTGGACGCGGGGGCGCGGGCGTGGTATAGGGGCGATGGTTGTTTGAAATAGGAAGAACGGCGTACAGAGGCAAGGGAATTGCAGATTGGAGATTGCCGCGACGGCGTCTCGTCCGACTCGGCTTGAGATCTCAGAGGGGGTGAACACGCCTCGCAGAGGCGTGGCTACACCGGAGACGACTCGGTTGGGAGGGGAAGTCTCTATAAAAGTATGTTTTTGCGAAACGAACCCAACTGAAAAATGCGGAACTAATGCGGCATGAATGAGTTAGAAAAAAGAGGAGTTGGGTTCGTTTTGCGAAAAAGCGGAAAAAACAGGGAATAAATGGTCGAAAACAGGGCCGGGAGGGGTGATTTAGGGCAGAATTCAGCCCCGAAAAGGATTCGGGGCGGGGAGACAGGAGACAGAAGGCGGACACGCCTCGCAGAGGCGTGGCTACACCGGAGGACGGGGTGGCGCGGACGCCTCGGAGAGGCGTCCCTACCAACGACAGGCAAAAGGAACGGCGGCAGGCGGAGAGGTTTACAAGTCGGGGGTTTGTTTGTAATGATGGGCGGCGGCATGAAATCACACGAACTGTTGCGCGAAGTGTTGCAGACCCATAACCCAAAGAAGATCGCGGAGGAGATGGGCGTGTCCGTTTCCATGGTCTACAAATGGGCCGAGCCGCCGGAGCAGGGGAGCGGCGCGACCAACCCGTTGGATCGAATGGCGGCGTTGATGAAATCGACGGAGGACGTGCGGCTGGTGGAATGGATTTGCGCGCACGCGGAAGGGTTCTTCATCAAGAACCCGAAGATCGGGCGATCCCGGTCGTATGCGGTCGTGCCGGCGACCAATCGGGTCGTGCAGGAGTTTGCCGAAATGCTTTCTGTCATTGCGGGCGCGGCGGTGGACAACGACATCACGCGTTCTGAGGCGGAACGAATACGGTCGCGCTGGGAAGACCTGAAATCGGCGACGGAGAGTTTTGTTTGCGGCTGTGAAGAAGGCAACTTCAAGGCGATTACCGCGAGGGGCGCGTGATGGCGGGCGGTCTGCATGTGGATGGCATTGACTGGGCGGCTTGGAAGCCGACGGAGTACGCCAACCTCTGTTTTGTCATGCGGGATGGAAGGATTTTGTTGATCCGCAAGAAGCGTGGGCTGGGGGCGGGCAAGATCAACGGGCCGGGGGGGCGGCTCGAACCGGGGGAGACGGCGCTGGCGGCGGCGATTCGCGAGACGCAGGAAGAGATTGGGGTCACACCGACGGGTTTGGAGGAGATCGGGGAGCTGTTTTTTCAGTTTCTCGACGGTTATAAGCTGCACGTGGCGGTATTCGCGGCGAACGATTGCCATGGCGAGCTTTGCGAAACGACGGAAGCGACGCCCTTGTGGTTCGACATTGATGGCATCCCCTATCATGAAATGTGGGAGGATGACGCGCACTGGCTACCGTTGTTGCTGAAACGGAAGAAGTTTCGCGGGTAGTTTGTGTTCGATGTTGAGCGCCTGCTTAGCCATCGAATCGACTGCTAGAGAGGCAGTTGGCTGTTGGTAACCACAAGGGCATTGGGGTTACCAGTTTGCGTCAATATGTGTAACATCCACGTGGTAAGCAGTTTACATGCATATGTGTTAAAAAGCGCCTTAAAATAGCTTGTTTTTGCTTGAACAAATGATATAACGACGGTGTCAGATGGCACACAAGAAGATGAAAACACGGCAAAAGACTATGAAAAAAACTCGTCGGCCTTCTCCGTTGCGCCGGGTAACACGGGTGGCGCGTCCTGTAAAGGAGCCCACGCTTTTGGAGAAAATCGCGGAAGTGACTGACGAATTGCAACTTCTGCGCAGCCGGCTGGCCAACGCGGGGGATGATCTGCCGACGGTCGGCACGCATCGTATCGCCAACCTGGAGGCGGAACTCGAACGACTCTGGGAGTTGCGGCGAAGGGAACAAGCGGCGCCTCTGCGGAGCACGGCGTTGACCGACGAAGAAGAGAAGGTGCTGGCGTTCCCCAGCGGAAGCCGGTCGCGTTCGTAACCGATTCGACACATTCGCAGCAAATTCAGCGGGCAGGGTGATGAAGTCGCCCTGCTCGCGCTGTTTTGTCGCAGAAAAGCGAAGCTGGCGTGCGCGACTACGCAAGATCGATGACAGCCACGACCAGTTGATCGATTCCCCCGGCGGCTTCCTTGATGCTGGTGGCCAGCATATAAGCAGGGGTGCTCACAATCTTCCGTTCCCGGTCCACGACGAACTCAAACACGGGACAGGAGACATGTTTGGCTCCCATCTGCTCGATATCTTTCGCCACGGTCTTATCGGTTCCGATGGTAATTGTGGGATGTTCGTCGCCGATCATCTTCGCCACAAGCACCGGGGCGATGCAGATGGCGCCGATGGGTTTCCGCGCCGTGTGCACTTCCCTGGCCAGACGCGCGACGTCCGGGTTCAGCGAACACTTCAGCCCGTGGAAGGCGTAGTCACAGAGGTTTTTGACGACGCCGAAACCGCCGGGGAAAATCAAGGCGTCGATGTCCGCGGCCTTCACGGTGGCGATGTCGCGAATCTTTCCGCGGGCGATGCGGGCGGATTCGACAAGGACATTGCGGGCTTCGCCCAGGGATTCCTCGCCGGTGAGATGGTTGATGACGTGATACTGGCGGATGTTGGGCGCCATGCAGACCGCTTCCGCGCCGGCACGGTCGATGGCCAACAGCGTCAGAACGGCCTCCTGGATCTCGGCGCCATCGGTGACGCCGCAGCCGGAAAGAACCACCCCAATTTTCTTTGCCATAGTCGCCTCCGGCTCGTATTGTAGCGCGCTTAACATGCCAACGCAAACAAAGAACATCGCGCGACTGTTGGAGATCATGGCGCGGCTGCGCGGGCCCGGTGGTTGTCCGTGGGACCGCGAGCAAACGCACCAGTCCATCCGCCACAACCTGATCGAAGAATGTTACGAGGCGATTGAGGCGCTGGATTCGGGGAAGATGGACGCGTTCAAGGATGAACTTGGCGATTTGCTCCTGCAAGTCGTGTTTCATTCGCAGATGGCGAGCGAAGACGGGACATTCGATTTCGACGCGGTGGCGAAATCCATCAACGAGAAGCTGGTACGCCGTCACCCGCACGTGTTCGGCAAGACGAAGGCCGACAACAGCGCGGCCGTGCTCCAGCAATGGGAGGCGATCAAGAAATCCGAGAAGAACGCCGAGAGCATCGTGCACTTGGAGGATCTGCCGACACATTTGCCCGCGCTGCTGAAAGCCGACAAGGTACAACGCAAAGTGGCGCGCGTGGGGTTCGACTGGAAACACGTGAAGGATGTTGTCGCCAAGATCGAGGAAGAAGTGCGCGAATTGAAGGGCGCGCTGGCGTCGAAGAACCGGAAGCAATTTGAAGAAGAAATCGGCGACCTGCTCTTTGCGGTGGTCAATCTAGCGCGGTTTGAAAACCTGCAAGCCGAGGAGCTATTGAACCGCGCCACCACGAAGTTTGTGAAGCGATTTCAGCAGATTGAGAAGGCCGTCCACGCCAGCGGACGGCGACTCGAAGATTGCACCCTCAAGGAACTGGATGCGCTCTGGGAGTCAGCCAAACACAAGCGGAAGCGCAGGCGGAAGTCTTTCCGGCGTCGGCATGAAGTGATCTCGACGCGACGATGAGAGAGCGAAGAGCTTACGCGGCACAGCAATCGTGTTCGCAGGCGCAGAGTTCGGCCGTGCAAGATCGCGATGCGCACGCTTCGCTGCAGAACACGAGGTTGTCCCGACGCACGCCGCCATCCAGTGCCACGGTGCATTGACAACTCAGGCAGGCGCATTTCGTTCGCTGTGACCGCTGGACTGGTTTCCTGGCTTTGGAAGTCTTTTTCATAGGATCCTCCTTCGCAGGCTAAAGCCTGCGGCTACGGGTAGCATAGACCCACAGGCAGGAGTTGGCAAATCCGGAAAACTCGGCGCTCATCACGTGGAACGTGACGAGTAGAGCGCCGCTACAACGCTGTGCCAAAATACCGTCACGCGGCGGCGGCGCCGCGATAGACGCGGGGGACGCGGGCGCTCTTGGTGATGCCGCAGAGGACTTCCCAGGGGATGGTGTCCTCCCAGCGGGCGACATCGCTGGCGGTGATCTGCGCGTCGCCTTGCTGGCCGATGAAGACGACTTCATCACCGCATTGCACGTTGGGAAGCTGGGTTATGTCCACCATGATCTGATCCATGGTGACGCGACCGATGACGGGACAACGTTTGCCGCCCACAAGAACCTCCGCCTTGTTGGACAGGTGACGGCTGAAGCCGTCGGCGTAGCCGGCAGTGACGGTCGCGATGCGCATCGGTTTCTCGGCGGTGAACGTCTGGCCGTAGCTGACGGTGCGACCGGCGGCAACGTCCTTCACGAAAGCCACGCGCGCCTTGAACGAGAGCAGGGGACGGAATTCGTGGGAGCGTGGGAGCGTGGAAGCGTGAGGGGCGTTGGGCGTGATGCCGTAGAGGATCAGGCCGGTCCGAACCATGTTGAGGTGGGATTCGGGCAGAGTCAGCATGGCGGCGCTGTTGGCGGCGTGGAGGGAGGGAATGTTCACTCCTTTGACCGCGAGTTGCTGGACGACGGTCTGGAACAGGCCGAGTTCGCGCCGGGTTTCGCCGGGATTCTCGTCGGCGGACGGGAAATGCGTGTACAGGCCCGCGATGCGCAGGTGCGGCAGGGCGGCGATTTCGAGGATATTGCGGGCAGCGTCTTCATGCCAGAAGCCGACGCGGCCCATGCCGGTATCGACTTCGATATGCACGTCGACGGTCTTGCCGCGTTGGCGGGCTTCCTCTTCGAAGAGATGCGCTTCGTCGAGGGTGGAAATCGTTGGCGTGATGTTCTGGTCGAGCATCGCGGCGGCTTCGAACGGGAGGGCCGAACCGAAGAGGAGGATCGGCCAGCCGTTGCCGCCGATTTGGCGCAGGGACAGTGCCTCGGAGAGCGTGGCGACGGCGAACGCGTCGATGCCGCATTGCATGAGCGTGGCGCTGACCGGCGCGAGGCCGTGGCCATAGGCGTCGGCCTTGACCACGGCGGTGATCTTGACGTTGGGCCCGATGCGGCGGCGGATGGCGGCGACGTTGTGACGCAACGCGTCGAGGTCCACCTCCACCCAGCAGCGGTAGTATGATTGCGGAACCATCGTGCGAGAGTGTAGCAAAGTGTTTGGGCGCGGCGACAGAAATCCTGTTCAGCGTCAGAAAACGGCTGGTGTGGAAACCCCACAGACAATCATGCCCTTGGCTATTTCCGCTCGCTCGCCGAAAGTTGAGGCTGCGGCTGCGAGAACCACACCCAGTCGCCTCGGTCGAAATCCTGGCTCACTCCCTTCATCGCGATCTGTCCGCCATCGTCCGTTTCATTCCAACCCACCGAGTAGAGCACGTATTGGCCGACAACGGTGCGGCGATAGTGAAGGGGCTCGCCGTTGATCACGTCATGCGGCAGCTTCGCAATGAACTGCGGCGTGAGCGCCTCGAGTTTCTCAGGAAACTCCCCATGCGCCAGCCAGTAACGGTCCAGCGCGCAGGCGATGACCGCTTCGTCCACGTAGGTTTGTGATAAGGCAGCTTTTTTGGCAACGGCCGTAACCGAGGGAAGCAGGTACTTGCACAACGCCGTGTACGGCGTGGTGCGCATCGTACCGATCACGTGATCAACCTGCCTCATCTTTCCCGGGCTGATACGACGCGGCTCCCCGTCTAGGGCCGGCAAAATTGTTTCGGTATAGAACCGGTCAATGTTCAGTTGATTCTGGTCGATCCAGCCGGACGGAATGGCCTGATCGAGCCAGGTCCTCCTTTCATCGCTTGGAAAATCTATCGCGGGAGAACTGGTAAGAAACGCGAAGAATCCCGCCGGATGGCTGTGCAGCCAGAGCGCTGTAT
>JBEKYJ010000068.1:0-17029 GCA_049511095.1 Verrucomicrobiia bacterium
TGCCGCCGACGCCGGTGCTCATGGCGGCGACGGCGGTGATGCGTTCGTCGAGGCCGGCTTCGATCAACGCCTGTTTGCCGTCGCGCGAATGGCCGGCCAAGCCGACATGTTCCATGTTCGCTTCCGGTACGAGCTTGAGATAGTCCAAGGTGAGCGTGCCGGCCCACGCGCGGCGCGGGAGCAGGGCAAAGTCGTATTGCGGGTAGAGCGCGGCGAGCGCGTCGGCGTCGTCCTGCGAATCGCTGCCCGCATACATGGCGCACAAGTAGCCGCGTCGCACCGCCAGTCGCGCCCAGTCGCGGATCCACGCCGGGCCGAACAACACGGGAAACGGTCCTCGGCCGTCGGGAATGAACAACTCCACGCGCAACGTGCCACGGTTTTCCGGACCGAACTCCAGACGAACGTGCCGAATGATGCAATCTTCGCCGCGCGCTTCATCAAGAACCGTCACGCGGGAGAGCTTGGGGTGCGGCGGGAACGTGCCGAAAACGTATTTTTCGAAAAGCTGTTTGATCTCGGCGCGGCGCGCGAGCCACTCCTCGGGCGTGCGGACGGGGCGGCCGTCGAGGAAATGCAGCGGGTCGGGCAGCGAATTGTCGCGTGGCAGCGCGTCGAAATCGGGCGGCAACTCGCCCGAGGTTTGCAGCCATTTCTGCCAGGACGGGGTGTCGGGCAGGGTCTGGAGCAATTTGTCGAGATACTCGCGGCGTTCACTGAGCGTTAACGCGCGCAGCGGATCGACGAACATGAGAAAGACCAGTATCGTCCAAATGAGACGCCGTTGCATGGTTTTGGCCTCCGCTGATGTGTTGTCGAGGTTGCTAACAGATTGGCGGCGGAGAGAGCAAGCTGAATCATGACAGGCGAGGCTATGTGTCGGGCCGGACATGGGCAGAAAATGCTTGCCGGATTGGGAGTGCTGTGGTACAAGTAACGCATTGAGAGCATCCTGGTTGCGGTGCTCGCCGTTAAGGGAAGATGGGGGATTTTTGTATGAAAAAGCAAAGTGCCGTTCTGGTCGTCCTCGCGGTACTCTTTTTTTGTTCCACCAGCCGCGCAAACATCACCAATGTGTGCTACGACAGCGATCATGATGGCGCGTTCGTCTGTACTCCTTGGAGTTTGTCGACGAACGCCAATGTGGTGCCTGTTGATATATACGGCGATCAGCACTCAGCACCAGGGCACCTGATACTGAATGTTCTCACGGATAGCCCGGATGATCCGACGCTCAATGTCAACAACTCGATTGACAACGAGACGGACTTCGCTTGGACCGAGTTTACCGTGAACCTGACCATGGCCGTTCCCTTCTCGCTCACCAATGTCACCGTGGGCTTACCCCTCGATTGGCACGTCATCAGCTACGACCCAGCCGCCATCAACACCACCAGCAATTTCCTTGCGACAGTCGTCTATGACACGGGGGGGCCGATTCCGAACGGCGGTACGATAGACTTTGGTTACTCGGTGCATTTTTCCGGCTCTCCGGCGTACACCATTACCCAGGAGATGATTCCTGTTCCCGAGCCGGGCACGCTTGGTCTCGTGGGGTTGAGCTTGCTTTTGTTCGGGCGATTAGTGTGGCATCGGCGAGGGGTGTCGAGGGGATAGTGTTTCGACCCGATAGGGCGCAACGCTAGTCGTCGGAGCGGAAGCACAACAAGGAAGCGCTCCGAATCAGGATTCAGAAAGCGGTTCCGTCGAATCGACGACGGACAGCACGTAGCAGCCCGCGCGATCTGTATTTCCCCCTCCACGCCACCCCCGAATCCTTTTCGGAGCTGTCTCTTGTCTTCTGTCTCCTGAATTCTGACTCCTGTCTTCTTTTGGCTTCGTTCGTGCCTAAAACCACCCTCCCGGACCGGTATTTTGGTACTTTTTCCCCCATTTTTGGGGTGTTTTTTGTATAACGAACCCAACTCGTATTTTTCCTAACAATTTCATGTACAGGTAGATGCGTATTTTTCAGTTGGGTTCGTTTGGTAAAAACACTCTTCTCTATAAAGAGTACCCCTGCCAACGCCTCTTCAGGTAGGGCGCGATGGCTCACGGCACCGCCCTGTAGCTTCTGGTGCCCGCACCGCAGTGTAGTAGCGGCCTGCTCGCGTGTCGTGTACCGAGCCGTCTCGGCCGCTCAGCCCCAGACCGTCCTTTTTCAAAGAACCAGCGGTTCTATACCACCGCCGCACCCACGTGTCCAGCAATAATATCGCTTTTCGATAGCGGAGTCTGACGACACGCCGCACGCCGTACTCCCGCGGCAATTACCGCGATTTCCCCGCCGCAGGAGGGTTTCCCGCCTCAGGAGGGTTTACCCGCCGCAGGCGGGGGTAGCGGTGGGTTTCTACAATGCGCAAACGCCACCCGCCGCCGCCGAACTCCATCACGACATCGCCTGGCCCAAGCAATACGAGCGGGCCAAGGGGAAGCAGGGAGTTTAGTGTGAATTATGGTGTGCGGGCGCGGCGGTGGAGATACAGACGCGGTCGAGATACGCAATCGCCGTCAGCAAAAGCGTGAACCGCAGCACGCCGTAGCGAACGCGGGTAGGTATGGGGAAATCGTTGCGGGGGCGATCCACGGGCCTGTTTATAGCGCGCCGCGTCCCCGATGGCCAAAGTTTTTGCTTGCGGGCGCGTGGATGCGCCATACAGTGCGGCATTATGCCTCATTTGTTTGAGACCTTGAAACTGCGCGGCCTGACCCTGAAGAATCGCATCACGGTGTCGCCGATGTGCATGTATTCCAGCCGGGACGGGTTTGCCAATGACTGGCATCTCGTGCATCTGGGCAGCCGCGCGTGCGGCGGGGCGGCGCTGGTGTTCACCGAGGCGACCGCCGTGGAACCCGAAGGGCGCATTTCGCCGGAAGACCTCGGGCTGTGGAAGGACGAACACATCGAGTCCCTGAAACGCGTCACGGCTTTCATCAAATCGCAAGGCGGCGCGCCGGGCATCCAATTGGCGCACGCGGGCCGCAAGGCCAGCACGTATTCGCCGCAAACAGGGAAGGAGGGGATGGTCCCGAAGGAAAGTGGCGGCTGGATACCTCTCGCACCGAGCCCGGTTCCTTTCAATCCCGGCGATCCCGCGCCTGCGGAACTCACCATCGAAGGCATCCAGCGGATTGTGCGAAAGTTTCAGGAGGCCGCCGCGCGCGCGTTGGCGGCCGGGTTCGAGGTCATCGAAGTGCACGCCGCGCATGGTTATTTGCTCGACGAATTTCTCTCCCCGATTTCGAACCGGCGCAAGGATGCGTACGGCGGATCGTTCAACTATCGCACCCGGCTCGTGCGGGAAGTTGTCGGCGCGACCCGGAAAGTGTGGCCGGAGGATAAACCGCTCTTCGTGCGCTTTTCCGTCACCGATTGGAAGGAACCGGAAGGCTGGACCGTCGAGCAGTCGGTTGAATTGGCGAAGATGTTGAAGGGGATGGGGGTGGACTTGATTGACTGTTCTTCCGGTGGCCTGGCTCCCGACGCCAAAGTCCCCGCCGCGCCCGGCTACCAAATCCCGTTCGCCGAGAGAATCCGTCGCGATGCCGGCATCGCCACCGGTGCGGTCGGTTTCATCACCACCGCCACCCAAGCCGAGCAAGCCATCCGTGACGGACAAGCGGACCTGGTTTTCATGGCGCGTGAATTCCTGCGCGACCCGTATTTCCCCCTCCACGCCGCCGCCGAACTCAGCCACGACATCAAGTGGCCCCAGCAGTACGAACGGGCGAAGGGGAAGTAGGGAGTTTAATGCGGATTTCGGGGCGCGCATACAGCGCCGTGCGACGAGTCGGGCAATATTGCGGCAGGCGAGAGATAGGACTAATGCTCAAGCTCGCGACTGGCCGAAAAGAATGCTTGGATCCTTCAGATCCATCCTTGACGTTCTGCTCGTCTAACAATTGCCCTGAAGTCTCTCGCGGGCATCAACGGCGCATATTGTCCCCAAACCCACTTGTTGCGCATACGTGGCTTCTTGCCCTTGACGTAATAAGCCAGACGCAACTCCACTCGCCCGTCGTTATTGAACTGCAGCTTTTGGAGGACTATTAGCTTCTTCGGCAACCCTGTTTGGTGCCTTCTGATTTGGCCCTTGATCTTGAAGGGAGACTTTTCACCCGTAATTGGATGAGTGATACTGCCCGATGACCGCTTGATTGGTTGAGTTGGCATAACGCAGTTCTAATACTGCAAACTCTTGTTATAGAAGTCGAAAGTGCGAGAGCAGGCGAGCCGCCTGTCCTACAAACGGATATAATCACGGCGGCAACCGGCCCGGTTGCCATACAAATCGGGTTGGATACAGAGTTCTATTGTAGGCCAAGCGGCCCGCTTGGCGGGTTCGGGGGTGTGAATCCAATCGCGTAAGGCCAATCTTCCCAGCGCTTCACCAATCCGCCGCGCACAGGATTCTCGCGCATGTAATCCCACTTCTGCTGCGTGGATTCGTCAGAGCGCAGCAGGTGATCGAAGGAGCTGGATTGCCAGTTCCATTTTGCGCCCAGTTCTTTTCGCATCTTGCGCTTTAGCAAAGCGACGAATTCGCCCACCGGTGCTTCGCGGTCGAGGGGAGAGACAAGGGTGTGGAGATGATCGGGCATTAGTACAGCCGCAATCACGTGCCAACGTTTGATGCCATGGATAGCGGCTTTGAGTGCGGTGATCGCTGATGGATTTGCCAAAACAGGTTGGCGGTTCTGGACGCAGATCGTGAGGAAGTAGACAACGGCTTTATCTTGCGGCAACCAGACGGGAATTCGTGAAAGGTGCGGCATAGGGAATTAATTATACGGCGACAGGCGGGCCGCCTGTCCTACAATTCAACTTCGCGCGCATTTCGTTTGTAGGCCAAGCGGCCCGCTTGGCGTCGTGATCTATCACTCCTCATCCACCCGCAGCTTCGCAATCACGCTGAAATCTTCCAGCGTCGTGGTGTCGCCTTTGACGGCGCCGCCACCGGCAATTCGTGCCTTCATTGTTGTTGCTGGAGCACCTTGAGGTATTGCAGGGCGGCCTGTTTGCGCGGGTTGGGGTCGGCTGCGGCTTCCTTCGTCTTGATCAGGGTTGGCAAGTCGAGCAGCGGGATGCGCAGGCCATTGACTATCATGCTCTGCGCATGGGCTTGGGCCTCGTCGAACCCGCTCAATCCCACCATGTCACTGAGAACGTCGAGGTCGCCCCATTTGGTATTGAGGGCGAACACGACCTGCCGCTGCAGAATTGCGTCAGTAAGAGGCTGATCCCATCGGGCGTCGATCTCCAATAGCGCATTGAGAAGTCGGGCGCGATTTGCGGTCGTGTCACGGTAGACGATATCGAGGTCGAAAGTCTGCTCGGGACAACCGTGAAGCGTTGCGGCAAACCCCCCGATGACAACGTACTCAACCTCGTGCCGATTCAGCGCGTCGATGATTTTGCGCGGATCGAACACAATAGGCGTTGCTCCTTGGCTTTGCGGTCAACGGTCGGCCACTGGCCGCGTGCTTCCACTTCGCGCAAGGCGGCCATAAGCGTCTCGACGCGCTCTTCGGGACTCTTGCGCAGGTTGCGACGGATCGTTTCCTCGAGGTGCAGATTCATTGCCCAGAAACATAACAAACCCGGTTGCGCCTGACAACGACCGGCTTCAGAGCGCGGTCCACGAACTACTCCTCATCCACCCGCAGCTTCGCAATCACGCTGAAATCTTCCAGCGTCGTCGTGTCGCCCTTGACGGCGCCGCCGCCGGCGATTTCCTTGAGGAGGCGACGCATCACCAGTAGGCGTTGAAACTCCGGGTCCTCTGTCCGTTCGCCCAACCACTGATATGTGTCACTGACAGCTATTGCTGCCTCGGAAAAAGCGGGGATGTTCCGTTGATATATCGCTAAGAGGAACGAGCACAACCAGCCCCACACACCAAGCAATCGCAAAGAGAATCGTCACAAAGCTGCCTACCGGTGTTTTGCCGAAGGCGTACTTGCCTCCGTAAAAGAACTGATCGACGAGACGGCAAGCGAAAAGCCCTATGAAAGATATTGTGAGAATGCTGCCGACTACTTGCCATGTAATGATGCGTCGCATAAGGCCTAACACTGCTATCAGCACAAACTCAGTTTGTCATATCGCGGCTATGCTGGCGAATCCCGTCGGCTCACTTCACGTCCGAGGTGCAATGGGGGCAGCGGGTGGCCTTGATCGGGATTGTCGAGAAGCAGCGGGGACATTCCTTGGTCGTGGGCTCGGCAGCCGCAGCGGGCGCGTGTTCCAGCCGGTGTTTCATGGTGTTCATCGCCTTGATAATCAGGAAAATGCAAAACGCGACGATGATAAAGTCGATGACCACGTTGATGAACGAGCCGTAGGCGATGACGGCGGCGCCGGCGGCCTTGGCGTCGGCCAGCGATTTGTATTGGCCACCGCCCAGGTTGATATACTTGTCCGCAAAATTCACGTCACCCATCAGCTTGCCGATGGGCGGCATGATGATGTCGTTGACCATCGAGGTGACGATCTTGCCGAACGCGCCGCCGATAATGATACCGACTGCCATATCGACGACATTGCCGCGCATGGCGAACTCTTTGAATTCTTTGACCATTCCCATGGTGATTCTCCTTTCGGTGCTGGCTTCTCCTGTGGCGGCGCAAAGCCTACCGCGAACCGCCACGCTGGCAAGTTTTTTTATACGCGTGCAACCACTTGTCCCGTTGGTTACTCTAAATGAAATGCATCGGCACGATACGGTCAATGACGAGACGATGGTGGCGCGGAAGCGCGGTGCGCGGGAGATTTTTTCGCGCATCTTCACGTACGTGCGCCGTTATCCGTGGTTCGCCGTGGGCACCGTCCTGTGCGCGGTGGTTTCGACGGCGGCCAGCATCGCGTTCCCGAAATTGACGCAGATGGTCATTGACGAGGTGATGCGCGCGAAACGGGGCGAATTGCTCGGGTTGTTTACGGTGCTCGTGCTTCTATCGTTTTTCCTGCGCGACCTGTTCAATATATTGCGCATCCAGCTCAACAACCGTCTCGAGCAGCGGGTGAGTTTCGATTTGCGGCGCGATTTGTACGACAAGCTGCAGCGGCTCGCGGTCACGTACTACGACCAGCGGGCCACGGGCGACCTGATGACCCGCGTTGGCGACGACGTGAACGCCGTCGAGCGGGTGCTGATCGACGGCATCGAACAGGGGACGATCTCGGTGCTGAGCATCCTCGGTGTGGGCTACATGATGTTTCGGTTCAATCGGCAATTGGCAGCGCTGGCGCTGGTACCCATTCCGTTGCTGATGGGCGGCGCGTTGCTGTACACGATCACCGCGCACAAACGGTACCGGCTCGTGCGACAGGCGACTTCGGCTCTGAACGCGCTGCTGCATGACAACCTGCAAGGCATCCGGCAAATCAAGGGGTTCGGTCGGGAACCGCACGAGCTTGCGCGATTCGAGGGCAAGGCGGACGACCTCCGCCGCAGCACGCTCAAAGTGATGGGCGCCTGGTCGGTCTATTCGCCGGCGATGACGTTTTGCGGCGCGCTGGGGTACGTCATCGTGCTGTGGTTCGGCGGTCGCGCGGTGATCGCGGACCGGCTGACGCTCGGGCAGTTCGTCGGGTTTCTCGTGTATCTGGGAATGTTTTACGAGCCCGTGCGGGCGATGCACGGATTGAACCAGATGTTCCAGGCGGGGCGCGCGGCGGGCGAACGCGTGTTCGACATCCTCGACGCGCCCGTGGAGATCAGCGAAAAGACGCAAGCCGTCGCGCTTGGCGATGATGATCGCGCCCCGAAAGGTGCTCCCACAAGTGGACGCGTGCGCGGCGACGTGGAGTACCGGCGCGTCGGGTTCGAGTATCGCGCGGACTTGCCGGTGTTGAATGAGGTCAGCATTCACGCGCGGTCGGGCGAAACCATCGCGTTGGTCGGGCCGACGGGAGCGGGCAAGAGCACGATTGTGAACCTGCTGCCGCGGTTTTACGACGTGACCCGCGGCCAAATCCTGATCGACGGACACGATATCCGCGACGTGACGCTGGAATCATTGCGGCGTCAAATCGGCATCGTGTCGCAGGAAGCGTTTTTGTTCAACGGCACGATCCGCGAGAACATTTTGTACGGTCGGCTCGACGCCAGCGAGGCGGAGATGATCGCGGCGGCGAACGCGGCGAACTGCCATGGTTTTATCATGGCGTTGCCCGAGAGGTACGACTCGCGTGTCGGCGAACGCGGTGTGAAACTCAGCGTGGGCGAGAAACAGCGGGTGAGCATCGCGCGGGCGTTGCTGAAGGACCCGCCGATACTGATTCTGGATGAAGCGACCGCGAGCGTGGACACGGCGACGGAGAAACTGATCCAGGAAGCGCTGGAACGGTTGATGGCTCATCGCACAAGCTTTGTCATCGCCCATCGGTTGTCCACGGTGCGCAATGCCGACCAGATTCTTGTGTTGAAAGCGGGCCGCATCATCGAACGCGGCACGCACGAAGAATTGATGGCGTCCGGCGGGTTGTACGCGCAACTCTGCCGCGTCCAATCCACCGCCGTGACGATTGAAGAACGTCTCGACGAGTTGGAAGTGGATGCAGCGACAAACTGACGTCAGGTGACGGCGGCGACGGGTTGGGCGGCCGGGGTGGGGGTGGTGGCGGGTTCTTCGACGCCGAGGTGTTTCAGGACGACGGGGCGGAGGTCGGTGGCGATGCGGTCGCTGTCGATGAATTCCTCGAGGCGCTGCTGGGTCTGTTTGGGATCCCGGATGGCGATGAGCGGGATGTTTTTCACCGCCGCACTCGTCTTGAATTGCTGGAGCAGGTTGAAGGCGTTGGGCGCGCGGGCGTCGAGCACGATGACATCGGGAGCCCCGCGTTCGGCGGCGCCGAGGATCTCCGCCGGCACGGTGATGACCGAGCAGAGCACCCGTGGATGAGTGAGCGCCCGCATGATGGGCGCGGCGGTCATGACATTGCTCGTGGAGACGAGAACCTTCTTGAATCCGCAGGTGGTGCGTATCTGGAGAACCATGTCCTGCATCGTGGACCCGCCCTTGGCGAAGAAATGGCGGGCGCCGAGGGAAATCGCGTGTTGGACGTCGTTGCCGGTGCTGCGGTTGGAAAGCATGAAGACGGGAATGACGCTCAACGCCGGGTCGTCGTGGAGATGGGTGAGCACTTCAAAACCGTCCATTCTCGGCAGCATGATGTCGAGCAGGATCACGTCGGGATGTGTCTCCGTGGCGCGTTGAAGACCCAACTCGCCGTCTTCGGCCGTGGTGACCGTGAAGCCTTCGCGCTGGAGCTTGTCGTGGAAAATCCGTTGAATGTGCTGGTTGTCTTCAACGAGCAGGAGGTTGGGCATGATCAATCCACCTCCAACAGATCGGCGACCGTGGCCAGGACGCGGTCGACTTTGAACTCGCCCTTGTCGATGTAGCCGTACTCATGGGTCTGGATTTCCGCGGACTGGGTTTCGTTGAGCATCGCGCCGGACATGACGAGCACCTGCACGTCCTTGAGTGTCGGATGCCCGGCGATGTAGTGGATGACGTCCCAGCCATCGGAATCGGGCAGGTTCAAATCGAGCAAGAGCAGGTCGGGCTTTTCCGCCTCGAGCTTCGCAATGGCTTCCTTGCCGGTGGCCGCCTCGGAGAGTTGGTAGCCTTCCGCGCTCAGGGTGCACTTGAGAACTTCGCGGAAACTCTCTTCGTCGTCGACGATGAGCACGTTCTTCTTGCCCGTGACGGTGGCGGCGCGGACGCTGCGCAACACATCGCGCGGATTCAGCGCGGAGGCTACGGCCAGCGGCGCGCCCACGCCGTTGGCGGAGTCGTTGGAAAGGAAAATGATCGGGATGTCTTTGGTCTCGGGCTTGGTCTTGAGTTCCTGGAACACGGACCAGAGTTCGGACGACGAATCGTGGGCATCCAGTAGAACGACCAACGGATGCAGTGTGACGGCGAGGGTCACCGCTTCTTCGCCGTCGCGAGCCGTGCGGACCTGGTACTCATGCGAACCCAGTCCGTCGGTGAGGATGCGGGCGATGTCGGGCCGTTCGCTGACGACGAGGACGAGGCGTTTGCTTCCGCTGTCAACGTCCGCCGCCGACGTGGTCGCGGCGACGATGCGGGAGCGCAGGCGGTGGATGCCTTCGATTTCCTCGAAATTCTGGGGAAGCGAAATGGTGACGAGGGTACCCTTGCCGGGCGTGCTCTGGATTTCCACGCGTCCGGCGAGGAGATCGAGCAGTTGCTTGGTGATGTACAGGCCGAGGCCGGTGCCTTCGTGCGCCCGATGCGTGGAACTGTCCACCTGATAGAACTTCTGGAACACCTGGTCCAGTTTGTCGGGGGCGATGCCGATGCCGGTGTCCTGCACGCTGATGGCGAATCGGGGGGAAACGCGGGCGCCGTCAGGCGGAACCTTCGCGTCGGTGGAAATGGCGATCGTGACCTTGCCGTGGTCCGTGAATTTGATCGCGTTGCCCACGAGGTTGATGAGCACTTGCTTGAGCTTGCCGCGATCGGTGCGGATGACGGCGTTGTCGATCAACACCGTCGAGGTCAGTTCGATGCGCCGGGCGTCAGCGAGCGGTTTGAGTTGGTTGGTCAACTCGCCCACGAGGCTGCGCAGATCAAACGATTGGAGGATCAGGTCGGTGCGGCCGCTTTCGATGCGGGAAAGGTCGAGGAGATTGTTGACGAGATCGAGAAGGTCCTGGGCGCTTTCGCGGATGAAGCGGACAGCTTCTTCCTGCTCGTCGTTGACGGTGCCGTAGACGCTGTCGAGGAGGAGTTCGGTGTAACCGATGATCGCGTGAATGGGGGTGCGCAGTTCGTGGCTGACGTTGGCCAGGAACTCGGCCTTGAGCCGGTTCACATGTTCCCAGGAGCGAACCTGCTCGGGCGCGACATCCTTGGATTTGCTTTTGGCTGTGCTCACAAGTCTGGGCCCCCAGGCACCGTTGACGGGACCAGGCGGATGCGCCCGCAGGGGAAGACGGGCGTCTTCCTTGCCGCCAACGGCCACGCCTACGCGCGGGCGGTGGTCGCGTCGCGGCTGTCCAGTTCTTCCTGCAAACTGACAGCGCCTTCAAACAGCTCCGTGAACGCGCCAATGGAGGCGGCGATTTGCGGGGCCTTGTCGAGGCAAAGCTGGGTGAGCTTTTGGCACTGGGCCGGGTTGCGCTGGGTCAATTCCGCCATCGCCATAATCACGGCGACATTGTTATTGATGGCGTGACGGATCGTGCGCAGGTTCTGGTACAGCGCTTCCATCTGCTCGCGCGTCTGTTCCAACTGTTTCTCGGGTTGCTTCATGACACCTTGTTCAAATTCAGTGGTTGCGGCATCCATGGTTCCCTTATCCCTTTGCTTTCATTGTTTGCTACGTGTGGCTCAAAACCACGCTATCTGTACCTAAGCAGGTGATATGCCAGCGCGTTTTTTCGAGGAATTCTGGCTGGATTTCTCTGGGAGGACGGGAAGTGGGTGCTATAATGAGAACTTTGGGATTATTCGGAATTTGGCGGGTCAGGGCATGTCGAAAGACTCCATCATAATAGCTGGTGCACGGGAGCATAACCTCAAGAACATCCATTTGAGCCTCCCCCGTGAGAAGTTGATTGTGGTCACAGGGCTGAGTGGTTCGGGCAAGTCGAGTCTCGCTTTTGACACAATCTACGCCGAGGGCCAACGCAAGTACGTGGAAAGCCTCTCGGCCTATGCCCGGCAGTTTTTGGAGCAATTGCAGAAGCCCGACGTCGATTACATCGAAGGGCTGTCGCCCGCCATCGCCATCGAGCAGCGGCTGGCCGGCGGCAATCCGCGTTCGACCATCGCCACCATCACCGAGATCTATGAGTACTTGCGATTGCTCTTCGCCAACATCGGCAAGCCGCACTGTTACCGTTGCGGGCGGCCGATCACGACCCAAACCACCAGCCAGATTGTCGATCAAATCCTCGGGCTGGGCGAAGGCGCGCAACTCATGCTGCTGGCGCCGCTGGTCCGCAGTCGCAAAGGTGAGTTTCGCGATGTGTTCGCCCGGATCAAGCGTGAGGGGTTCGTTCGGGCGCGCGTGGACGGCGAGATTCTCGATGTGACCGAGCCGGTGAAGCTCGACAAACGCCGCAATCATACTATCGAGTTGGTGGTGGACCGGCTCATCGCCTCGGCCAAGACCCGAACGCGACTCGCGGATTCCATCGAGACCACGTTGAAGTGGGGCACGGGGTTGCTGATGGTGTTGTACCGGACGCCGACCACTCCCGTGACGGTGCCGTGGTCGGAACGGCTGTTCAGCAGCCAAAACGCCTGTCCCGAGTGCGGCATCAGCTATGGCGAGTTCACGCCGCGGCATTTCTCGTTCAACTCTCCCGACGGCGCGTGCCGGGCCTGTCATGGTCTGGGCACGAAACTGTTTTTCGACCCCGATCTGGTCGTGCCGGACCGCAACAAATCGGTGGCGGACGGCGCGATCGCGGCGTGGCGTCGCGGGGGGCGGCGATTGCTGATCTATTACAAGATGCTGTTGCGCGGACTCGCGAAGCACTACAGCGTCGATCTGGAACTCCCGTTCAAGGACCTGCCGGAGAAGGTGCAGAAGGAATTGTTGTACGGTTCGGGCGAGGAAGAAGTCGAATTCACCTACTGGCGCAAGGGGGCGTGGCGCAAGATGAAGAAAAGGTTCGAGGGCGTGATTCCGAACCTGGAGCGGTTGCATGAGGAAACCGAAAGTGAGTTCACGAAGATACGCCTGCAGCAATTCATGGTGGGGATGCAATGTCCCGACTGCAAGGGGGCGCGATTGCGCCCCGAGAGTCTGGCGGTCACGGTAAGCGACAAATCCATCATCGACATGACGCGGATGAGCATCGGGGAATCGCTTGGGTTCCTCGCGGCGCTGGGATTGTCGGAATTTGAAGAGAACGTCGCCGGTGAAATCATCAAGGAAGTCCGTTCGCGGCTGACGTTCCTCCAGAACGTCGGGCTGTCGTACCTGACGCTGGACCGCCAGAGCGACACGCTTTCGGGGGGCGAAGCGCAACGGATTCGGTTGGCGACGCAAGTGGGTGCGGGACTGGTCGGGGTGTTGTATGTGCTGGACGAACCGAGCATCGGCTTGCATCAGCGCGACAACCATCGCCTGCTCGACACGTTGAAGGGCCTGCGCGACCTGGGGAATACCGTCATCGTCGTCGAGCATGACGAAGACACGATTCGCGCGGCGGACTACATTGTCGATCTCGGTCCGGGCGCGGGATTGCACGGCGGCTACGTGGTGGCGGCGGGGCCGTTGCAGGCGATCCTCGACACGCCGAAATCGCTGACGGGCCGTTATCTGCGGGGCGAATTGCAGATTCCCGTGCCGAAGACGCGCCATGCGCCCAAGAAGGGCTGGCTGACGGTGCGCGGGGCGCGCGAGAACAATCTCAAGAAGATCGATGTGCGGTTCCCGCTGGGGCTGTTCACCTGTATCACGGGCGTGAGCGGCTCGGGCAAGAGCACGCTCGTGGACGATATTTTGCGGAAGGCGTTGTTCCGAAAGTTTTATCGCGCCAAGGACCGGCCCGGCGCGCACGACGCGATTCTCGGCCTCGAAGAACTCGACAAGGTCATCGTCATCGACCAATCGCCGATCGGGCGGACGCCGCGCTCGAATCCGGCGACGTACACGGGCTCGTTCAACCACATCCGCACGCTGTTTGCGCAGTTGCCGAATGCGAAGGTGCGGGGTTACGGCCCGGGGCGGTTCAGCTTCAACGTGAAAGGCGGACGGTGCGAGGTGTGCCAGGGCGACGGGATCATCAAGATCGAGATGCATTTTCTACCGGACGTGTATGTGACGTGCGAACAATGCGGCGGCAAACGTTACAGCCGCGAGACGCTGGAAGTGACGTACAAGGGCCGGAACATTGCCGACGTTCTGGACATGACGGTGGATGAAGCCGAGGAATTTTTCCGCGCGGTACCGAAGATTCGCGACATCCTGCAGACCCTGCAGGAAGTGGGGCTGGGTTATTTGAAGATCGGCCAGCAGGCGACGACGCTGAGCGGCGGCGAGGCCCAGCGCGTGAAGCTGTCCACCGAATTGGCGAAGAAAGCGACGGGGCGGACGCTGTATGTGTTGGACGAGCCGACCACGGGCCTGCACTTTGCCGATATCGCGAAATTGCTGGAGGTGCTGAACAAGCTGCGCAACACCGGCAACACGGTGCTCGTCATCGAACACAACCTTGACGTCATCAAGTCGGCGGATTGGATCATCGATCTCGGCCCCGAAGGCGGCGACGCGGGTGGCCGGATTGTGGCGGAAGGCCCGCCCGAACAGGTGGCGGAGAACAAGAATTCGTATACCGGGCAGTTCTTGCGGAAGGTGCTTACGCGAGGGATGAAGGATGAGGGATGAAAAGAGAAGTCAGCCCCGAAAAGCCACGTGAAACCCCGAAAGGGATTCGGGGTAAACGTGGTGAACCGCGTGGAACGCGGTGAAGATTCGGAGCGGGGACGCAGGGGGCAGAAGGGGGTCAGCTGACAATCCGTTCCCGTATGGCGAACTACTCCGCCAGTTTCGGAATCAGAACCCGCCCCGCGCCGCGGTGCTGATAAGAGAGGTAATCAGAAAACCGATTCCGACAAGCACTAACGGCAAACCGACAACGAAAGCTAGAATGACCACGGTGGCCTTTCCAATGTACTTCTTCCCACAGCGTGGACATTTCGTAGACAGCAAAGTCAACCAGTTCCCACAGAACAAGCACGTCATAACTCGCTTCTCCCCCCTTCCCGCGCGGGAAATTACCACAGTGGGCGGGCACTGGTCAATTCAATACGTTTTTTGTTTCGAGCCATTTCTGTGGCAAGACGAGACGAGGCGGCAGGGTAGGCGGCGGAGATAAGGGGGAGGAAGGGTCACGTGCGACTTGCTTTCAACAAACTTCATCATCGCCCTGCATCATTTCTGACCATACTTGTTTACCAGCCACCGGTTCGCAGCCTCGCCGCCGAAGGCCATCTTTCGATCGGTATAACTGATCCAATCCTGGTCCGACATCGTTCGCAACAAAGGCTCAGTTTGTTGACCCAGTTTTCTGAGCGCCGCCTCTTGTTGAGCGATTTGATTGAGTTGATCCTGAACGGTCTGGCCGTTGCCGTAAGGGCTGTTGGGATCCATCGCGCCAAGGACAATGCGCTGGATGGCCATGCCGACAAGGTTGTTGAGAACGAACTGCCCCGCCGGTCCGTCGACGTCGAATCGCTGGCCCAAGTTCACGCCCATCTGCAACGCCGCTTGCGCGGATTCCTCGTCGCCCACCTGGCGGTAGGAATTAGCCAGAGGGACCAAATAATCGCGGACCTCTACCTTCAGCGGGCTAAGAAACGGCAACAACAATTGTTCTGAGGCCAGCACGTTGGCTTCCGCCACGGAGTAACCCGCCGTGAGATAGGCTTCTTCGTCGTCCTGATAACGATCCAGCCTGTAATCCTGAAACTGCGGTTTGTCGGAGGCGGCGATGAACTCCTGCACGGCTTGATCCGTCTGGCCGGCTTTGAAGTAACTGAATGCCGAAAGGTAGTTCGCCAGCGCGTTATCCGGGGCTGATTGTTTGAAAGCATCCAACCATTGGCGCCGTTCCTCAGGTGTAGCGTCATTCTTGAACACGGCCTCGAAGTCCACTTGCGGGTCGTTCGGATACTTCTGCATCGCCTCCTCCAGCAGCGCTGGATTGCCAGTAGTGCGATAGGCGGCGAGAAGGCTTGCGGCGTTACGCCGATTCGCTTTGAGGTAAGATTCGACCTGCTCGGCAGTCAACTTCGGCGGTTTGTCTAGTCGGGCGTACAGATACAGATTGGTGGGTTGTAAATCTTCCGTCGCCAATGCGCTGGGGGGATTGGTGACCTGCATGGGCGGCGCGGGCAGGCGGGGAGCGCGTGCGCCTTTCACGTGTATGGCACGGTCGGAAAGGCTCTTGTTGTCGGCTTTGAGTTGCGCGATTTGTTGGCGCAAAGACTGATTTTCCTCGCGCAGCTTGACTTGGGCTTGCTGTTCGATCAGCAGGGGTGTCAGCACGCTCGCCACGATAATGGCGCCGATAATTCCAGCCTGAAGCTTTGTCATAGTCATCGCTTTCAGAAAGGTGAATGTTGTTCCGGTTCCCGCCGCCGCGCTCGCCAGGGCAACGCTGGAAACAGTGACTGCCAGTCCCACGGGCGCGGCACTGACGGCTTCGCTGGCCAGCGCCGTTCCCAACGCAGCGGCTGAAAGGGCAACGCCGCGATGTTTGAGGAGCACGCGAAGTTCTTCCAACGCGCGGGTTAGGCGCTTCTGCGCAGCGTCTTCGGTGCTGCCCAACGCTTCGCCAATCGAACGCAGATTGCGTTGCTCAAAGAAGCGCAGCAAAATGGCGGTGCGGTCCTCTGCGCCGAGTTGGTTGATGGCTTCGTCGAGAATGGGCGCAACCTGGGCCAGGTTCGCCTCCGAGTGGTCTTGCAGCGCATTCATTTCCACCGCTTGCCTTTCACGGAATTGCCGACGGCGCTCGCCTCGCATGATTTTGGAGGCCACGAAGCAAGTGTCCTGATGCAACCACCCACCCAACATCACGTCGCTTGGAAGCGTGCGCGCCTTGCGCGCCAGATCCACGAAGACAGTTTGGGCGACGTCCTCCGCCCGATGCGCGTCACCACCGACCAATCGAATCGCCGTTGAATAGACCAGATCGAGATAGCGCGTTACCAGTTCGCGAAAGGCTTGTTCCGAGCCATTCGTTACGTAATCCGCAAGCAATCTCTGGCTGTCCGTCATCTTCTATTCACTATTAAAAACCCGCCGACAGACAAAAGCCGCCAAAAAGTTTTAACAAAGTGGCGCCGATGGAACGGGAGCGAAAAGGAGGAGCCATACGATGTGGTTTGCCGCTGTGGACAGTGGCCTTGACCTTGCCCCCTGAAACTGGACAGTTTGCAGAGTGAGTCTTGGCCGATAAAGTGGCGGGAGCCACAAGGAGCCAAGATGAAACGGAAGCGATTCAGCGAAGAACAGATTATCACGATT
>JBEKYJ010000069.1:0-16863 GCA_049511095.1 Verrucomicrobiia bacterium
CGCGCCGTGGCGTTTTACGAAAGCGTCTACGACTGGGGCGCGCTCGGTCAGGCGACTCACGCCCGATTATTCGCGGCGCGCGCGCTGGCCGAGACCGGCCAAATCGAGCGCGCGTTGCGCAACCTTCAAGTTGCGGCGCTCTCGCCGCGGACGCTGGGCGCGCGGCAGACGCAACTGTGGGCGACGCGCATTTGCGTTGCGGCCTTGGCCGGCGACACGGAATCGGTCGAGGAACTGCTCCGGCGTCGGGAATACGCGCGCCGTTCGCGCGGCTTTGCGAGGTTCGCGGCCTATTGGCGCGGCCGATGCCTGCTGGCGCGCGGAGAGTTCGAGGACGCGGCCCGGATGCTCACGCGCGCGTTCGAGTTGACGTCTCCGCGCAACCGTTTGTGGCGCGACGCGATCACGCAGCAGTTGAAACTCGCGGAAGTTGTAGGCCGCGTGCCCTCACGCGGCGAAGGCAGCAAGCCAACAATATTTCCTGCGCAACACCCGGCGTACGCCCACGGCCAGGAATTACTGCGCCGCGCGGAACAGGACACCGCCCCATGGCGTGGGCTGATGTCCATGGGACGACCCGAACTGGTGACCTTGGTGCTGCTGCTGATCCTGGCAGTCGTGTATCTGGTGGGCGACGTGTTTCTGCCGGGCGACCTTCAGGACAAATTCGTGTTGTGGGCGGGGAACAGTCCCGACACGATCCAGAACCACGAATGGTGGCGGCTCTTCACCGCGCTGTTTCTACACGCCAATCTGCTGCATCTCGCGATGAACGGCGCGGGATTGTGGATTTTCGGGTCGGCGGCGGAAAAGACGATGGGGCACTGGCGTGTCCTGGCGATATTCCTGGTGGCGGGCGTGCTCGGCAATCTGGCCAGCGCGTTCCAGGCGCACTATGACGTGGCCATCGGCGCCAGCGGCGGGATTTTCGGCGTCATCGGCGCCTTCGTCGTCTGCGTGTGGCGGCTGCGTTCGCCGATGTACTTCGCGTTGCGGCGACGGCTGCTGCTTGTCCTCGCGCTCATGGTCGCGAGCGATTTCACGATCGGCGGCCTCGAACCGCAAGTGGACAATCTCGCCCACGTCGGCGGCTTCGTGGCCGGCATCCTCCTTGCCGTATTGTTATACCCGCCCCGCGACAAGAAGCGTTGCGGCGAAGGCCCGATTCCAGTATCTTGACGGGACTGTCGCGCGAGTGGCGGAATTGGCAGACGCGCAGGACTTAGGATCCTGTGGGGAAACCCGTGGAGGTTCGACTCCTCTCTCGCGCACCACAAATTTTTCGCTATTGCAGTTCGGTCAATTTTTGCTATTTTCAGAACGTCCCACTGGTGCGAGCGTAGCTCAGTCTGGTAGAGCGTCACGTTGCCAACGTGAATGTCGAGGGTTCAAATCCCTTCGCTCGCTCCAATCTTTCTCATCTGTCAGCAAAGGAGGCTAGGATGGAAGGCGTCATTCTCGTACTGCTGCTGGTTCTTGGAGTGCCCCTCGCGCTGTTCATCTGGTTTGGAACCAAAGCCTCACGTGCGGACCGCGGCGTGCGCGACCTCGAGACCCGCTTTGCATCTCTCCAGTATCAACTGGACGCATTGCGACATGAACTCCGCAGCCGTGAAGAGGTTGGCGCCGCCCCGCCGCCCAAACCGGTTTCGACACCGGTCGCACCCGTTGCTCCGGCAACTCCTGCGCCGCCACCGATTCTAAAACCTGCGCCGGAAGTTGTGCCGACACACGCGGAAGAAGAGCCCGAGAGCGTGGACCGGCCTCCGTCCTCCGTGCCGTTGTTGCAGCCTGCGGCATCTTCTTGGGACGAGTGGGACGCAGTCGAGCAGCCGCCCACGGCGCGTGAGCCGCGAACGAGCTTGCCGTCAATTGACTGGGAGCAGTTCATGGGAGTGAAGTTGTTCGCGTGGATCGGCGGGTTGGCGTTGTTCCTTGGCCTCGCGTTCTTCGTGAAATACTCCTTCGATAACAATTTGATCAGCCCGGAAATACGCGTAGCCATCGGGTATCTCCTCGGCGTGGGTCTTTTGGTCGGTGGCTTGGTGCTGGCGGGTCGCGAGTATTCCGTACTCGGCCAGACGTTGTGCGCGACGGGCGTGCTGGTGCTGTACGCGAACATCTTTGCCTCGCACGCCTTCTACCACTTCATTGGCGTCATCCCGGCGTTCGCCCTCATGGTGCTGGTAACAGCGGTGGCCTTCCTGCTGGCGGTCCGGCTCGACGCGCAAGTAGTGGCGATTCTCGGCTTGCTGGGCGGTTTCCTGACCCCGGTGCTGCTTTCAACCGGCAAGGACAACCCACTCGGCCTTTTCAGTTACATCGCGCTCCTCGACGTCGGCCTCATCGCCGTGGTCACGCGCAAACGCTGGAACTACCTCGTCCTGCTCGCCGCCGCGGGCACGCTGTTGATGCAGATTGCGTGGACCGTCAAGTTCTTCGCGGTGACGAAGGCGTTCGTCGCCGTGGGCGTTTTCCTTGGGTTCGAAGCGCTCTTCCTCCTGGCGTTCGTGGTGACCGACCGCGACGACCCGTGGATCAGCGCCTCGACCATCGGCATGGCGTTCGCCCCGCTGGCGTTCACGCTGTATCTGCTGTCGTTTGGTGAACTCGGCGCCAAGCCGTGGATCATCTTCACCTTTGTCCTCGTGGCGGATCTCGGGTTGCTGACGGTGGCCGTTTTGCGGAGCGCACTCGCGCCCGCACATCTGGCGGCAGGCCTCGCGGCGTTCTTGCTGCTATCGATCTGGACGGCCAGCTATGTGTCGGGCACGCTGTTGAACTGGGCCTTGGGATTCTACCTGCTGTTTGCCATCCTGCACACAGCCTTTCCTATCGTCCTGCAACGCTTGCGTCCGGGAGCCATGCCGGTGTGGTGGGGCCATCTGTTCCCGCTGCTGGCGCTGTTGCTGGTCATGATCCCGGTGATGAAACTGCCTGAACTGGGTTGGCTGGTTTGGTTGTGCGTTCTCGCGCTCGATGTCGTCGTGTTCGCGCTGGCGCTCGTGACGGCGTCGGTGCTGGCAATCATCGGCGCGTTGGTGCTGACGCTCGGGGCAACAATGGTGTGGCTGTTCAAGCTGCCCGCCGTCGTGAGCGGCGCGCCGGACCTGCTGATCGTGATCGGCGGATTCGCGGCGGTGTTCTTTGCCGTCGGGATTTTTGCGGCTCGACGGATGGCGCTCAAACCGGCGGGAAGCGGGGTGGGCCTGCCAGAGTTGCCGTCGCTGCCGTTCTTGTCTGATAACGCGCAGGCGCAGATCCCGGCCCTTTCCGCCATCCTGCCGTTTCTGCTGCTCATCATGGTGGTGTTGCGAATGCCGTTGGCGAATCCGTCACCCGTGTTTGGATTGGCGATGCTGTTGGTGGTGCTGTTGTTGGGCGTGGCCCGGTGGACGGGAGCGGAGTGGCTGACGGCAATCGGCTTGTTGTGCAGCGTCGCGCTGGAATACGCGTGGCATGGGCAACGATTCCAGGTGGAAACCGCCGTGGTGCCGCTGATTTGGTATTTGGTGTTTACCACCGTGTTCACAGTCTTCCCGTTCATCTTTCGGAAAGAATTGGAAAACTGCGTCGTGCCGTGGGCTGTGTCGGCGCTGGCCGGGCCGGCGCATTTCACGTTGGTCTATCGGCTGGTGAAAGCCGCTTGGCCGAACCCGATGATGGGACTGTTGCCAGCGGCGTTCGCGCTGCCACCGTTGATCGGACTGTTGGTGCTCCTGCGCATCCAGGGGCCGCGACGCCTCGCGCTGCTGGCGTGGTTCGGCGGCGCAACGCTGTTTTTCATCACGCTGATCTTTCCAATCCAGTTCGAGCGACAATGGATCACCATCGGCTGGACTCTGGAAGGGACGGCGTTACTCTGGCTGTTTCATCGGGTCCCGCATCCCGGGCTGCGGTTGGTGGGCGCGGGATTATTGTGCGCAGCGTTTGCGCGGCTGGCACTGAACCCCGCGGTGTTGGAGTACCACGCGCGCACCGCCACCCCGATCCTGAACTGGTTTCTTTATGCCTATGGCCTTACAGCCATCTGTCTCTTTATGGGGTCGCGATTACTCGCGCCGCCACGACAGGAGGTGCTGGGCGGCAATGCCCGGGCCCTGCTGGCGACGTTGGGCACCGTGCTGGCGTTCTTGCTGTTGAACATCGAAATCGCCGACTATTTCACGGCTCCAGGTTCCCAAGTGTTGACGTTTGAATTCTCCGGCAACTTCACCCGCGACATGACCTACTCGATTGCTTGGGCGCTGTTTGGGTTGGTGCTGTTGGTCTTTGGCATCGCGAAGAAGCTGCCGGCCGTGCGGTATGCCAGTTTGGCATTGCTCGGCGTCACGTTGTTAAAACTCTTCCTGCGCGACCTGAACCAACTGGGCCAACTGCAGCGCATCGGCGCGTTTGTCGGTGTGGCGGTCGTGCTGTTGGTGTCGTCATTCCTGTATCAGCGGTTCGTAGCCGGGGAAGTGAAGGCAAAATGAGAACGCTTTTCGCGTATTTCCTGACCACACTCACGGTTTTCGGTGAGCTGCCGGCCGATTGGAAGAACGTGCAACAGTTTGACGTGGCGCGCCCGGGGCTGATCAGATTGAGTTTGCCGGCCGAAACCGTTGACGCGGCTCGACCTGGGCTTGAGGACTTGCGCATCTTCGACAGCGCGGGACGGGAGATACCCTACCTCATCGAGCGCCCGGTCCGGAGCACGGCAGCGGTAATCAGTCCCCGAAAATTCAGTGTCAACCTCAGCGGGCAGGCCACGGTCATCATGTTGGAGACCGGTTCGTCGCAGAGCCTCGATGCCTTGGTCCTCGAAACTCCCGCCGTCGGATTCATTAAAGCGGTGACGGTGGAAGGCTCGAACGACCAGCGCACATGGCGACCGCTGGCCAGTGGCCAGCCGATCTTTCGGCAACCGAATGGTGCCAACCTATTGCGGGTGGAGTTCCCGGAAAGTTCGTGGCCTTTCCTGCGCGTGACAGTGGACGATCGCCGCACGGAAGCCATCCCGTTCACCGGCGCGAAACTGCACGCCGTGACCGAGGGGGCCGCACCCAGTGAACCCCTGCTCGTCACGATCACGGATCGCACGGAAAGCGATGGTCAGACGCGGTTGACGCTCAATCTTGGCGCGGCCCATCTCACGCTGGCATCGTTGCGCTTCGAGACCGCCGCGCCGTTGTTCACGCGTTCCGTTACCTTGGCGGCGCGGCAGGTGGCGGAGAACGCCATCACCGAGCGCGTGCTGGCGCGCGACACGATGTACCGGGTGGATATTGAGGGCTTCAAGCGCGCGGAGCGGCTGGAGCTACCGCTCGATCTGGCGGTGGAAGGACGCGAACTGTTGGTCCTGATTGACAATGCCGACAGCCAGCCGTTGCAGATTTCCGCCGTGCGGGCGACGCGGCGACCGGTGTTCGCGGTGTTCTTGACGCAACAAGCCGCCACGTACCAGATGGTCACCGGCAATCCGCGTTGCACCGGGCCGCGCTACGATTTGGCGGGATTGCGGGACACGCTCGCTTCGGTGCCGAGCGTCCCGATCGCGTCGTTGTCGCTCAGTGCGCTGGCGGTCAACCCGTCGTATCATCCGGCCGAGTCACTCCCGGAAATTCAGGATTTGGGAACTGCGTTGGATACAGCAGACTGGGGATATCGCAAGGCCGTCAAATTGACGCGTGCGGGCGTTCAGCAGCTGGATTTGGACCTGGACGTGCTGGCGCGCGCCGACGCAACATTCCGGGATCTGCGGTTGTTGCGCGGCGGCAAACAACGTCCGTATATTCTGGAGCGCACTTCCATTTCGCGGAAGGTCGTCCCGGAAGTGTCGTTGATGAATGATCCGAAACGTCCCACGGTCAGCCGCTGGCGGATCAAGCTCCCGTACTCCTATCTGCCGATCACGCGATTGACGTCACAATCAATGAGCGCGCTATTCCGTCGTCAGATCACGCTTTACGAGCAGCCGACCGACGATCGCGGCGAGAAATACAACCGTCAACTCGGCCAAGCCACTTGGGTGCGCATACCGCCGGCGACGAAAACACCGCTGGAATTGATCGTGAATGTCCGTCCACTGACAGATACCTTGATTCTGGAAACAGACAATGGCGACAACCCGCCGATTGACCTCGCCGGTGTTCAGCTTCTTCACCCGGTCACGCGGGTGTTGTTCAAGGCGCCGCTGGAGCCGGCTACCTACCTGTACTACGACAACCGTGACGCTGGTTTCCCGCAGTACGACCTCGACCTGATTGCGCCCCGACTGCTGGCAGAAGAGAAGTCGGTCGCCTCGCTGGCGGCAGGGGAACCCTTGAAGAAGTCATCCGTGGGCGAGCTTTTCCAAATCTCCAGCACCAAGAACGTGATCTTCTGGGTGGCGCTCACCGCGGTGGTGCTGGTGCTGCTCGTAGTGATCGCCCGGCTCTTGCCCAAAAGCCCACCAGTGAACTGACAGCTAAACGATCGAAAACTTCGAAGCGGCATCCCGCACATTTCGCGAATCCAATTTGCCGGGGCCAAGGCAGGGAAGGGCGTCGATGTGGAAGAATTCGTCGGGGCGCGGTTTCCAGAGATTGGGAAGGTCGGAGGCGGCAAGCTTTTCGAGGACCGGCGCAAGCCTGCCGGCATCGAGCGTATGTAACACGACAAGGCGCTCGCACAAAAACCCCCTTCGCTCGCTCCAATTTCTTCAGCTTCTTCTGACTCATCAAACGTCACGGTATTTTGAAAATCTCATATTGAAAATCCAAGGTTGGGAACGGAATGCGCGTGAGCGGTACGCTGCCGGCCGGCAACGGTTCAACGTTGAGAGCCCACTGTGGACCGATTGTCGACACCAAACGCAAGTTACATCGCAGTAACAGTCCCGGCTTCGGCGCATCGTTCTTATACAATTGCACCGTATCCATCGGGAAGCCGGTTTGTTGATACTTCCGCGGATCGATTTTGCCGTAAAACAAGACGTAAGAGTACAAGAACGGCTTGAGTTTGGCGTTCACGATTGAACCGTGTGGTGAGAAGGTCGAGTCGGATAGGTAAAGGACCTCGCCTTTGCCCACGTGCTGGAAACAATACTTCAACGCATCAGCCAGTTGGCCTTGGAAGTGGCTGCGGCAGGAAGACTGGTATCCGGAACCGAAGTAAGTCCGCAGATACAGCGCGATTTCAACGCTTCCCGCGCACAGGATCACCAGAAGCAGTTTTCGCCAACCCCCCCCTTTTTGCCAAAGCAGTCGGGCCCCGACTGCCGCCAGGAGAATCCAAAAAACCACGCCGTTGACGGAGCGCATGCTGTGCATGTGGTCGTCCGTCAGAGACGCGGTCGTCGGATAAATCAACGTGCCGACAGCCAGGAAACGGTAGTGTGGCTGCCGGCGGAAGAACCGGATCACGACATACAGGCCGGCGAGGATCAGAGGAGCGAGAGACCAAAACAACTCGCCTCCAAAACCGATGTTGTGCCGCACGTTGGAATCGCCATGCACCAGCAAGAATTGAGGGCTGAAATATTCCACGAACCGCGATCCAAATCGCTGTAGCACTACCGGAATCGTTGGATGATCCTGAAAAATACTGAGTGTTCCAAACCGGGTCGTAAGCGACTGCGGCGTGCGCAGGACCCAGACAATCATGGGCAGCAATGTCGCCACGTAGCTGGCGGAAAACGTCGCACCGATTCTCCAGCGGGACAACAGGAGACGATTGTGGCACAACAGAAAACTTATGAGCAACATAGCCGTCATGGGTCTGCCGATGTTGTGCGCGTACATCGCGAATGCCCATGCCACGCCAGCCGCGACGGCGTAGCCGTGAGATCTCTCCCCGAATGCTTTCAGCAACCAGAGCCAGCCAGCCGCCATGCCAAACAGCATCGGCGAGTATCCGGCGGAAACCGTCCGGCTGACGGGAAACGCCCAGGGGATCACCGAGAATACAAACCCGCACGCGAGCGAGATCCACCGGTTGCGACAGTATTCTTGCACGAGCAACGCGAACATCACGGAGGCGAGGACGTGAAAAACGGCGCTCGGGAAGCGGGCGACCCATTCCTTCAACCCAAACACCTTGATCAGTGGGACGAGTGAATACACCATGACGGGGTCGTGGTAGTTATCGAAACCGCGGAACAATACGGGATACCGCGTCCCATACTCATCGGCCCCCGTCTCCGCGATGCAATAGGCGTTGTAGGCGATCGAGCATTCGTCGCCGTAAAAGCCCGAGGGCAGGAGTCCGATTTTCCAGAAATGCAGGACGCAGGTGATCCCCAGTAACAGCGTTGCGACACCCGGGAAAACCGCTCTTCTCATGTTCGGCAGAAGAATCATGGTCCTCCAATTATAGCGCTGCAGGCCGGTGGCTTCAAAGCCATCTCCCGCATCTTCCGCAAATCCAGTTTTCCTGTGCCCAGGTAGGGCAACGCATCGATGCGGAAAAATTGGTCGGGGCGCGGCTTCCAGAGATTGGGCAGATCGGACGCCGCGAGCTTTTCAAGGACGGGCGCAAGCTTGCTGTCGTCGAGCGTGTGCAGGACGACGAGGCGCTCGCCCTTTTTCTCGTCGGGCACGCCGGCGACCGCAAAGGTTTGTTCGGTCACGCCGGCAAGTTCGTGAAGCTTTTCCTCGACCTTGATGTGCGGCACCATTTCGCCGCCGATCTTGCTGAAGCGGGTGAGCCGGTCGGTGATCGTAAGAAAACCGTCTTCATCGAGCGCCGCGATGTCGCCCGTGACGTACCAACCATCCCGCAAGACCTCGGCGGTCTTTTCCGGTTTGCCGAGGTAACCCTTCATCACGTTTGGCCCGCGCACGAGCAACAGGCCCGTCTGGCCGACAGGCAAGGGCTGGAACGTGTCGGGATCGACGACGCGCACGCTGACGGCGGGCAACGGGTGGCCGATCTTGCCGCGCTTGGCGCCGACCTGCCGGAAACCCGCCGCGCGGAAGTCGCGCGTGTTCACCGTGACCGCAGGTGAACATTCGGTGAGACCGTAGGCTTCGAGCGGGCGGATGCCAAACTTGTCCTCGAACGCCTGCGCGACGCGGTCGGGAAGCTTTTCGGCGCCGGTCATGACAAATTGCAGGCCGCCGAAATCCTCGGGTTCACAACCGCGGTTGTACATTTGCAGGAACGTCGGCGTGGCCAGCAGGAACGTCACGTGATACCGGTTCACCAGCGCCCCGATAACTTTCGCGTCGAGCGGGATGACGTGATAGACCACGCCGACGCCGAGCACGGCCGGCACAATCAGCGTGCCGGTAAAACCAAACGAGTGGAAGAACGGCAGAATGCCCAGGACGCGGTCGCGCCCGCTGAACGCAAAGGTCTGGCCCAACTGATCGGCGTTGGAGACGATATTGTAGTGCGTCAGCATCACCCCCTTTGGATCGCCCGTGCTGCCGCTGGAGAAAATGACCGTGGCCAGATCGTCAAGCGTGCCCTTCTTCTCGCGACCGATCGCCCTCTCCAGCACGCCCGCCGGTAGTGTCCATGTCATCAACGCCGCCGCGATCCTTTCGCCTAGCCGGGGTTTCGCCGCGAGCTCTTCCAGCAGGATTGTCTTGCCGGGAACGGTGAAGTTGATCTTGTCGAGGAACGCTTGGGACGTGACGACGGTCTGCAGGCCGCACTGGCGGGCGCACGACGTGATGACTTCGTCATTGGCCGTGTAGTTGAGATTCACGGGTACCTTGCCCATCAGCAGCGCGGCGTAATTCACCAGCGCGCCGGCGACCGACGGCGGCATCAGAATGCCAACCATGTCCTGTCCGGCCCAAACCGAGCGCAGTCGTCGCGCCAGAAAGATGGTGCGCGTCAGCGCCGAACCGAAGCACAGCTTCGGGACGCGCCCATCGGCCATGAAGAAACGCCGCGGATGATGCCGCGCCTTGCGCACAAATGATCGATGGATCGGCATCATCAATCTCTTGCGGTGCTTCCACGCCTCGGTGTTGAGTTCCTGCACGGTCTGGCGCACCTCGAACGGTGTCGCCGTCGGCGGCATCGGTTTGCCAAAGCTGACCGTCACGGGATACGGCATATAACGCGGCACTTTCCAGAGAAAGCGGCCCTTTTCGAAGCTGAAGATGCTGCCCCAGACGTGGTCGAGGCATACGGGAATGATCGGCGCGTTCACATCCTTCATCACCCGTTCGAAGCCGCGTCGGAATGGGAGCAGTTGGCCGATGCGCGTGATCTGTCCCTCCGCGAAAATACACACAACGTCCCCGTTCTTGATCGCCTCGCTGGCCGTGCGTAGCGACTTGATCATCTCGCGCGGCCGCAACTGTGATGAGATCGGGATCGCTTTCATCGCCTTGGCGAACGGCTTGACGAGCGGGTGATCGTAGATTCCCTGGTACATGATCGCGCGAATCATGCGGTCGGTGGCGCCGATGACCAGCAGCGCGTCCACGAACGAGACATGATTGCACACGAACAACGCGCCGCCTTTCTCGGGAATGTTGTCGCGGCCCTCGACCCGCAGCCGATAGACCGAATGGGTGAAGGCCCACACAAACAGCCGCAACAACGAGTCGGGCAACAGAACCACAACGTAAATCGTTGCGCCCAACGTCATCACGGCAGACAGCACGAAGATTTGCCGGGGGTGGAGTCCACTTCGCACCGCCACCCAGAACGCCCCGGATGCCAGGGCAATTCCCACGAAAGACAGCAGGTTGCCTGCCGCCAACACGGTGCCTTTTCGCCCTTTTTCGGGCCGATGCTGCATGATGGCCGAGACGGGGACGATGAAGAATCCGCCGAAGAATCCTAGCAACGCGAGAATCCAAAGGGCTCCGGCGTACGAGAGGCTGGGCCAACCCAGCGCCGCGGCAAACACACTCAGGCCGAGAGCCCCCAGCGGCACCAGGCCGTATTCGATCTTCCCGCCGGACAAGTATCCCGCCGCGAAACTGCCCAAGCCGACGCCGATGGCCAACGCCACCTGCATGTAGCTCGTCCGCAGCTCGCCCACTTGCAGTGTATCCGTCCCGAACAGAATGGCGTTCTGCAGTACCAGCGCGCCGACGAATGAGAAATACACGTTGCCCAGGACCGCCAACCACAGGACCCGGTCGCGGTGGATGAGACGAATCTGCTGAAATAGATCGCCAAGAAAATTCGCGCGGAATTTTTTCTCGGGGTTGGCCGCTGGTATGCGCGAGATGCCGAGGCTGGTGAGAAATCCGACGACCGCCAAGCTGATGAACACGACCGCCGACCATTCTTGCCGGCCTTCAAATAGTGTGAACAGCAGACCGCCGATGGCGCCGCCGCTGATGATGGCGAGAAACGTGCCGAGTTCGAGGATGCCATTACCCCAGGACAGTTTCGGCTCCGGCAAGAGTTCCGGCAAAAGTCCGTATTTCGAGGGCCCGAAGAACGCGCTGTGTATGCCCATCAACAACACGCCGCCCATGGCCATCGGCAGGCTGTGCAGGAAAAACCCGGCCAGCACAAACAGCATCACGGCAATCTCGAACACCTTCACCGTGATCGTCACTGTACGTTTGCTGAAACGGTCGGCCAGGTAGCCACCCGCCATCGAGAACACAATAAACGGCAGGGAGAACAGGATGCCCAAGAGCGGTACCACGGCTTCGCGCCCGCTTTGGGACATGGCCATGCTCAAGCCGATGAATGTGACCAGCGTCTTGAGCGCGTTGTCGGAGAACGCTCCCTGAAACTGTGTGACGATCAGACTCCAGAAACCACGCCGCCACCGTTGCTCGGAAGTGCTCGGGGTCACAAGCTGCGGAGTCTATCGGCGTCCACCCCGCGATTCAAGCCGTGACCGCGACCGTCCTATTGGGCTCCGAACCGTTTTGCACACTTGGCAACGGGTCGTCACGTGGCCGTTGCTTTGCTTTGCGAAGGTTCTCTGCAAGGAGGAGGGGAAGGGGAACATGAATGACGCGAGACAAATATCCGAGGTGGGTATGATGAGATTCACGGTGCGAGAAGAGGGTGAGACGGATTTCCTGGGCCGGGCCGCCGAGCGAATTGGCCAACTGCCCAGCGTGCTGCGCGTCCGCGCGAATCCGGCGCGGCAGGAGATCGAAATCGTGTTCAGGCAGCCGGCGGAAGGGTTGCTGCGACAGGTGGACAACGTGCTACGGTCGGTCGGCACGGGAATGACGGCATCCAAGGTGCGGTAGGGTAGGCCCGCACCTTCGATGTCACTTCAATTCCGGGTTCTGCTCGATGAACTCACGGAGTTTCTGCTTCAACGCGGGCGGAATCGGCGTGTCGGCCAGGGCGTGATGGTGCGTCAACTCGATGATCGTGCGGTAGCTCTTCACGTAGTCGAGGCAGGTAGGGCAATCGGCGAGGTGCTTCTCCAGTTTGTGCTGGGTGTCCTGGTTCAATTCGCCTTCGACGTACTCGTACAGCAGCTTCTTCGTCCGCCGGCATTCCCCCGGATGAAACAAGCAACCAAAGAATCCGAAGATGTGCTTCATGCTCATGGCGTCTGGATGTCCAGCCCTTTCAAGTATGGCAGCAGCGCTTCACGAAGCGCCAACCGTGCCCGATGCAGCCGACTCTTGAGCGCCGGCTCGCTCAACCCCGTCGCTTCCATGACTTCGTTCATCGGCAGCTCCTCCACGTCGCGCAACAGGACGACCACGCGATAGAGCTCGGGGAGTTGATCGATGGCGGCGCGCACCTGCTCGCCGAGTTCGCCGGTCATCGCCGCCTTGTCCGGGAGCGGTCCCTTGTCTCTCAACCGCAACGCCGGCACGGGCGCGTCGTCGTCGTCGGACGCCGCGGTGTCGAGCGAGACGTCGTTCTCGCGCCGTTTCTTCTTGCGGAGGGCCATCAGCCCCGCGTTGGCGGTCACGCGGTAGATCCAGGACGTGAACGCCGATTTGCCTTCGAAGGAGCCGATTTTGTTCCAGATGGAGACGAGGGCATCCTGCATGACTTCACGCGCGTCGTGCTCGTTGCGCATGAACTGAAGCGCGACGCCGTACATCTTCGCGCCATGGATTTGGATGAGTTGCTCCAAAGCGGATTTGTCGCGCTGCTTGAGCCGCGCGACCAACTGTACGTCGCCGATTTGCGTGTCCGCTTTTGCCATGGGACCAGGCACGATACCTCTGTAAGAACCCTTCATGCACTATCCGGTGCTCAGTTTCAAGTCTGCATGCGAACTTCTTGATACGATTCACAGTAGTATGGATGCCATCGCGACGGCGGGGGATTCTCGTGAAGCAGGATTCCTGGTCTGCGTGTATACTCGGAGAGGTGACCCAACACGTACAACGCGGATTGCTCGTCGCGGGTATCGCGGCTGTGGTATCTTGCGTCGTCATGGCTGGCGATTCCGAGACCCACAAACCGAACCGTCTCATCCACGAGAAAAGCCCGTACCTGTTGCAGCACGCGTACAATCCCGTGGACTGGTTTCCCTGGGGCGAGGAGGCGTTCGCCAGGGCGCGCCAGGACAACAAACCGATCTTCCTGTCCATCGGTTACTCGACCTGCCATTGGTGCCACGTCATGGAGCGCGAGTCGTTCGAGAACAAGGAGGTCGCCGCGGTGATGAACCAATATTTCGTCTGCATCAAAGTCGACCGCGAAGAGCGCCCGGACATCGACAGGATTTACATGACCGCCGTCCAAGCCACGACGGGTTCGGGCGGCTGGCCGATGAGTGTCTGGCTCACACCCGACCTGAAGCCATTTTTTTGCGGCACCTACTTCCCGCCGGACGCGCGTTACGGACGCCCCGGTTTCAAGGAACTGCTCCAACGCGTGCACGATGCCTGGGAGACGAACCACGACACGGTGGTGGCGCAGGCCGGCAGAATCACGGAATCGGTCGGGCAATACGCAATCATCGGTCGGGACAATTCGGAGAGCCGTCCGCTGGATGATGCGCCACTGCGTCTCGGCTTCGAACAGTTTCGTTCGAATTACGACGAGGTGAATGGGGGATTTGGAGGCGCGCCGAAGTTTCCGCGACCGGTCGCGTTGAATTTCCTGTTTCGTCATTTCGGTCGCACCAGCGAAATCGCGGCGCGCGACATGGCGTTGCACACGCTGCGCGCGATGGGTGAAGGCGGGATGTTTGACCAGCTCGGTGGCGGCTTTCATCGCTACAGCGTTGACGAACGCTGGCTGGTGTCGCACTTCGAGAAGATGCTCTACGATCAAGCGCAACTCGTCTCCAGCTACGTCGACGCGTATCAGGTCACGCGCGATCCGTTTTATGCGGAGATTGCGCGACGGACGTGCGACTACGTGTTGCGCGACATGACCAGTCCCGACGGCGGGTTCTACTCGGCGGAGGATGCCGATAGCGAAGGTGTCGAAGGCAAGTGCTACGTCTGGACCCGCGACGAGATCGAAAAGGCCCTCGGTAATCGAGCCGACGCTTTCTGTCGGGCCTATGGAGTGACCGCCGACGGAAACTGGGAGCACGGCTTGAATGTGCTGCATGTTGCCTTGCCCGAGGCGGCGAAACTTGCCGCCGAGCGCTCAAAACTTTTCGCCATTCGGGAAAAACGTGTGCGACCCCACCGGGACGAGAAGATCCTGACGGCATGGAACGGTTTGATGATTTCCGCGTTGGCGCGCGCCGCGCAGGCGCTCGACGAACCGAAATATCGCGCGGCCGCCGGGCGCGCCGCTCGTTACCTCCTCGCCAGCCGTTGGAAGAACGGCAAGCTTACCCGCACGGCGACGGTGCCGGCGATGGTTGAGGACTACGCGTTTTTCGGCAACGCCCTCGTCGATCTCTACGAAGCGGATTTCGACCCACAGTGGTTGCTTAGGGCCGCCGCACTCGCGGACATCATGCTGGCGCAATTCCATGATCCGAAGGACGGCGGCTTCTTCCAAACGGACGGACGTGACGCCAGCGTCATCGTGCGCACTAAAGAAGACTACGACGGCGCGGAACCGAGCGGCAATTCGATGGCGGCGCTGCTGTTGTTGCGGCTGGCGCAGTTTACCGACCGCGCCAGGTATCGCGACGCGGCGCAAAAGACGCTGCAGCTTTTCAGCAATCATCTCCACAAAGCGCCGAGCACCGTTCCGCAAATGTTGTGCGTGCTGGATTTCTACCTGAGCAAACCGAAGCAGATCGTAGTCGCCGGGAAAGCCGACGCCGCCGACACGCGCGCGATGCTGCGCTTGATCCACGAACGCTACCTGCCGAATGCCATCGTGATTCTTGCCGATGGGGGCGAATCGCAGAAGACGCTGGCAAGACTTTTGCCGTTCCTCGAAACCGTCAAGCCGGTTGGCGGCAAAGCCACGGCCTACGTCTGCGTCAACTACGCCTGCCAGTTGCCCACGAACGACATCGACAAGATGATCGCGCTTCTCACGGTTGAGCGGAAGAATTGATCGCTACGATCAGGCCAGCCCGTGCATCCACAAGACGAGCCAGACGATGGTGAAGACCAGCGGCAACAGCAGCGGCGCAAAGTATCCGAATAGTCGTATCGATGGGTGAGTCTGAATCGGCAGGTCGTCGTCCGTGCCGAAGCGGGAGCGATAAGAGTTTCGCAACCGGCGCATTGCCGCCACTGCCGCCAGGATACTCACGTAGATAAGAACGCTCGTCAGTGTTCCGACCACGGGAATCAACTGAAACAACCGGTGCAACTGGTTCATGAAATGGGTCGTGAACGTGGGCGGCTGCGCAGCCAGTCCGTTCGTCACGATGGCGTACGCGGTGAACAGGAACGATTGCGAGGCGACCAGCCAGGACAACCGCTGGACAATCAGGTTGTCCTCGTGCTCGATCCGCTCGCGCACCAGGCGGTAATACTCCAACGCCGATAACGGCGCGGGACCTTCAAGCGTGGCACTCATGATGACGACCATTACACGGGTTTGCGGCCTTATGCCAGCCCAAGCTTGCGGACGGGGCCGGTGGCGGGTAGGATGCGCGCCATGTTTCGTGCCGAAGACTTCCTCGATTTGAAGCAGTTCGCGTTTCCCGAATTGTTCGATGGCGGCGAACACGTGTGGGATGCGCTGAAGAAGCTGCCGGCTTTCCTGAAACGACGGCTCAAACCGGCGCGGCTGGGCGCAATCCTCGGTACGCCGTACGTCGCGGAGGATGTGTTCATCGGGAAGGGGACCGTCATCGAGAACGGCGCCACGATCAAAGGCCCGGCGATCATCGGCGAGAACTGCCAGATCCGCTCCGGCGCCTACGTTCGCGGGGACGTCATCGTGGGCAACGATTGCGTGCTCGGCAACGCGTGCGAATTCAAGAACGCCGTCCTCTTCAACGGCGCGCAAGTCCCGCACTTCAGTTACGTCGGCGATTCCATCCTCGGGTTCAAGGCGCACCTCGGCGCGGGCACGATCCTCTCGAACGTCAAATCCATCAAGGGCAACGTTACCGTCAAGTACGGTCACGACATCGACACGGGCCTGCGGAAGTTCGGCGCGGTCATTGGCGATGGCTGCGACATCGGCTGCAATTGCGTGCTGAATCCCGGCTCGATCATCGGCCGGAACTCGGTGCTCTATCCCAACGTCCTCTGGCGCGGCGTCTGCCCCGCCGACAGCATCGTCAAGCTCCGCCAGCAACACGAAATCATCGTCCGGCGGAAGTAATCGGACATCGCGTAAACAACACGAGGCCGCGCACTGTTGCATTGGAGATTCTGGCTATATTCTTCGTCTTGGCTGGTCTTAATCACTTTCTGAATCCCGTCCCTTACCTCGGCATGATGCCACCGTATCTCCCGTGGCATCGGGGGCGGATTAAGGTTCGCGAATCATTCAACGTGGGGGAGCCAGTTTCTACACCATCCTGGTGGATGATCTTTGGGGGTTCTACCGACTTGCTTTTCCAGTTGGCGGAGATTATGGTTCCGCGTGGTCGCTGCCTCGGAC
>JBEKYJ010000070.1:0-16600 GCA_049511095.1 Verrucomicrobiia bacterium
CATCACGATTGATGGCATTACCATCAACACGCAGCCTTCACCCAATACTGACGGGATTGACCTGGTCGGAACACATTGTCTTGTCCAGAACTCTACGATCAATGCCGGCGATGACAACATCGCTTTGGGAAGCAGTAGCGCCTCCGCGGTTTCCACCGACATCCTGATTACCAATTGCACGTTCGGCATTGGACATGGCGTGTCGATCGGCAGCAACACCGCGGGCGGGGTGTCGAACCTGACGGTGACCGCCTGCACGTTCAATGGCACGGACTATGGTATTCGCATGAAGTCGAATGACGCCGGCAGCGGCGGCAGCGGCGTGGGCGGTGTGGCGCAGAACCTCGCCTACTCCAACATCAGGATGACCAACATCGTCTATGGCGCGATTGTGATTTACAGCTACTACGGCAGCGGCGGCATCTACGGCACGCCCACGACCGTCACTCCGTATGGGGCCTCGACGCAGCAAGTGGATGCAACGACCGTCCCGGTCTGGCACAACATCACGATCAGCAACGTGAGCGCAGTCGTCACCGGACAGATTGCCGGTATCATTTGGGGACGCAAGGAGGTGCCCGTCACCAACGTCGTGCTGAGTCACGTCAACATCTCGGCCCCCTCAACCTTCGACATCTATAACGCGCAGGGCATCCAATTCATCGATTCACAGATCACGGTGCCCGGCACCAATACCTTCAACCTTTACAACGCCGAGGTCACCGTCACCAACAGCGCCGCCCATACCAATCTGGTGACGCTGGGCGGATTGGCAATGCCTCCGACGAACATCGTGCTGGCCTTCTTCAACGCGACGGCTGCCGTCACCGATACCAACATGATCGGCAGCGGCACCATCACGCTGGGTGGCAGCATGCTCACGTTCAACCAAGACTCGGTCAGTTTCTCCAACAACGTCAGCGTCCTGTCTGCGAGCACGCTCTCATTCACCAGCGGAACCAACACTTACAGCGGCGCGCTCAGCGGTTCCGGCACGCTGACGCTCAATCTACCGGGAAGCAGCGCGCTGACGCTGAGCGGCAACAGTTCGGGCTTCAGTGGAGCGATCGTTGTCTCGAACACTGGCACCCTGCTGGTCAACAACAGCACCGGCAGCGGCGCGGTCGCTGTGCTCAGCGCCGCGACGCTGGGAGGCAACGGCGTCATCGGCGGACCGGTAACAGTGAACGGGACGTTGGCGCCGGGAAACGCCCCCGCCACACTCACGATCAGCAACAATCTGGTGCTCAATGGCGGGGCGCTACTGCAGTATCAATTGGGTTCTGTCAGTGATCTTACGGTGGCGAGCGGTGATCTCACGTTAGGCGGTACGCTGAACGTCACCGACAGCGGCGGCTTCGCCAGCGGCACATACACGCTATGCACGTACGGCGGCGCCCTAATCTACAACGGTGTCAGCGTCGGCACCGCACCAGCGGGCTACAATTATGCGATTGACACCAACACGTCGGGACTGGTGAGTCTGGTGGTCACATCGCTTCTGCCGTTGCCTCCACAGGCCCCTTCGGGTCTGACTATGGCAGAGGCCTCCGCGACTCAGATCAACCTATCTTGGACAAACAACTCCAGCAACGTGGATGGTTTCAAGATTGAGCGTTCCATTGACGGAATCAACTTCACTCAGATTGCACAGGTGTTGCCGAACACAACAAGTTATCGAAACACCGGGCTGATGCCCGGCACGACCTATTACTATCGGGTGTGTGCCTACAATTCTGGAGGCAACTCCGATTTCTCCACCGTGGCGAGTGCCACCACGCCCGCTTCGTGCCCCACATCCGTGGTTGGATGGGGTGACGACACTTACGGTCAGTCAACGCCGCCAGCGGGATTGACGGACGTCGTGGCGATTGCGACCGGTTACTACCACAGCTTGGCATTGAAGAGCGACGGCACCATCGTCGGCTGGGGATGGAACGGTTATGGCCAAGCGACGGCACCGGAGGGGCTGACCGGAGTTGTGGGTGTTGCCGCCGGATGGCTGGCAAGTCTGGCCCTCAAGAGCGATGGCACTGTCGTGGGCTGGGGTGGTGACTTTTTCGGTCAAGCGACGCCGTCGGCCGGACTGAGTAATGTGGTGGCTATCGCGGCGGGCTGGGGACACGGTCTGGCGTTGAGGAGCGACGGCACAGTCGTCGGCTGGGGCTACAACTCTGATGGCCAAGCGACACCGCCGTCGGGGCTGAGTAACGTGGTGGCTATCGCCGCCGGTCTGACGCACAGTTTGGCGCTGAAGAGCGACGGCACGGTCGTCGGCTGGGGACGCAACTCCGAGGGAGAGGCGACCCCGCCATCATGGTTGAGCGAAGTGGTGAGCATCGCCGCCGGCAACATGCACAGTCTTGCCTTGAAGAACGATGGCACGATTGTCGGCTGGGGCTACAACGCCGACGGTGAAACGACGGTGCCGGCGGGCCTTACTGAGGTAGTTGCAGTCTCCGCTGGTTACAATGACAGCCTTGCGTTAACAAGTAATCGGGCAGTCGTTGGGTGGGGAGGGACGAAGTGCTGCGGGCCAGCGACAGTGCCTTCGGGGTTATGTAACGTGGTGATGATCGCCGCCGGTCCTAGCCACAGCCTGGCTGTGACGTGCTCTTCCGTTCCCTGTGCGCCCTATGGCCTCACAGCTACCGCCGTCTCATCGAATCAAATCAACCTGGGGTGGACGGACAACTCCAACAACGAGGACGGGTTCAAGATCGAACGGGTGCCGGACAGTAACGGTAATCCGGGCACTTGGACGCAAATCGCGACAGTCAGTGCGAACGTCACCAATTACAGCGATGTCGGATTGACGCCGCTCACCACTTACTGGTACCGCGTGCGAGCGTTCAATGCGGGCGGCGATTCGCTCTACAGCACCCCAGCCAGCGCCACCATCCCTCTACCCCCGGCGGCACCTTCGGGTTTGACCGCGGCAACGGTGTCGGCCGGCGAGATTGATCTGAATTGGACGGACAGCTCGAACAATGAAGACGGATTCAACATCGAGCGGGCACCGGACAATGGTGGCGTTCCGGGCTCTTGGGCGCAAATTGCCACGGTGGGTGCGAATGTCACCACCTACAGCGACACGGGACTGTCGATCAACACGAAGTACTGGTACCGCGTCCGAGCGTACAACACCGGTGGCAATTCAGACTACAGCAATCAAGCCAGCGCCACCACCTTGCCACTACTTCCAGCGGCGCCATCCGGTCTGACGGCAACAACGGTCTCCAGCAATCAGATCAATCTGTCGTGGACGGACAACGCCAACAACGAGGATGGCTTCATGATCGAACGGGCACCGGACAGTGGGGGTAGCCCGGGAACATGGGCGCAAATCGCAACAGTCAGTGCGAACGTCACCAATTACAGCGATGCCGGATTGACGCCGCTTACAACCTACTGGTACCGCGTGCGGGCCCACAACGCGGGAGGTAATTCAGACTACAGCGACCCGGCCAGCGCCACCACCTTGCCGTTGCCTCCACAGGCCCCTTCGGGTCTGACGGCGACGGCTGTGTCCACCAATCAGATCAACCTGTCGTGGACGGACAACTCGAACAACGAAGACGGATTCAATATCGAGCGGGCTCCGGACAATAGTGGCGTCCCGGGCGCTTGGACGCCGATTGCAGCCGCGGGCGCGAATGTCACCACCTACAGCGACACAGGAGCGGCAGCGAACACGAAGTACTGGTACCGCGTCCGAGCGTACAACACCGGTGGCAATTCAGACTACAGCAACCAAGCCAGCGCCACCACCCAGCTTCTAATGGCCCCCTCGGGTCGGACGGCGACGGCTGTATCGACCAATCAGGTCAATCTAACCTGGACAGATAACTCCAGTAACGAGGACGGATTCGAGATCGAGCGGGCGCCGGACAATGGCGGTAGCCCGGGAACATGGGCGCAAATTGCCACGGTGGGTGCGAATGTCACCATCTACAGCGACACGGGACTGTCGATCAACACGAAGTACTGGTACCGCGTCCGAGCGTACAACACCGGTGGCAATTCAAACTACAGCAACCAAGCCAGCGCCACCACCTTGCCACTGCCTCCACAGGCACCGTCGAGTTTGACGGCGACAACGGTATCCAGCAGTCAGATCAACTTGTCTTGGGCCGACAACTCCGGTAACGAGGACGGCTTCAAGATCGAGCGTTCGGTTGATGGAACCAACTTTACCCAAATCGCGCAGGTGTTGCCCAACACCACAACTTATCGAAACACCGGGCTGGCGCTTGGCACGACTTATTTCTATCGCGTGCGGGCCTACAATCGTGGGGGCTCCTCTGATTTCTCCAACGTGGCCAATGCCACCACGCTGACTTCGTGCTCCTCCTCAGCCGTGTTTGCTTGGGGCTACTATTGGTCCACCAACGTGCCGCCGGGTCTCACCAATGTCGTGGCCATCTCCACGGAGTACCAGCACAATCTGGCGTTGAAGAGCAACGGCATCATCGTCGACTGGGCCAGCAACTACTACCAAACGAACGTGCCGGCGAGTGTGACCAATGCAGTGGCCGTCGCCGCCGGTGCTTTCCACGGTCTGGCGTTGAGGAGCAGCGGCACCGTCATCAGCTGGGGCCAGAACAACTACGGCCAATTGAACGTGCCGGCGAGCGTGACCAATGCGGTGGCCATCGCTGCCGGCTATTCCCACAGCCTGGCGTTGAAGAGCGACGGCACCGTCATCGGCTGGGGCTACAACAACTACGGTCAGGCGAACGCACCGCCGGGGTTGATAGGGGTCGTAGCCATCGCCGCCGGCTACTACCACAATCTGGCGTTGAAGAGCGATGGCACCGTCGTCGGCTGGGGCTACAACAATTTTGGCCAAACGAACGTGCCGCCGGGTCTGAGCAACGTGGTGGCCATCGCCGCCGGTAATTCTTACAGTCTGGCGTTAAAGGGTGACGGCACTGTCGTTGGTTGGGGCGACAACAGCTACGGCAAGCGCACCCCACCGGCGGGTCTCACCAATGTGGTGGCCATCGCCGCCGGCTATTACCACAGTCTGGGGTTAAAGAGCGACGGCACCGTCGTCGGTTGGGGGCAGAGCTACAACGGGGAAACGAACGTCCCGCCGAGTGTGGCCGGGGTGACAGCCATCGGCGCAGGCTACGAGTACAGTCTGGTGCTGATGTGCGGTCCCGGCGTGCCGTCAGCCCTCGTCGCCACCACCGTCTCGGCGAGCCGGATTGACCTGAATTGGGTGGGCAACAGCTTCGGCGACAGTTTCAAGATCGAGCGCGCGACCTCCGCCAGCGGACCGTGGACGCAGGTCGCGCAGGTGTTGGGCAATACCACAACCTATCGAAATACCGGGCTTGCGCCCGGGAATACCTATTACTACCGGGTACGCGCCTACAATGCTGGAGCCAACTCCGATTTCTCCAACGTGGCCAATGCCAGCACGCCGGCCCAGTGCGCAACCTCCGTCGCCGGCTGGGGAAGCAACAACTTCGGCCAAGCGGCACCACCGACAAATCTGACCGGGACGGTAGCCATCGCCGCCGGTGGCTTCCACAGTCTGGCGCTCAAGAGCGACGGCACTGTCGTCGGTTGGGGCTGGAACAACTATGGCCAGACGAACGTGCCGGCGAGTGTGACCAATGCCGTAGCCATCGCCGCCGGTGGCTTCCATAGTCTGGCGCTCAAGAGCGACGGCACCGTCCTCGGCTGGGGTCGGAACACTTTCGGCCAGACGAATTCACCGGCGGGTCTCACCAACGCGGTAGCCATCGCCGCCGGCTATTACCACAGTCTGGCGTTAAAGAGCGACGGCACCGTGTTCGCTTGGGGCGACAACAGCGCCGGCCAAACGAACCTGCCGCCCGGGCTACGAGGAGTCGTCGCCATCGCGGCGGGGTACCGACACAATCTCGCGCTCCGGAGCGATGGCACCGTCGTCGGCTGGGGCTACAACAATGCCGGCCAGACGAACGTGCCTTCGAGCGTGACCAACGCCGTGGCCATCGCCGCCGGCTATTACAACAGTGTGGCGTTGAGGAACAACGGCTCCATCACCGTTTGGGGAAGCATGCCGGGGGGGCCGAGCGTGACCAATCTGGTGGCCATAGCCGCCTATACTTACGTTATGGCGTTACGCAGCGACGGCACCGTCGTCGGCTGGTTGGGTGCTCCCACTCCGCCGGCCGGACTGACCAATGTGGTGGCCATCGCCGCGGGCAGCGCCTACAATCTGGCGATGACGTGCGCTCCGAACGCGCCTTCGGCCCTCGTTGCCACCCCTGTCTCCGTAAATCAAATCAATTTGAGTTGGACGGACAACTCCGCCAACGAGAATCGGTTTGGCATCGAAAGACTCGATTCGTCCGTTGGTTTATGGATCGAGATCGGCAGTGTCGACCCCAATGTCACGGTGTATTCCGACACCACAGTGAGTTGCGGTCAGTCGTATAGCTACCGCGTTCGCGCCTACAATGCGGTCGCCGGTTCCCCCTACTCGGCTCCTGCCTTCATCGACCCCTCAACCGTTGACACCGATGGTGACGGCCTACCGGACTGCTGGATGCTGCAGTACTTTGGGCATCCGACAGGCCAGGCATCCGACCTCTCGCGAGCACAAGACGACGCGGATGGCGACGGCCTGTCCAATCTCCAGGAGTACCTTGCCGGCACCGACCCGACCAATAGCGCGTCCGCGCTTCAGATCACCGGCATCACCCAGGCCGGCGACGACATCCTCGTGGCGTGGACCATGGGCACCGGCACCACCAACGCACTCCAAGCCACCGCGGGCGATGCAGACGGCGGTTTCGAAACCAACGACTTCACCGACATCTTCGCCGTCACCAACGCCCTCGACACGACTACCAACTACCTCGACGTTGGCGCCGCCACCAACTCCCCGTCTCGCTTCTACCGCGTCCGCCTCGTGCCGTAACCACGTCATAAGTGTCGGCAATCTGGGTTCGTTCCGGTCAAAACAGCCCTTCCCGGCGCTCTTTTCAGCACTTTATTCCCCGTTTTTGGGTCGTTTTTTGCAGAACGAACCCAACTCACTTTTTACCTAACGCCTTCATGATACCATAGATACGCATTTTTCAGTTGGGTTCGTTTGGTAAAAAGACGTATTCTTATAGAGCGTTCCCCTGCCAACCGACGTTCCTTCGCCGACTCTCTGAGATCTCCAATCTCCGATCTCCAATTCCCCCCGCCTCTGTACACCGCCCTTCTTATGTCAAACAACTGTCGCCACTATACTCGCCTCGCCCCGCCGTGTCCAGCAAAATTATCAATCCCCGATAATTGGAATTTCCGAATTTGTAGGGCTGGATGCCCGAGTCCGACGAGGTGTATCCAGCCGCTCCGCCGCACCCCGTACTCCCGCGGCAATCCCCAGCCCATCCGGTCTGCTTGTAGGCTTGCCCGTCGTTGGTAGGGACGCCTCTCCGAGGCGTCCGCTCCGTGCTGTAGGTAGGGCGGCGTGGCCCTACGCCGCCGTTGCCCGCGCTGTCTCCTAATTGTAGGGCTGGATGCCCGAGTCCGACGAGGTGTATCCAGCCGCTCCGCCGCCGTTGCCTTCCCTCGCCGCTGCTTGCCACGTTTCACGTGGTAGCCGCGCTCGCCGAGCGCGGGCCGTTTCCGGTGTAGCGTCGGTTGTCCCCAGCCGAGCCGCAGTTGTAGGCTGCGTGCCCTCACGCGGCGGTGGACCGATCTCTGCGCTTTCCCCTCCTCGGAGGTTTACCCGCCGCAGGCGGGGGTCAGGGGTGGGTTTCCACAATCCGCGAATGCCTTGACCCGCCCTTCCCGCCTCAACCTCCGCGCCGAGCACCCTGCTTGCCCAGCCGTTCTGGTCTTGCTACACTGCGCGGGCATGGCAATGGCTGATGCCAAGAGCGGTAAAAAGCAAGCCGGCTAACCGAAATGAACGTTGCGCAAAGAATCGTGCTAATTCTGGTGATGTTCGTGTTTGTATTCCTTGCAATAGAGCAAGTGACAACGGGTGATGACAGCCAAACGACGTCAAACATCCTGAAGTTTTCGTTAACCGTCTTAGGCGCAGTCATCAGTTTTTGGCTCGCCACCGGGAAACGCAAGCCGAAGTCAAATTAGGACACCCCCGCGCCGAGCACCCCGCTTGCCCCGCTGTTCTGGTCTTGCTACACTGCGCGGGCATGGATATTTCCTTCTCTTGTGGCAAGTGCGGGCAGCCTCTGGAGATTGACGAAAGCGGCACTGGCAGTTTGACGAGAATCGAAGGACGACAATGAGTGACATAACACCAAATCCTGAAACGCGCCTCGCGCTGTTCCAGCGCAAGGAAATCCGCCGCACGATTCAGAACAACGAATGGTGGTTTGTCATCACGGATGTCGTCACCGCACTGACGGATTCCGTGGATGCCAGTGATTATCTGAAAAAGCTCCGCAAACGCGACCCGTCACTTGGCAAAGCTTTCCAAGGGGGGGGACAACTTGTCCCCCCCCTTGGACTTGAATTCGACACACCGGGTGGACGCCAGTTGCTCCAGTGCTGGAATACCGAAGGCCTCTTTCGGCTGATTCAATCCATTCCCAGCCCCAAGGCCGAGCCGAGCGGGCGCAAGCGAGTGCAACGTTTGGAAACCTCTTCTTTCGAGAATCCAAGCCGGGTGTAGCCACGGCTCTGCGAGCCGTGTTCGAAACACGCCCCACAGAGGCGCGCGCTACACCAACGCACCTCCGCCTCCGCTTGCTGTTGTATGGCTGCATCGTAAGTTGCAAGAGCCTCGCGAACGCGCCGTATGTTGAGAAGCGCTTGGCCGTGCTGCGCGCTGGCCCAAGGATCATCGGGGTATATCTCGAGCGCTCGCTTCGTCAGTTCGACTTGAAATTCGTACATGCGCATCTCTTCAAACGCCACGAGTTGGCCGCCATGGTCTTTCTGGAACGCGGATGCCTCGCCCTTCGTGGCAAGCTTCGACTTCGCTCAGGGTGACAACCGGGGAGGCGCGGCAGAGCAGCACGCGGCTGACGGAGCACATTTAGTTTACGGCCTCAGGATTGCCAGCCTTGTTTAAGGCATTCGTCAGGGCGCTCCTAAAGCGAACCGGCAAAGTTTCTGACATCCTCGACCTTGATGTGCCGGATTAACGCGCTCACGTCTTGCCCCGTCAACGGACTGGCGATCCGGGCAAAATCGGCGCTGGTCGTGGCCAGACCCGTCTTCTCGCCCTTGATGCGCTCGAGTGTCTGGCGAATCCACGCCGTGCCCTTCTTCTCCGACAGCGTCCGGACGGCGAAGTGCGCGGCGGCGTAGGAGTACTGGACGTCGTCTGGATTCCCGGAAGAGTTCTTCGGCCACCATGATTCACCGCTTTCGATATCGCGGGTGTGCTGGCTGAGCCGTCCGAGGCCTTCGAGGTAATGCTTCTTGAGCAGACGCACCGCGGCGTCTCCCTGATATTTCCGGCTGGCCTGGTACGCACAGTAATCGGCGATGCCTTCCACGAACCACCGGCTCGAGGCGCTTCGCTCGGTCAAAGGCCCTCCGAGACACTCCGCTTTGATGCCGTCGTCCACGTTCTCGTGGGCCAGCAATGGAAAGATCATGTAGTTTGAGAAGTCATTCCGCATCGGAAGCGAGGACTCGCCGGTTTGCTGAACCAGACAAGTGACTCCGTCGATGTTGACCCAAGTGCTGTGCCTCAAGGCCACAGGCAAGTCGCTGGCGTTCCCGATCAGGACCAAGCCATGGAGTCGAAGGGCCGGGCCGACCATCTCCCGCGAAAACCGGTTCATAGCCTCCAAGACGGGGGCAACTTGAGCGGCGAGCGCCGCCTTGGCTTGCGTGTGCACGACGAAGACGGCTTCGGTCTTGATTGCCCGCAAGCCCAACCCCGCCAAAGTACTCGACGGAAAGTCCGGCTCGGCTGCGAACTGAAAGGCAGCGCCGCTGTTCGTCCCCGCAGGAATCGAGGTCTGAACTTCCGCATTACTCGCGCAGAGACCTGTCGAAGCCACTCCGAAGAGACCCAGCGCGGTCCAAATGGCGTAGCGTCGTTTCAATTGAGTTCTCCCGGTTGTTCGCGTTCTGTTACTACCAGCATTTGCCGTATAAGTACCGGAAAGGGCGAAGAGGTGACAGGAAAATGTGCCGATGCGCTCTGTCAACCGGCTGTCATCCATCAGGGGAGATACTAATTCAGCACCAAGGCGGGCGCGCGTTACGGCGTGGTGACCTTGACGGCCCTGCGGACGGAGTTGGTCGCGGCGACGTTGAAAGCTTCCACGCGATACTCGTAAGTAACGTCGGCCTCGGTGGTGTCGTCGACGTAACTGGTGACATTCCGATTCACTTGGGCGATGGGTTCAAAGGAGCTGACAACGCCATTGGTCTTTTCAGCCCGCTCAATCACAAAACCCTCTTCGTTGTCCGACCGATCCGTCCAATCCAATTCCACATCGCCCGGACCGGTTGCTTTCACTTTGATCTTTACCGGCGCAGCGGGCGGGGTGACAAGTTGCGGGCCGATCTGCTGGACGGCGGCAGAGAAATCAACGCGTCCATGCCCGGCCCAATTCGCGCCGCCGACGGGGTCGGGATCCAGACTCGTGGTGGCACTGACGATGACCTTCTCGATGGCGTTGAGGCTGATGGAACCGCTGAGTCCGAGTTGTTCTTCACGGGCGAGCAGCAACGCGGCTTCCCCCGCCACCAGCGGCGACGAGAACGAGGTGCCGTTGCCGTAAAAATACGTGTAGGTTCCGGCGCGTCCCCAGCCATTTTGTTCGTCGGTCACGCTGAGCACGGCGGTGCTGACGATGTCCACCGCCGGGGCGACGACGTCGACCGCCCTCGGGCCGTATTGGGAAAAGCTGGCGCGCGCCCGCATGTTGGTCACGCTGCCGCCACTGAGCACGCTGCCACTACCGGTGCCGCCGACGGAAACAACGTACGGATAACTGGCCGGGTAACTACGGTGGCTGGAGTTGTCATTGCCCGCAGCCGAAATCATGATGACTCCCCTGACCGCCGCGTATTGCACCGCGCTATAGATCGACCGGGTGGCCACCGGGCTGCCGAAACTCATGTTGATGATGTCGGCGCCGTGATCCACCGCGTAATGAATGGCCTCGTTAATCGCCGAGGACGGCGCGCCACCGGAGTTCGTGAAGACTTTCAGCGGCATGATCTTGCTGTGCCAACTGGCGCCGACGACCCCGATTCGGTTGTTCGACACCGCCGCCGCAACACCGGCGACAAACGTCCCATGAAACACATTGCCGTCGCCGCCGCCGTCTCCCAAGTCGGGGGTCGGGTCATTGTCGTTGTTGTAGAAATCCCAGCCATGAACGGCGTTCGTGTAGCCGTTGGCCTCATCCTCAGCCCGGTACGGATTGGTCCAAATGTTGGCGGCAAGGTCGGGATGACGGATCGCGACGCCCGTGTCGATGACCGCGATGACCACATTGGAGCTGCCGGTCGTGATCGCCCACGCGGCTTCCGCGTTGAGATTCGAATCAGCGCCCATACCGTTGAAACACCAGCGCTGCAGTTCGGTGGGCTGGTTGTCGAACGCGGCGTACAACTGGTCATTCGGCATGTGATTGATGTAATGGAGGACGTTCGGCTCGGCAAAATCCACCTCCTGGAGCTTGGCGAATTGCTCGGCGGCGGCGGGCACGGATATTCCCGACAACACCACCAGGTATTCACCGCGGCGCGCGTCGAGCGTGCGCAGGATGCGGGCGCCCAATTCGTCAACGATCTGATCCTGCCGTCGATGGGGAACGCCCCCGTGGAAACGCACGACCAGTTGGCCCGGCACGTAGTTCGGTCGGCCGGCTTCGTCGCGCGGCGGAATGTCGCGCACCGAGGCGTAAACGACCTGCTTGTCGCGTACCGTATTACCGCTATTTCCCTCGCCAATTTCATGGCGAAGCTGGAGGTTTGATTCGCGGTCCGACAGTTTCTTCGGGCCGGCTGCGTCCCCCAACAGGGCGTGCTGGATGCCGTCAAACGTCAGGAGCGACGGTGAATTGCCCGCGCGAGGGCCGGTCTGCCCGAATCCGCGCCCCAACAGCAGCACGACCAGCACCAGCCCCAGCGACATGCCGTAGACAACGATGCGGCGAATTACATGTGGGCTATATAGGAATTCCATTGGCGTTCCAGTGAGTTGAAATCCGTCTTCAAGTGAGTCTCCAACAATGTTTCCGGCTCGGCCTTTTCCACGGCCGCCGCCGCCCGGTCGTCGGAAATATCCCGATACGACCTCACGTAATCGAAGAATCTGGCGCGGGAATCGTCTTGCATCAGCCGGTACACCAGCGCCCAACTCTCCGCGTAGGCCAGTTCGACGTCGCCTCCACCGAAGGCGAAAAAGCCCGACGCCTCCCGATGATTGAGCAGGGTCTTCAACGGCAGCAGTCGGCCGGCTTGGCGCGCGCGAATCACGCGGTCGGCCAGCACGGAGTGGTAGCCGCCGATGTCGGGCGTCTCGCAGTATTGCGCGAGACCTTCCGTGAGCCAGGTCGGCTCCAAGCCGTAGCGGGAGTGAACGTGATAGGCGTGAAAAAGTTGGTGCGCGCCCTCATGGCGGATCACGCGTTCGTTCATGGACTTCGCCTCGGACGTGATATCGGAGCGCAGCGCCGCGAGTTGCTGGCCCGCATCGGCATTTCCGCCGAACGCGCGGGCCCGCTCATCGAGGCGACCGCGCGCCTGCGTGTAATGGGAGCTGCCGAGTTGGCTGAGCAACGCGAGGCGGTTTTCGCCCGAAGAGAAGAAGCCCGCGCTGTTGACAAACGATGGCGCCACGCGCAACGCGTAGTGGTGGAACGCCTCTTCCGAACCGAAGAACACCACGTGGATGTCCTGCAGGTCGCCGTCCTTCTTGATCAGCGGGCCGAACGTACCGCGAAATTGCTCGCGCAGGTTGGTCAGAACCCCGAGGACTCTTTGCACTTCGCCGTACGATTCGTCCGTGATGATCGTGTACGGCGGACTCTTGACGAAATGGAATTGGGGAAACTCCGCGCTGAAACGCACATCGCGCGGCGTCACCTGAAACGAGGCCGCCGGCAACGTTTCCACCCCGAGCACATTCGCGCGTGGGTACGACTCGACAACAAAACCCGAGTACCCAAACCCGTCGCGGAACCGAATGCTGGACCCCGTTTCGGAAACCACACGGCCATCGAGCACGCGACCGTCACGAAGCCTGAGCCGGTGCGTCGGGCGCTCGGCGGCGAGTTCGGCTTCCAGTTGGTCCTTGCGGGCCAGTTCTTCCGCCGTGAAGGGACGGGGGGCATCGGCGACCGATGGATTGACAGCGACCTGTTCCGGGCGTATCAATGCAGTGGTATGGATGATCCCCTTGTTTTCTGACACGGGGGACCGCCCGCAACCGGAAAGCATGGCCATGACGCCTGCCACAAGGACAACGCGACCGTGCCGCCAGCCCACTTTGGGCAGTGCAAGGCCAAGGAATTTACACCGGGGATACATCTACCAGACTGAAATAGCAGCAAATATGCCCGTGCCTGCCTGCGGGAGCTTGCAAGTGGCAGCTTTTGCTGTTGACCGATGTCCCGGCCTTCTTTACATTTTACCGTTGGGATAATTTATAGATGGACGGGGATGGAATGCATTTCTGCAGGGGCACGCATGAGTGATCGAAAGACTATATTGACGTTGGCGGTGTCAGTCGCGTTTCTGATACGCGCCCCTCTCAGTTTTGCCCAAGTTCCTGCGAACGCGAATGCCGCCTCGTTCCAGACTAAAGCCATTCGCCAACAACTTGCAAACGCCGTGTTTTATCATCACCTTCGACCGATATGATGCAGTCAAAAATGCCGTAACTAGGAGATAAACTCAGGACCCCATGTTAGGCTCCGAGCGAATTCTGGCGCTGGATATCGGCGCATCGACAGTCAAGGTTGGTGAATTTCAGGTGGCCAAGGGCCACGGGCTGCGGCTGATCAATTTCAATTTCGCCGACCTCGGCATCGACCCCGATCATGAGGAAAATCGCAAGGCGTTGATCGTTTCCACCGTGCGCAATGTCGTGCGCGAGAAAAACATCAAGGCCACCCATGTCGCGTTCAGCGTCTCGGGGCAGTCGGTCTTCACGCGTTTCGTCAAGTTGCCACCCGTCGATGAGTCAAAAGTCGCGCAGATCATCCACTACGAGGCCCAACAGAACGTCCCCTTTCCCATTGACGAAGTCATCTGGGACTATCAATTGCTCGGCAGCAACCCGCAAGGCGAACTGGAGGTCGTGCTCCTTGCGATCAAGAGCGATATCATCGAGGAACTGACGGAGGGCGTCGAGTCCGCCGGTCTGCGCACCGACGTGGTGGATGTGGCGCCAATGGCGCTGTATAACGCCGTGCGCTACAACTACGGCGACTTGGAAGGGTGCACCATGATCATCGACATCGGCGCGCGCACCACCAATCTTCTGTTCATCGAACAAAACCGCGTGTTCTCGCGCTCCATCCCGATCGCCGGCAACGCCATCACGCAAAGCGTCGCCGCGGAGTTCAGCGTGCCCTTTCTCGAAGCCGAGCACATGAAGAAGATGTATGGCTTCGTCGCGTTGGGCGGCGCGTACGAGGAACCCGAGAATGAAACCCAGGCCCGCGTCAGCAAGATCATCCGCAATGTGATGACACGGTTGCACGCGGAGATTGCCCGCTCGGTGAATTTCTACAAGGGACAACAGGGCGGCACCCTTCCCACACGCGCCCTGCTCTCGGGTGGAAGTTCCATCATCCCCTACACGGACCGCTTTTTTAAGGAAAAACTCCAGACGGATATCGAATACTTCAACCCCTTTCGCAACGTGGACATCGATCCGCATCTGTCGCGGGAAGACCTGGCTCGCTGCGCGCATTTCTTCGGCGAAGTGGTCGGTCTGGGATTGCGCAAAAACGCCGAATGCCCGATTGAGGTCAATCTGCTTCCGAAGACGGCGCGCAACCGCGAGCAGATGGAGCAAAAGCGGCCCTATCTCGCCGGTGCCGCCGCCTGCATGTTATTGATTCCGCTGTGCTGGCTCGGTTACACACACAAGACCGTCGCCATCAAGTCCCACCAACTTCAGGTGTTGCAGCAAAAGGTCAGTAATCTCAGCGACTTGAGCCAAAAGCTCGCCCGCGAGGACACTGGGCTTAAGGAAGTCGAAAGCAAGGCGGATCAGATTGTCTCGTTGATCGGCCAACGGTCGCTGTGGCCCGAGTTACTGCAAGACTTGAACCTGCGGCTCAGTTCGAACATCTGGATCGTCTCCTTCATCCCGCAACAGTCGGACGCCGCCGGGGGCGGCGCTGTAGTGCAACCGGTGGCACGCGCACAACCCGGGCGCGGACGATCATCACGGTCTGAAGACGAGTCCCCGGCCGAATCGCGCGACGGGGCCCCCCCTCCCGCAGCGAACGCGCCCAAGGTTATTGGTGAGATCCGCATCGACGGCGCGGGAATTCACTCGGCGGAAAACCCCGGGCGTGATTTTGATTTGGTTGACGATTTTAGGAAGAGCTTGAGCGAATCGTCGTTCTACGACAAAGGACCCGGAGGCGTCGTCATCGAGGTGGCGCCCAGCCCGACATCGCAGGGTCTAACTTTCACCTTTACGATTCGAGCCAAGCTGTCGAAACCGATTCCCATGTGACATGAATATCAAGTGGCTGAAACAGAATGCGGTGATTGTCGGCTTTATTGCGGCCTTTCTCGTCGTCTTGGGAGGGGTGGTCTGGCTGCAACAGAGCGCCTCGTCAAAGGGGGCTGAGGTCGACACCGCCCTGGAGGAACAGAGGTCCCAGCTCCAGCATTACTCTACGCAAAAACTCGGGCCCTCGCGCGAAAACATCGATCTTGTCAAGAAGGACCGGGAACAGGTTGCCCACCTTTATCAGCAACTCCTGACGACGGTCGGTCGCAGCCAAATCCCGACCCATTCGGATTTGCGGGCTGTGAACTTCCTCCAACAAATGGCCTCACAGGTTGCCCACCTTCGTCAAGCCGCTGAAACCAACAATGTCAAAGTGGCAGACGGATTCGCCTTCGGCTTTGGCCGTTACGCCGGGTCGCAGCCGCAGCTTCCAGCCAAGGGCCTTTCTGAAGAAGAGACCAAACGCGTCCTGACCCTGTTGGTCAAGCAACTCCGCGCTATCGAGCAGATCAGCCTGTTGCTGATCTCGAGCCATGTCGACGAAATCAACCAGATTCGTCACTCGGAAGCCGAGCCCGGCGGCGCCAGTGCCGAAGCCCTCGATATACCGATCCCCGACGATCCCAAGGCGTTGTACCAAGTGCTGTCGTTTGAGTTTCAATTCACCTGTACGGGCGAAGCGCTCCGCGCGTTTCTCAACAGTCTCACCAAGTCGGAGTGGTTCTTTGCCGTGAGATCCGTGAAAGTCGTTGGCGAAGCGCCTTCCACCGAGAAGTCATCGCCGGGAAGTTCCGCTACGGCAGCCCTGGCAACTCCCCCGAAGCCTGTGCACCTGTCCGTGACCATGCGCATCGACTTGATCGAATTCCCCGACAACCAACCTGCCAAACAGGAGGCGGGGAAACCCGGCGCGTGATGGACGTGACACCAGCCCGAGCAATGAGACGAACATGGATTTCC
>JBEKYJ010000071.1:0-16512 GCA_049511095.1 Verrucomicrobiia bacterium
CAATTGAGACATCGTTCCAAAAACTGTTCTTCGGCCAAAGCGCCCGGCGGGCGCACCACGCGGGGTTGCCAGTTCGAGCCGAGTAACCCGCTCAACCGCAACATGGGCACTCCCGTCACACCCGCCACTGCGGAAATGATGAACCCGCGCCGCGAGATGCCCGGCCCCGACACTTCGCCCGCCGCTGACCGCGCGGTGCGGTAAGTCATTTGCGTTTGCTTGCAAGCGTCGAGGCAATTCATGCACAGGAGACATTCGCTTGACCGAAGTTTCTCGAATGGTTCACAGGCGCCTTCGCAGTTGTTTTCACAAAGTTCGCAATCAGTGCACTTGCCTTCCCGCTTCCCGACCCGCCACAACGCCGGGCGGCCGAGCACAGCGAGCAACGCGCCGAGCGGGCAGATAAATCGGCAGTAAAACCGCGGCACCAGAAAGTTTAGGAGCACCGCGGCGAGAAACACCGTGCCGATCGTCCAAGCGCCGACGTAGAAGCGCGGGCTGGTGGAAAGCGTCCCCATCACCGCGCCCCCGATGGGCAGCAGCACAAGATTTACCGACCGGTGGACCAGCGGAATCGGATCAAGCCAGCCAATCTGCAACGACACCCCGAACAATGCCTCGGGGTGAAAAAACAGTCCCACCGCCAGCCAGGCTCCCACGAGAGACACCAGTACCCCTACCGCCTTCTTTAGGTTCGGCACGACCTTGCGGATCGCGAGAAAGGAAAAGGCCGCCAGACCGATTGCAGACACCAAACCCGGAATCGTGGGCCATTGCCGCGCCACATGGAAAAAATCCGCGAACACGTCGCCGGCCGCTGCGGTGAGCAATCCGATGAGCAGGTAGTACTTGATGACCTGCGCCGGTCGGTACTGGTTGGCCGCGACGCGCTCGGCGAACTTCTTCTTCCGCAGCCCGATCCAGCCGAAGAACTGATGAATCGTCCCGAACGGACAAAGCCAGCCGCAGAAAAACCGGCCGAGCACAACCGTCAGCGCCACCGTTAGGAGCGCCCAGGCCAGCCCGGCGTAAAGCGTTCGGGTCGTAAGGATCGTGCCGAGCGCGATCAACGGATCGAGTTGCAGGATCCAATTCACCGGCCAGCCGCGCCACTGCCACCATTTCTCGCCAAACGAAGAGACGATGCAGAACCAGATGAACAGGACGAAGAAGAAGATTTGGCTGATGCGTCGGACGGTGATAATGTTCATGGCTTGTTCAGCGCGTCTTCAATCCACATGGTCTCGCGCCGGTTTCAATGATTCGTAATCGGCCGTGCCCCGCCCCGCCGCCGCGGCCTTGGCAATGAACGGCAGAGCAGCGGCGTTTTTGCCAAGCAGAGTTGCGCCGAATGCGTCGGCTGCCACCTGATCGGTGCTGACGATCATCGCGTTGGTCTGCTTGAGATCGTCGAACGAGCCGCCCGTCGGTCCGTTGGACATCATCGTTGTCGTGCCGTCGAGAATCACTAGGGTCGGGCTGACCAGCATCGCCAGTTCCTTGATGATGTTGTGAATGTCCTGGTGAAACATATTGCGCCGTCCACCCATCAGCCCGTACCAGTTCTTGATCGACATCGAGGCGCCGCTACGATGGTGATCCTTGACGGGCGCGATGCCGATGAGTTTGTTCACGCCACGGAACGGCTCGTACAATAACGGCCAGTTCTTGATCAACGTCCCGTCACGAACCGTTGTCGGCTTGAAGTAATGTTCCTGCGGCAACACCAATCGCGCGCCGGCGGTTTGCACCGCCTCGGCGATGCCAGTCAGGAGAAAACAACTCTGCGGATCGTTGATCGGGTTGTCGGACACCACCACCGAGTCCGCGCCGGCCTGATAGCACAACCGGATGACCTCGGCGACCAATTGGGGATGGGCTGTGGCGCCAAGCGCCGGCGGCGAAGCGAAAGCCGCGTTGACCTTCAACAGCACGCGATCGCCCCTTTTGATGAACTGCTCGATGCCGCCCAATGTCGCGAAGGCGCGGCGGATCGTTCTCACCCGCTCCGCGCCGGTGATGATGCTCATCTTCGGCCCCACCTGCGGCAGGGAAAAATCAGGCAGCGACACGCGGTCAGTCACCGTCTGCGCTTTCGGACCGATCCGGTCGTGCAGCCAATAGCCGACAACCCCAGTGGCCGCGATGGTGGCGCTGGCCTTCGCTGCGCGCGCCAAAAAATCCCGGCGGCTGATCACTTGTGCATCCTGCGAATTGGTCATGGCGCTGCCTCGGAGATTTTCTTGTAGAGGAGCGCCGCCATCTGTTGCGCTGCCTCTGTGCTCGGTGCCGTGTGGACGCCGCCAACAACCTTGCCGCGGCTGAAAACAAGCTCCACGCTGCCGAGCATTTCCGCAAGACTGGCGGCCGGCGCTTTGCCGGTGCCCGGAAGGTTTCGTCCGCCGTTGGTCAAAAGGAACTGTTGATAGGCAACGCGCAACGCAGTCGCCTCTTCCGCGGTGGGGCGGATGGCCAGAAACGCCATCACTTCCGCGCCGTTCACCATGTACTTGGCGCTGAAAACATTCTTGAACTGATCGAAACCGAAAGCGTCAGCGGGTTGGAGCATGTAACTGTTGGGCACCAGATGTTCTGACGGAAACAAATCCAGCTCCGCCAACCGGGTCTCTTGCGGCGGGTTCTTGACGACGAACTGTCGGGACACCAACAACATGGCGGCCATCATCTCCTCGGCGGGCGACGCCGCGACAGCTTCGATGTAGTAACGCCCGCAGCAAAAGAACAAAGCGTTCTTTGTCTTGTAGGCGTAAGTCGCCAGATCCACCAACTGCGCGTCAGCCCGTTGCTGCATGCTGTAGACGGCGAACGACTGCCGCAAGCTGTCCATGTCATACACAAAGAACTCCATCCACGTGTTGGGATCGTTCTTCAGGGCGAACCGCTGGCAACGCAGGCCGAGAACCCCGGCCGAGAGATAAAGTTCAGCCTTGCCGTCGATCTTGTCGTAGAGATTGTCGGGATTGAACGTTTCGGGAGCGCTCAATGGTGTCAATTCGCTGGGCAGGTCAACGAACGCATTGACTGCTGGAGACAACGGCGCCGATGATTTACCCGCGCTCCCGGACGGAGCCGCAGCGAGAAATACGGTCCGGTCGTAATGGAATTGTTTGACAAAGACCCCGCCGGCGACGATTACCAAAACCAATACGATGACCGAACCGACATAAGTCTCAGTCACACCGCGCGGGCGAAGATGGCCCTCCATGCAGCGCTCCTAACAACACTACCGGGGTGAAGAGCAAGGACGTAATTTGCACCAGATTGTCTGCCGCAGTCAAAACAATTGTCAGCGCGGGCCCGTTCTCACCCAAGGAATTTCTTGGTGGGGGTAGTGGCTGGGTATAAGATTTCTCTCAGCCACATGTTCGGACCCAAGACCAGACGCCGTAATCGCCTCCGTTCGCAGCCTTTTCCCGCGTCATGGATCGAAATCCTCCAACGCAATGTCCCATATTACGGACGACTCTCTCCGTCAGAGCAACAGGATTTACGGGGCGATATCCACGTTTTCATCGCCGAAAAGAACTTCGAGGGCTGTGGCGGTTTGGAAGTGACCGATGAAATCAAAATCACCATTGCCGCATACGCCTGCCTTCTCTTGCTGCACCTCCAGCACGATTACTATCCTCGCCTGCAATCGGTTTTGATCTATCCAGACGCGTATCCGGTCCCGGCGGTGCGAAGAGCCGTGGGGAACATTGTCGTGGAAGGCGATGAAATGCGAGCGGGCGAATCCTGGCGAACCGGGGTGGTTGTCATTTCCTGGAATCATGTCCTCCATCGACCCGCCGATCCCAGCGGTAGAAACGTGGCCGTTCATGAGTTCGCTCATCAACTCGATCAGGAAAAGGGGGTTGCAGATGGCGCACCGGTGCTGCCGAAGTCATCAATGTATCGAGCGTGGGCGCGGATTCTCGGTCGGGAATACCAGGTGTTGTTGGAGGCTGCTGCCGCTGATCGTCCTACACTGCTCGACAAGTACGGGGCGACCAATCCCGCCGAGTTTTTCGCTGTCGTCACAGAGCATTTCTTTGAACAGCCGCAGCAGCTCAGGGAGCAGCATCCTGAATTGTACGAAGCGTTGAAGCTGTATTACGGGCAAGATCCTGCGAGAATTGACGGCAACTAGGGATTCCGCAGTTCGATTGGCGCAGCAGCAAACCAACATCGGGCAATCCCGCCCGCTTCTCCAGCGGTTGCCTGTCGAGCAACGAAATCCGGCGGTGGGAATTCGGCAAAAGCTGGAGAGTCGAGACTCAGGCCCGAACGTTCAAGCCTTCCACTTCCCATCGGAAATTAGCGAAACCTCGCCTAAATAATCCTTGGAGAAACCCTCGCTCGACTCTCCGGCTTCGTTATACGTCGGGCCGTGAGAAATGCAAGCGGTATCTGGAGGTAAGCTTGAGCGGGATCACGCGGTAGAACTGGCGGCAGAAACGAACGGAGAGTCGAGGCTTGACGCTACCGGTGATGTAGGCCAGCATTCGCCTCCAAGGCAGGGGATGTCCCTCGCCGCGATGCTCCCCGGGGAATTCAGCAAGGACGAGTTTTTTTGATCACACGGGATTCGCCCGTGCCGGGCACGAGAATAATCCTCTTTCCCGATTGCAACGAGGCCCCATTTCCATGATGATGACTTCTGCCAGCGGTAGGGCAGGGCCGATTTTTGGAGTCGACTCGTAAGATTGTAACATTGACAGTATGCTGAAGCGTATCCGGTCAACATACAACTGGAGGTGGACGATGCGTCGCCGTCATGCCGTGTGGTCGATTCTTGCCCTCCTCGTCGCAGGGCTCGCGACTCGTCCGGCCGCCGGGCGGGAGGTGAAGTTCGGGTTCACCCCGTTCCTGAGCGAGGCCGATATGCGGGTCGAGTTCGAACCCCTCATGACCTACCTTTCCGACTCCGTCGGGCAGAAGGTCGTTCTGTACATCGCGAAGGACTACGGGGACCTCCGCACCCAAATGGAAGCCGGGGCGGTGGATATCGGAAGCTTTTCGCCGTTCGCATACGTGGATGCTGTCCGGGGCGGGAAGATCCGGATCATCGCCCAATCCATCATCGACGGCTCCGGCGCGTATCGCGGCATCATCGTGGTCCGCAAGGGCAGCGGCCTGAAAGCGTTGGCGGACCTGAAGGGGAAACGGTTTGCGTTCGTCGATCCCAAGTCGGCTTCCGGCTATGTGTACCCACGCGCAATGCTCATTGAAAAGGGCATGATCCCCGAGAGCTACTTCAAGGAGACCATCTTCACCGGCGGCCACGACAAGGTAATCGCTGCGGTCTTGGATGGTCGGGCGGATGCGGGGGCGATTTACGAGGGGGCCCTCGGCGTCGCAAAGGCCGAGGGGGTGCCGACCGAGAATCTGGCGACACTGGCCGGCACCGATCCCATCCCCCACGACGCCATCACCGTTCGGATCGGGCTGGATGGGGGCTTGGCGAAGAAGATCCAAGCCGCCTTGGTTGACCTGGACAAGAACGAGGCCGGTCGCCGGGTCATCGCCAACAGTAAGCCGAAGAAGTTGACGGGCTATGTGATTGCGGAAGACAGCCTGTTCGATGTGGTCCGCCGCACCGCCAAAGTCGCTGGTATGTGAGGGGTCTAAACGGCACCAGCCGCACGCGGTAGCGGGCGGGGGAGTGCCAGGATCGAGCTCATTGGCGGTGGGTTTGCCGGACCGTACATCGCCTCGAAAACCAATAATCGTAAGGCTTCTGGCTTGACGCATTGTGTTGTTTACTTTTTCGGGGATCCCGAAGCGGTCAGTCGTCTGGTTGGCAAGCGCGATGCTCTTACAGCTTCGTGGGTGGTGAGAATCGTGCCATCAACCAACGGAAATGGGCCCCACAGGCTGACCCCGCAGAAGATCGCGGAAGTCGTGACCAAGACTTCCGCAGGCAATTATGCGCTTGGGCGCGTTCAGGAGAACGGCTTTTGTGTCCTGTATGTTGGCCGCTCCGACGATGACGTAGCCAAACCACTGCGTTCCTGGGCCAGGGAACATACCCGCTACAAGGCGTTCGTGTTCAGTTATGCGCCCCATCCACGGGCAGCCTTCGACAAGGAATGCGAAGATTTCCACGATCTTGGAGGCACCGAGACATTAGATAACGCGGAGCACCCGAAACCTCCCGCCAATGCCGACTGGCTCTGTCCTCGGTGCGATTTGTACGGTTGAACTCGACTCCTTCAATCCGCTGGCAGGCTGTGAAAAGGTGGTGGCTGGTGAGGGGTTGACTGCAACGATAATACCCCATCTCCGCTCTGGCAAGAAATGACCCCCAATAGGCGATACTTGGAGCAGACAGGTATTTGTGCATTACACGATCAACAGCTTGTGATACGCTACCAGCCATGAAGCGTTGGGCAGGGTTTCTCGTAATGGCGTTCCTGCTTGCGGCCGCGACAGCGCGCGCGGAGACGGTGTGCTTAATCAAGGTCGAAGGCGTGATCGGGCCGGCAACGGCCAGCTACATTTCCCGGGCGGTGGACGAGGCGGCGGCGCAAGGCGCGCAATGTTTGATCATCCAACTCGACACCCCCGGCGGCCTGCTGGATCCGACCAAGGAGATCGTGCAGAAGTTCCTCGCCTCGACCGTGCCGACGGTCGTCTATGTCGCGCCCCAAGGGGCGCAGGCAGCCAGCGCAGGCTGCTTCATTACGTTGGCGGCAGACGTGGCTGCGATGGCACCGGCAACCGCCATCGGTGCGGCGCACCCCGTCGAGATGGGCGGTGGCGAGATCGACAAGACGATGACGGAGAAGTTGGAGAATTTTTACAGCAGTTACATCGAGAGCATCGCCATCAAACGAAAACGGAACGCGGAGTGGGCGAAGTCGTCGGTGCGCGACAGCGCGTCGACCACCGCGGAAAAGGCGCGGCAGTTGAAGGTGATTGATTTCATCGCGAAGGATCGCGAGGACCTGTTGAAGCAACTCGACGGGCGCGAGGTGAATAACCAGAAACTGAAGACGGCTTCGGCGACAGTGGTGGAGATTCCGCTGTCCCTGCGCGAAAAAGTTTTTCAGGCCATCGCGCATCCGCAGATGATGCTGGTACTGACGTTGATCGTGATGTACGGGATCATCGGGGAGCTGACCAGTCCCGGCGCGATTCTGCCCGGCGTGGCGGGGGTGATCGCGCTGGTATTGTTGTTGTATCTGGCGGCGGCGTTGCCGATGAACGCGGCGGGACTGGCATTGTTCGGCGTGGCGATCGCGTTGTTCATCATCGATGCATTTACACCCACGCACGGGGTTTTGACGGCGGGCGGCATCGTGGCGTTTTTCCTCGGCGCGCTCATGCTGTTTGACCGTTCCGATCCGTACTTGAGGCTGTCGCTGGCATGGGTTGCACCGGCCACGGTGGTGACGGCATTGTTTTTCATTTTCGTGGTCGGCAGCGGCTTGCGGGCGCAACGGATGCCCGTCAAGGCCGGCTCGGAAACGATGCGCGGCAAGGTGGTGACGGCATTGACACACATTGACGGGCGAGGCGGCAAAGTGTTTGTCGAGGGAGAATACTGGAACGCTGTCAGTGATGTGCCCGCGGAGCAAGGCCAGCGCGTTGAGATTGTCGAGATGCAGGGACTGACGTTGAAAGTGAAACCCAAAACCACCTAAAGGAGTGCATAACATGGAGGCCTTGGATAAATCGTTTAGTCTGATCCCATGGATTGTGGCGCTGTTCGTGTTGGGCGCGGTCGTGCTGCCACAGATGATCCGCATCCTGCGCGAGTATGAACGCGGGGTGATTTTCCGATTGGGCAAACTGCTTGGCGCAAAAGGACCCGGGCTGATCTGGCTCATTCCCATTGTGGACCGGATGGTAAAGATGGACCTGCGCGTCATCACCATCGACGTTCCCAAGCAGGAAGTCATGACCCGCGACAACGTGCCCGCCACGGTGGACGCGGTCGTTTACTTCCGCGTCGTTGATCCCCAAGCGGCGGTGGTCAAGGTGGAGAATTTCCTCAAAGCCAGTTCGCTGATTGCCCAGACGACGCTACGCAGTGTGCTCGGCCAGTCGCAGCTTGACGAGTTGCTGGCCCAGCGCGACAAGATCAACCAGCAGCTTCAGGAAATCATCGACCGTCACACTGAGCCGTGGGGTATCAAAGTCACCTCCGTCGAAGTTCGCGACGTGGTCCTGCCTGACTCGATGAAGCGTGCCATGGCCAAACAAGCGGAAAGCGAGCGAGAGCGTCGCGCGAAGATCATCAATGCCGAAGGCGAGTTTCAGGCGGCCGAAAAACTCGTGCAGGCGGCGGCCATGATTTCGGCGCAGCCCATCGCGCTGCAGTTGCGTTTCCTGCAAACGATGTCGGAGATCGCCAGTGAGCACAACACGACGACGTTCATCCCGATCCCGTTGGACCTATTCACGCCATTCATGAAGAAAGCCGGCGAGGAGTCCACGAAGAAATGAATTCCGCAGGCCAACTCCCGTAAGCGGGAATCATTCAGTCTGTTGCGGCTGCCAAGAGGATGCTTGCACCTACGCGCCCAGCTGCACACGGCAGTAACGGGCAGGGTTGGTAAGGTCTTTGGAATTAGTTGTGCCAGACGCGGTCTTTCTCGAACAGACACTCAATTCTTCATAACAGGTCTTTGTTGACGCTGCCGGTGATGTAGGCCAGCCTTCGCTTCCAAGGCGGGGATGTTGCTCGCCGCGATGCTCCCCGGGAAATTCAGCAAGGACGAGTTTTTTGATCACTCGGGCACGGCTGGTCATGGTGATTCAGGGATTTGCGGATCCGGCCAATGAGGTCTCGCGACGAGAGCGGTTTCTGGACGAAACCACAAAGTCCACCCTGAAGCATCTCTTGTGAGACGTCGTCGTCACACGCGGTCGTTAATAGGACGCGAACGTGCGGATGAATGCGTCGCAGGCGTTCAAAGACTTTGTCGCCGCGGAGGATGGGCATGAAATAGTCCAACAACACCAGTTGGATTTCCCGCCAATGGGTCTCATACAACTCGAGGCCTTCGAGCGGGTTGGAGGCGGTCAACACCACCCAGCCTTCGCGAATCAACAACCTGCGGACGCTGTTCAAGATTTCCGTGTCATCGTCGATGACGAGGATGACAGCTTGCCCGACCCTGGCAGGCCCGCCGTTTGTGGAATGATTGGACTGAGGCAGGTCAGAGTCTTTGTGAGGAATTTCTTCGATTGCCATAATCGCCCACGCCCAATGTTGTCCTCTGCCCGTTGCTGTTACTGCATCCTCTCGAGTGTCCGGGAGCGCCAGCCGTCCGTACCTCGATAGTATTATCTGTCAGATTCGGGTAAAACGCAAGCAAGCCAGGCTGACGCCGCCGGTGATGTAGGCCAGCATTCGCTTCCGAGGCGGGGGATGTTGCTCGCCGCGATGCTCCCCGGAGAAATTCAGCAGGGAGGAGGTTTTTGATCACACGAGGTCTGACTCCGTAACGTTCCACCCGCGCCCCACGGCACCAGCGGCACGCAGTAGTAGCGGGTGGGAAAGAAATAGACACTGCTGAACGAAATGGATGCCGCCACTGTCCAATACGCATAAACCCAACATTGGAGGCCCCATGAAGAAAGTAATCGCGGTCGTCGCAGCAGTGGTTCTGTCCGCCGTTTGGATCGTTAAGGCGGATGACACCAAGAAGCCGGATGAAGTGACGCTCAAAGGCAAGATTGGTTGTGCCAGTTGCTCGTATGGTGTGAGCAAACAGTGTGGCGTGAGCCTCAAAACCGACGACGGGAAGATCTACACATTGACGAAGGCCAGCAAGGAACTGATGGAGGCACGTCACAAAGATGGGATTCTTCAAGTCACAGGCAAGGTGACAGAGAAAGACGGTCAGTTGTTGGTGGATGCGTCGAAAGCCGAGTTGGTGAAATAGCGCCCGATTTGATGTTCAATAGAAGAGGTGGGGCAAGTTTGGCTATTATTGGAAGTGTCCTGCCAAAACTCTTTTGAACGGGGTGGTTGATTGTGCGTCTAAAAGACATGCACATGATCATCCGACAGGCGACGTTGGCCCCGGCCGTCGTGATGGACGAACGCGAACCTTACCGGGAAACTTCACAACCGCACTGACGGGCAATGAATTGGTCGGTACACCACGTTACGGCATTACAGAATTGGCCGCTACAACACGCTACGGCATTACTTCTTTTCACGGCGCTCCTCGCCTCCGTGGCGCTCATGGTTCTCACGCTCGCGTGGCAGTTCGTTGCTTATCTACGAGTTGTTCGCAATCGTGCCAATCGTTCCATCGACTACCATGACTTCCTGGCGATTCGCACCGCGGCGTTAACGCACGCGGTTCCCACGCGGTTTGCTGACCTGAAGTTGATGTCGATGCGAGTCAGGGACCCCGAAGAAGTTGAGGTATGGACCGGGGAAACCCGCACCGATCAGGATGCGCAGGGACGAACCTTCCGCCTGCATAGAATTCGTGGATTCTGGGAAGTCATCGCAGCAAGATCCTGGAAAATGTAGGCGTGGAATCCGGATTATTCACCCGGCGGTCGCCTGCTGACCAGAACTCCCGATCCACTCACACGTTTTCCCTGAAGTACTCGATGGTCTGACGCAGACCGGTTTCCAAATCCCGGGTGGTCAATCCCGGGTCTCATTTGATTCGAAGAACCCCGTGAAAGAAGTTTCCGAACCGGCTTGACGGTTTCAAACATCTGATTTAAACAAGCGTTTGAAACATATGAAGAGCATGGTTGACTCCGACCAAAATACCAAGACTCGCCACCGTCTGCTCGAAGCCGCCGGCGAGGTGTTCGCGAAGCGCGGCTTCCGCCAGGCCACCGTCCGTGAAATCTGCAAGCGCGCCCACGCCAATGTGGCCGCCATCAACTATCACTTCCACGATAAACGGGGATTGTATGAAGCCGTTCTGAAGCACGCCCTGCGCTGCGTGAGGGAAAGGTATTGCACGGCGCATCGGCCCATTACCTCTGCCAATGCCGAGCAGGAGTTGCGGGAGGTGATTACGGCCAGACTGCATGCTGTATTTGATCTCGGCCGGACCGCATGGCACGGCAAACTAATGTCCCGCGAAATGATCGAGCCAACAGAGGCCCTCAACGCTGTCGTCAAAGAGGAATTGGCGCCGTTTTTCCAGCGGCTCCAATCGTGCGTTCGCGCCATCCTTGGGCCCGAGACCAGTGACGAACAGGTGCGCCGTTGCGCGTTCAGCATCTCATCGCAATGGGTATTTTATCATTACAATCGACAGGTCATTTCACGCCTAGATCCCACCATGAGGTTTGGACCGGAGGATATCGGTGCATTGGCCGAGCACATCGCGCAATTCTCGCTTGCCGCGTTGAAAGAATTGAGAAGAACAAACGACCGAAACACATGAGTCCCCTGCCATGAAACCAGATATTGAACCATCTGCCGCAACCGTGTCCACCGAACCACTACCCGCCGAGACCGGTACGGGTTCACGCAAGCGGTTTATCCCCCTTATCGTAGCCCTCGGCCTGCTGATTATCGGGGCGGTGGCGGCCTATTACTTTGTTGCCGTCCGCCCGTACGAGACGACCGACGATGCGTTCATTGACGGGCACACGATCCAGATCAGCCCTCAGGTGTCAGGCCACGTGCTGGCGGTGCTCATCAACGACAACCAGTTCGTCAAAAAGGGCGACCCGCTCGTGCAGATCGACCCTCGTGATTACGACGCAGCCCTGGCGCAGGCGCGCGCCAACCTGGCCGCGGCCCAAGGTCGTTTGGCGCAGGCCCAACATCAGGTAATTGTCTCGCGCGCCAAAGCGGGACAGGAACGGGCCGCCGTCGGTGTCGCCGAAGCGGAAGCTACGCGAGCCGAAGCCGACCTCGCGCGCTATCAACACATTGAAAGCCGGGCGGTATCGCGCGAGCAGGTTGACGCGGCCATCGCTGCCGCGCATTCCAGTGCCGCGGCACTGGAGGAAGCGCGCAAGAAAGCGGATGCTTCCGACGCGCAAATCGGGCAAGACCAGGCGCAAATCCCGACCGCTGACGCGGGCGTGCAACAGGCCGAAGCCGCGCTGCGCCAGGCCGAATTGAACCGTTCCTACGCCGACATCACCGCGCCCGAAGACGGCTGGGTGACACGCCGCGTGGTCGAACAGGGCCAGTACGTGCAGGTCGGGCAGGTGTTGCTGGCGATCGTGCCGCGCCACGTGTGGATCACCGCCAATTTCAAGGAAACGCAACTGACATACATGAAACCCGGCCAGCCGGTGTGGATCGAAGTCGACGCGTTTCCGCAGAGGAAGTTCCGGGGTCGCGTGGACAGCATCCAGGCCGGCACGGGAGCGCAGTTCAGCTTGTTGCCGCCCGAGAACGCGGCGGGCAATTACGTCAAGGTCGTGCAGCGGGTGCCCGTGAAAATCGTCTTCGATGAAGGCGAAGACCCGAACTTCCCGATGCCGCTGGGCGCGTCGGTGGTGCCGCGGGTGAACGTGCGATGAGCGACGTTTCCACCATCGGCCACCACGAGGCGATTTGGAAGCCGCCACACAACCCATGGGTCATCGCCATGGTCGTGACGATGGCGACGTTCATGGAAGTACTGGACACCAGCGTTGCCAACGTGGCGTTGCCGCACATCGCGGGAAATCTTTCCACGGGCCTGGACGAGAGCACATGGGTGCTGACCTCCTATCTCGTGTCCAACGCCGTCATTCTGCCGCTGAGCGGATGGATTTCGGAAAGGATCGGCCGCAAACGGTTCTACATGAGCTGCGTGGCGTTGTTCACGATCAGTTCGTTGTTGTGCGGGCTGGCGACAAACCTGGGCATGCTGGTTTTCTTCCGTGTCCTGCAAGGAGTGGGCGGGGGCGGCTTGCAGCCGAGCGAACAGGCGATCATGGCAGACACCTTTTCGCCAGCCAAACGCGGGATGGCATTTGCCATTTACGGGATGGCGGTGGTGGCCGCGCCGGTGTTGGGACCGACGCTGGGCGGGTGGATCACGGACAACTTTACATGGCGCTGGATCTTCTTTATCAACATTCCGGTAGGTATCCTCTCACTGATCCTGACGTCGCGACTCATTTCCGATCCGCCGTACCTGAAGAAGAAGAAGCGGGCTGGCGTGAAGATCGACTATATCGGGTTCGGGCTGATCGCTCTGGGGCTGGGCCTGCTGCAGGTCGTGCTCGACAAGGGGCAGCGCGAAGACTGGTTCGAGACTCCGTACATCCGGGTATTCACCGTCATCTTCGTCTCGGCACTGGTCCTGGCGGTCATTTGGGAATTACACGTCAAGGAACCGATCGTGGACCTGCGTCTGTTCAAGGATCGCACGTTCCTGTTGGCCAACGTGATGCTGTTTACTGTGGGATTCGTCATCTATTCGACGACGATGCTGATTCCGCAATATGTGCAGGAGTTGATGGGCTACACGGCCCAGCAATCCGGCGAGCTCATCTCACCGGGTGCGATCACGGTCATCCTGCTGCTGCCGCTGGTCGGATTTCTCGTTTCCCACTACGATGCGCGCAAGATGATCGGGTTTGGTTTCGTAGTGGTTGCGGTGTCTCTGTTCAACATGATGAGATTCAACCTGCAGGTTGATTTCCCGATGATGATGTGGGCCCGCGTCCTGCAGTCGGCGGGCGTGGCGTTCCTGTTCGTGCCGATCAACACCGCCGCGTACGCCTTTCTGCCGCGCGACAAGAACAATGCGGCCTCGGGCCTGATCAACCTCTCTCGCAACATCGGCGGTAGCGTGGGCATCTCGTTCGTGACCACCATGCTCGCGCGAAGGGCGCAATTCCATCAGTCGATGCTCGTTACGCATCTGTCCAACTACAACGGACACTTCATGGCCATGGTGCGGGCGTTGGAACACGGCTTCGCCGCTTCCGGTGCCGGCGCGGTGACGGCCACCAAACAAGCGTATGCGGTGATCGGCGGGATGGTGGCGCAGCAATCGACGTTGCTGGCGTACCTCGACAACTTCCAGGCGCTCGGGCTGATCTGCCTGGCGTTGGTTCCGCTGACGTTCTTGATGAAGCGGCCGAGGACAGGAGGGCCTCTCGCGGTGCATTAAGCATGATCCGCATCATTGCCATCGAACGGGAATTTGGCTGCGGCGGAAGCGCACTTGCCGAAGCACTCGCCACGCGCCTCGGCTGGAAGTTGCTGGACCAGTCGTTGACCGAAGAGGTTGCGCGCATTGCCCAGGTCGCCCGCGCGGTCGTCGAGCAGCGTGAAGGACATTTGGATCCATTGCTCTACCGGCTTGCGAAGGTCTTCTGGCATGGCAGCTGCGAGAGAGGCATCCCCATCAGCGGACAGGAAACCTTCGATGCGGACCGCGTGCTGGCGCTCGTCCAACAGGTCGTCGAACAAGCGGCGGCGGCAGGCAACTGTGTGATCGTCGGGCGGGGTTCGGCCTATTTTTTGCGCCAGCGGGCCGACACCTTCCGGGTGTTCTTGTTTGCGTCGCGTGAATTCAAGTTTTGCTCCCTGCTGAGCCACACTCCAAACGAGGCCAAGGCCAACGAATTGCTCGATACAGTCGACCGCGACCGGAAGATGTTTGTGAAACACTATTTTGGCGTGGAGTGGCCGCTCCGCTCTTCGTATCACACCATGCTCAATGCTGCGCTCGGCGATGACCTGATCCTCGCCACGATCCTCAATTTGATGGACGCTCTCAACAAGAAGGAAACGTCGTTATGAAAACCAGAACTGTTTTCCTGCTCGCATTGGCAACCGCGGCGCTCGCGGGGTGCGCCGTCGGACCCGATTATCATCCGCCGAAAGCCCGGGCCCCCGCGACCTGGAGCGAAGCCCAACTTGGCGGCACGACCAATAGCGCCCCGACGGTGGTCGAGTGGTGGAAGACGTTCAACGATCCCGAGTTGAACTCCCTTGTCGAGCGCGCGGTGGCTGCCAACTACGATTTACGCATTGCTGAGGGACGACTCCACGAGGCCCGCGCGCTCCGGGCCGGCGCGTTGTTTGACCTCGGCCCGACGATCGACGGCTCGGCCGGCTACACCGACGTGCGACAGTCCAGGAACTCACTACCGTTCAGCGGTTCCGCCACCAATTTCAATTACCGTTTTCATACCGACCTGTATGACGCACATTTCGATGCGAGGTGGGAGATCGACGTGTTCGGCGGGAAGCGGCGAGCCCTTCAGGAGGCAAACGCCCTACTGGCCTCGGTCGAGGAAGATCGGCGCGACGTGCTCGTGAGCGTTCTCGCCGAGGTCGCGCGCAATTACGTCGATGTCCGCAATTTCCAGCAGCGTTTGGCCATCGCCAACAAGAACATCGCGGCCCAGCAAGATGCCGTCGATATCGCCCGCGCCCGTTTCCACGCCGGCTTGGCGAGCGAACTGGATGCCAAAGAAGCGGAAGTGTTGCTAGCCACCACACAATCGCAAGTCCCCACGTTTGAGGAATCGCTCAAGCAGGCGGTGCATCGGCTGGGTGTGCTCATCGGCAAGGAGCCTGGCGCGTTGCTCGATGAACTCGGCGCCACCGCGCCGATCCCGGTGCCGCCTCCCGAAGTGCCCGTGGGTCTACCGTCAGATTTGTTGCGCCGGCGGCCGGACGTTCGCCGCGCCGAGCGCCAACTCGCGGCGGCCACCGCCAACATCGGTGTCCAAACAGCCGAGTTGTTCCCGAAATTCTCGCTGACCGGCGCGGCCGGGTTCCAAAGTTTCTCCGCCAGCGACTGGTTTAGCGGCGGCAGCAAATACTGGTCCGCCGGGCCAACGATGACGTGGCGCATTCTGGATTTGGGCCATGTGCGCAGCCAGATCCGGACAGCCAACGCCCAGGCGCAGCAATCTCTGGCGATCTACGACAAGACCGTGCTCACGTCGTTGGAGGACGTCGAGAACGCATTGGTGGCCTACTCCAAGGAACAAGTTCGCCATCGCTCGCTGCAGGAGGTCGTGGACGCCAGCCGCAGCGCGGTCGAGATTTCCAATGAACTCTACAAGAACGGGTTGACCAGCTTCCTGAATGTGGTCGATGCCGAGCGTTCGTTGTACCAGGCAGAGGACGAGCTCGTCCAAAGCGAGCGCACCGTCACGGTGAACCTCGTGGCGTTGTACAAGGCGCTCGGCGGTGGCTGGCAAACGGCTGTCGGGGGCGCAACAAGCACGCCTCACGCGAAATTGTAACCAGCATGGTGGTCAGTGGGATTGACGCAACTCACGGTTGACGCTGCCGGTGATGTAGACCAGCAATCGTTTCGAAGACAAGGGATGTTCCTCGCCACGATGCGACCCGAGGAAATTCAGCAAGGAGGAGTTTTTTGATCGCACGACCCCGGTTGAAACAAAAACAAGCGTATTGACGAGTGAAAGCCTGCACCGTAGTTTTGGCCGCAGGAAGCGGGACGCGAGTTATGAGGTGCGTGTTTTGTGGGAACGGATTGTCGTTGCTGTCCACACACTGTCCACGATGTGGGAAGAAGTACATCGGAAGGACCGCCTTGATCCTGTTGGCGTTCATTATCGGTGTGCCGACGGTGC
>JBEKYJ010000072.1:0-16469 GCA_049511095.1 Verrucomicrobiia bacterium
GCAGCCAAGCGCCAATACCGCGGCAAACGCTGCAATGCTCCACCGTGGAAAATGGAGCTTGCCGACGCCCACAAGCGCCAGCCAAAGGACAATCATTAGAGCAAGCTGCAGAGGGATGCGATGCAGGTACGGCGCCCAGCCAAGCCACGTGCTCATCGTAAGGACCGGAGCGAAGATAATGATAACAGCGACAAGGAATCCACGGGCCCACGCAACTCGGGGAGGGAGTTCGGGCATGAAAAATATCAAAGCAACCGCGCCCGCCATTCCGAGCACGAGCCCAGCCAGTCGCCACAACCAGGAGGTTGGAGCAGCCGGCGGCGTTTTGCCAACGGCCCCGCACGCGGCGTCGACGGCCGCATTCACGAGACATGGATCAAGAAGTTCGAGCACGTGATCGGACCAGGGCGAGAGCACGAGGCGTGCATCGGTTCGCGCCTTGAGCCGGTCCGGCCGGACGAATTCCTCGAACTGGCCCGCCAGAAGCAGTAGCGGTGGGCCGTGCACACCCAAGTCGGGGTTGTCACCGACGGCAATAAAGAGGCGAGGAAGAAGGCTTGCGTTGCGAACGCTCCCCGCCCCTGCGGCAGCACCCATCGAGTGGCCGAGGAAGACGTCCACCGATCCAAGTGCCCGCGCGACTTCTCCCGGTGTGAGCCGAGTGTTGCGGATGGAGAATGACCGCCGCGAGTCCCCGTGTCCCGGGAGGTCCACGGTGTAGCAATCAAACCCGGCAGCCGCCAGCGCCTCGCCGTAGCGAAAGAGCATTTCTTTCGAGCCGGTCGCACCGTGGGCGAGCAGCGCAATCGGGTGCGGACCCGGCGATGCGGGCGAGAGTCGAATCGCAGGGGTGTCTCCAGCCAGCGTCACTTTTTCGACGCGGACGCCGGGCTCGATCACGTGTGAGAGTGTAACCCCTGCAACCAGGCTGGCGATGGCCGCCGCGATTACCCATCGGTTGGCACGGGCGCTCACAATGTTCGTTTGACGATGCCGTTTCGATAACTCTGGACGCTTTGCTTCATCGCTCCGTCGTCACTTTTGAGGTCTGATTCGGTTGCCATTTTCATAACGGGTCTCGGCAATGGCTGTTGGTGGGCGAAGCATGCCGGATTACACATCAACACTCAAGGCAAAGCGGGGTGCATTCGCGCCCGGAAGAGCGTGTGTGCCCTAAGGCTGAAAAACCGCCGGCACATAGAGTCTCGGTCCGCTCAGCTCTGTTTCCTGCAGCTGCATGTTGTCGAACATCCCGGCAGCTCGAAATCCTCGCTGGCTCAACAGATGTTCAAGCTCTGCTGGAAAGAACATCCGATACTCGCAAAAATCCTCCACTTCGCCCTGACCTTGAATCTTCCAGGTCCGCCGCCTCACCAACAGCTGACGCCGTCGGTCGAAGCTATACGTCGAATGCGCCTCGGCCGTGAACTCTGGTGAACTTACCCGAAGCTCCGCTGTCTGCTTGAAGTGTTCGCCGCCGAGGTAGCTGGCGGCGTTGTTGATGTCGAGGATCAGCAATGTCCCAGGGTGCGAGTGCGCCGCGAAGGTGTCCAACACTTTGGCGATATCCGCATTCGTGAGGGCGTACATAAAAGCCGACCCCATGTTCAGGATGACATCGAACGTGCGACCGAGTCGGAGCGTCCTCATGTCACCGACCTCGAGGTGCAACTGAGGCCGTCGCGCGGCCGCGAACTCAATCGCCGCCGGTAAATAATCCACACCCCAACAATCGGGGCACTCTCTCGATAGAGAATCCAAATCGCGTGCGGTGCCACAGCCAATGTCCAGGATGGAGCGGGGTGGCTGAGCGAGATACCGCGAGAACATGCGGCGACACATCATCGGCGTTTCGTCACTCGGTTCGGGGTATGCCAGTTCGTAGAACTGCGGGTTTCGGTACAGGAAATTTCTAACGCTTGAATCCATAATGTGTCCTATGACCTCCGAACGCGCCTAACGACAAGAACTGAGCCACGCGGGGCCGGTGATGTCAATCCCGACTTGTCGGGAAACTGAGACGGCCAACCGGCTTTGGCTCCGGTGACTGGTCAGGCATCAGGCGTCATCACTCGGCTGGGTTCTCCCGGCAATATACAAGCACTGGAGAACAAAACACGCCGCGATGGCAATCACTTCGATCCAATAGGTGGTGGCTTCCGGGACACGGAGCAGCTTGCAAACGGAGCCCGAAATGAAAAGACCAATCAGAGTTGTTGGCAAGCCACACAACCCAAGCGTGAACATGGCCACATAAAATGTCGTGATGCCATCCCACGAGCATTGAGTCATCACGCCGAAAAACAGCAAGAATCCGGCGATGAGAACAAGAATGCCAAACACACGACGACTAAAAAAGCGGGCGGCGTTCATGTGAACTCTTGTTGTTTATTCAATCCAATATCTTCTGCATGATATGAACATTTAGCAGCTTGTCGAACTTGCGTCCGACTTCTTTGAGCGTGCCGACGTGAACAAAACCGGCGCTCTCATTCAGATGAATGCTCTCGCCGCTCGTCTCGGCGATGCGGGCGATGAGCGCGTGAAAGCGGAGTCGGCGGGCCTCCTCGATAATGGCTTCCTTCAGTTTCCGGCCAATGCCTCGACCCCGATAGGTGGAGTGGACGAAGAATGAAGTCTCGGCGGTATCGTCATAGGCGCGTTTATCCGACCAGCGCGTCAGGGACGCCCAGCCGACGACTTTGTCATCCACGACGGCAACCAGGACGGGATGTCGCTCGTCGTGCGAGTGAAACCATTGGGTGCGATCTTCCACGGTCTTGACGTCGATATCAAAACTCGCGGTGGTGGTCAGGATCGCTTCGTTATAGATGTCGGTGATGGCCGGCACATCGGCCAGCGTGGCGGGTCGAATCGTCACGGATGTATTCTTACGCATTGGCATCGCGGCGGTTCGCGGCAGCGCGTGGTTGGGCAGCGTCAGTTTAATGGGGCAGGGCGTGCGTCGCGTGGGTGACGGCCGCGCCCGCTCGCAGGGCGGCGGCAACCATCGCGGCCTCGACCATTTCGGCGTCGGTGGCACCCGCCTTGCGCGCGTTCCCGCTGTGGATCTCGATGCAATACGGGCATTGAGTCGTGAGGGCAACGGCGACGGCAATCAGCTCTTTGTACTTTACCGGGATTGCTCCATCGGCGACGGCCGCCTTGTCAAACGCCCAAAAGGCCTTCATCACTTGCGGCGCGAGGCTGTCCATTTTCTTCAGCTTGGCCAGGTTTTCTTTGTTATACATATGGTTGTCCGGTTGTACTCCCGATTAGGTTGCAGTCATCGCCTAACGACCCAGAACTGAGCCACGCCGGAGCGGTGATGTCAATCCCGACTTGTCGGGAAGCCAAGCACCCAACCGGCGTTGGCTGCAGTGGCTTGTTATGCTTCCGTAAGTTACTCATCTTCGTTCTTGAACAAAAACTCCGCAACATCTCGACTCTTGACGATGAGATAAATCCCGATAGCTGTCAGAATCACAGACGACACAGGATAAAACCAATAGTCGCCCGGCGAACCGACTCCTCTGGCTCGCACCATATTGAACAGCCCTGTGATGATAACTGGGATGCTGTGGACCAAAACCGAAAGCCCCAGGATTTTGATTAAGACATTCGCTAACTGTTTTGTTTTCATATTTTTTGGCGGTCGTGTTTGGAAGCCCAGCGTCGAGGCTCAGCGACTCCGATAAATCGCGAGCAGGCCGCCGAAGCAAATCTGTCAAGAATCAAGCGTTGACCCCCTAGATAGCCGACGCGGTGTCGTGTCCGCGTTCGGCTCATCGCCATGGTTCGGCCTTATTAAATGGTCTTAATCCCGACGCTGCAAACTTCTGTTCCGTCCAATAAACCGTGACACCCCTCTTCGACGCGTTAGATCTCCTCGAAGCAAAGTAAATAGCGCTTTGCTCTCTGACATTCGCCGTAGTCCGACGGAGCATCCATTTAGCTGCATTTGCTACCCACGCGATTCGTAGAAGTGCTCTCAGGACGATGGCTAGGCAAATTGAACCTGCTACCTCTATCCAAAATGAAGCCCGTCCGAACGCTTTGATAGCCGCTATAATCGGCCCCCCTTGCGAAAAGTCTCGGTTGTCGATGTTGCAAAAGAAACAGACGATAGGGAGTAAAACCATTAACGCTGCGGCCACCAAACGAGCGCGAAGGATCTTCACGCAATCCGGACATAACCATACCGCGCACTGATGAACATTCTCGTAATAAGTAGTATCTTGCCAACGTTGGTATCCTCCAGGGGCGACTGGCGTAGTAGTAAGGAGTCTTTGAGACCGACCTGTCTTCACCCCCACCCAAAAGGTAATCCGCTCGCCTTGGACTTTCCTGCACAACTCACATATCGTGCACATGGAAATATCGTCTCCTTCGTTACCGCCTAACGATAAAGCTGAGCCACCCGCCACCCGCGCTGGCGCGCGGCTGGCGGTGGCTCAAGCGGATTGTTAGGCATCGTCTCTCTTCCTTCTTGCGAAGAATGCAATCGTTAACCCGAAAATCGTAGATAAAAGGAAGTAGCCGATGTCAACAACCAGTGGTATCCAAAAGAATTTCTGGATTTGTGGCAGCGGACAACCAAGCATCCCCACAAATGCGAAAATTCCACCAAACAGTGGAATGCTGGAGTGACGCTCGCGGCGCGCAAACCAAACATACACACTCCAGAAATTCATGATGATGATCCACCAGCCAAGTAGTCCGAACAAAGCGAACACGACTGTTACCACCCAGCGAAATATGTCGTAAGCGAGCATGGTTCGAGACGCCTAACACATACTAGACCTCATCGTGACGCGGTGAATTGCATCGCTTTTGAGGTCTGATTCGGTTGCCATTTTCATAACGGGTCTCGGCAATGGCTGTTGGCAGGCGAAGGATGGCAGATTGGGCAGCAAAGCTCAAGGCAAAGCGGGGTGAACCGGAAGGCGCCGAATGCGGCCGGGAGACCTACACGACAGGGATGCCGCCCTGCAAATAGCAGAGGCGGCGCGGACCGGTCGCGGCCGGGACGGCCGCTACTACACCGCGCGGTGGAGGGGAGCGGGCCAAATGCGGCCGGGACGGCCGCTACTACAAGGAAGCACGTCTCATAGAGACGTGGCTACACCGGACGGGGCAACAAGAGGGCGCGTCTCGTGGAGACGTGGCGACACCGGACGGGGCAACAAGAGAGCACGTCTCGTAGAGACGTGGCTACACCGGATGGCGGTAGAGAGATTTCTCGACAGGGTCGGAATGGCATTTTAGGCTGAGGGCTGACGGATGAGCGAATCGATGAAATCGAAGCCGTGGCTGCCGTATGTGGTGCCGTTCGGGGTTTACATGGCGTTCCTGCTCGTGCAGTCGAACGCGAATTTGTTGTGGGTGTATCCGGTGAAGACCATCGCGGTGGCGGCGGCGTTGTGGTTTTTCCGCAAGGAGTATGAGGAGCTGTGCTCGCCGATGATTGGTAAGGCAAACGCCGCGTCGGGGGACGCGGCCTACAGCTACGTCTGGGCCGTGACGATTGGTCTGGTGGCGATTGCGATCTGGATTGGGATCGATTCGTTTTATCCCAAGTTTACTCAGGCGACGCCATTCGATCCGACGGCTATTGGGTCGGTGGCGCAGCGGAACGTGTTCCTTGCGTTTCGCGTTGTCGGCGCGGTGATCGTGGTGCCGTTGATGGAAGAATTATTCTGGCGGGCGTTTCTGATTCGGTGGTTGATCAATGAGAATTTCAAGAGCGTGCCGGTCGGCGCGTTCACGTGGCTGTCGTTTGCGGTGACGGCGGGGTTGTTTGGCGCGGAACACAGCGAGTGGCTGGCGGGGCTGATTTGCGGGGTGCTGTACAACGGGTTGTACTACAAGCGCAAGGACGTGTTCTCCTGCGTGGTGGCGCACGCCGTGAGCAATGCCGCGCTGGCGGTGTGGGTGCTGTCGCGCGGTGATTGGAAGTTCTGGTGAGCATGGAGCAAAACCGTAGCGCGGACGAAGCGGCGCAGTCGTCCCCCCAGCGCGGCTCGACTCGCGCTCTTTTCTGGTCGCTTCTGACAGTGTCCATTATCTCGCTCTGGGTGTTTCGCCCGGTGCTCTTCCACGACTTCGTCCATTTTGACGACGACATTTATCTGGCGGAACTGGTGCGGATGGGGAGGTTTTCGCTGTCGTCACTGCGCTGGATGTGGACGTCGCTGCAGCCGTTTTATCTCCAGCCGATTGTGTGGATGACGCACCTGACGGATTACGAGCTTTGGGGGTTGAATCCCGTCGGGCATCACGCGACGAACTGGTTGCTGCACGGGGTGTACGTTGTGTTCGTGGGCACTTTGGTATGGATGTTGACCGGCAAGGCGGGGGGCGTTCGACCACGAGAGCGCGTGGCGATGAGCGCGGGGATTGCGCTGGTTTGCGGGATTCATCCGCTACAGGTGGAATCGGTGGCGTGGGTGGCGGCGCGCAACGGATTGTTGTGCTCGGTGTGGATGGTGGCGGCGCTATGCGCGTATGTCCGCGCCGTTGGGCCTTCGCCGTACCGCAGCGGCTTCGTCCACACAGGCGGTGACGCTGGCGAGCCAAAGCGGGGCTGGTGGCGGGCGACGGTAGCGTTGCACGCGGTCGCGCTGCTGACAAAGCCGTTTGCGGTGAGCTTGCCGGTGGTGATGCTGGCCATGGATTTCTTTCCCTTGCGGCGGCACGCGGGACGGAGCGTGTGGCGGTTGATCGGAGAGAAATGGTTGATGATTGCATTGAGCGTGGCGGCGGCGGTCGGCGCGATTGCCGCACAGCCGCACTTGCAGGAGGTTGTCGAGTATGCGCTCGGGGTGCGGATGCTGGTGGCGACCCGAGGCGTAGTGTTTTATCTGTGGAAGCTGGTGTGGCCGGCGTGGTTGTCGCCATTTTATCCGCTGAGCAGCCAGGTCAGCTTGCGCAGCATGGAGTTTCTGGCGCCACTTCTGGTCTGTATAGTCATTAGCGTGGTGGCGGTGTGGCAACGGAAGCGAGCGCCGGTGCTGCTGGCAGCGTGGGGGAGTTATCTGGCATTGCTGTTGCCCGTGTGCGGGCTCGTGCAGTCAGGCGGACAAGCGGTGGCCGACCGTTACGCCTATCTCGCGATGGCGCCGGTGTTGTTGGCTCTCGGCAGCGGGGTCTTGTGGCTGTGGCGGCGCGGGCCGGTGGTCAAGGTGGCATTGTGCGCCGCGGTGGGCGCATGGTTGGTATTTCTTGGCGTGCGGACGCGCGAGCAGATTCCTGTGTGGCGCGATAATCCGTCTTTGTGGGGCGCGCTGCTGTCGCATTTTCCAAACGATCCGATGGGGAATTTCAACATGGGGTTGGAGATGCTGAGAAACGGGCGTTTGCTGGAGGCGCGGATGCGGGTCGAGCGCGCTGTGGCCAATTCCGACCCGCATGCGCGCCCCTTGCCAATGGCGCGGGCGACGCTGGGCGCGATTTATCTCAAGACGCGGGCCTACGATCAGGCGGTCGAACAATTGCAGCGGGCGATTGCCGCCGACGCAACGTTGTGGGCGGCCCGATACAATCTGGCGTGCGCGGACGCGCGGTTGGGGCGGTTGGCGCAAGCGTACGACGTGTTGCGGGAGTTGCTGGCGTCGCAACCAGCGTATGCGTCGCTGGCGGTGCGTGATGGCGAACTGGCGGCGTTGCGCGATGATCCGGAGTACGCGGCGCGGTTTGCGGCGTTGATTGGCGCCACGAAGAACTGACGCGGCGTCGTTGACGGAAGTATGTAGGTAACGCAAACCGGGCGTCAAGCAGGCCGTGGCCGGATTTGAAGTTTCTCGTGAACGACGCTCGGTGTTTGCAGCACACGACAGCGGCGTGTCGTCAGACTCCGCTCCGTCAGACTCGGCTTACCGGCAGACTTGCCGGCCGCCTCAGTGGCACAGCAGGTCAATAACATTCAGTGTGTCGTCGACCCAGTCCATGATCAAGGACTGAGGGCGGCCATAGCCCGGAGTGCAGAGGATTTTGCTAGGGTGCTGGTCGGGCGGTATGCTGGTGTAATCTTCATGTGCTATTTCCCCCCAAGGTTATCCTTTCAGCAATTCGGGATGGTCTGACGGCGAGGTTTTCTTTGCGGGCGCGGCGAATCTGGCGCTGGCGAACAGACGCTTCACGTGTTCGTTGATCTGGTCGAGCTTGCCGGCGACTAGCAGGCGAGCTTTGGCGCGGGCTGTGGCGACGGGCAACTCCATCTTTCGCACGACCGGTAGCAATTCCTCGCGCGCCTGCCGCGCCAATTCCGCAATCTGTTTGTGCGTCTCGTTTCCCGGGTCGAAAAGCGGAATCGGACAGTACTCGAACGGGCGACGGTGGATGTCCCGCTCGCCCATCAATCCTTGGGATTGGAAAGGCTTGATGATTTCGTTCACAATGCGCGAATTCAGCACGCCGACAAGGTAGAGAGCTTCCTCCTCAGTTTTGGCGTAATAGCGGTAGGAGGTATGATCAACGACCACGCCGCGAATACTCAGCTTGTCCACGCGTTTTGATTCTTCAGGCGTAAGCATTGCCGCCGATAGATTCGTTCCGGACTTATTGTACAGCACGACGAAAGGCTGACCCAACGTCTGCGCACTCAATTTGTTGTTGTAATCAAGCCAGTCGAAGATGCTGCGGGTTTCATCTTTACGCTTCTTATCCCAAATCTTTTCAGTCTGCTCGATCCACGCGGATGCGCGTGGAAAGCCCTCGTGAAGAATCTCTCCTGAACTAACGACATGCAATGTGCCGTGGCTCACTACCTTCACCGGCAATACGACTAGACATAACTTTCGGACGACAAACGGCATCAAGTCCTTTGCTAGCACGGTAGCGAACAGAAAGTCCTTCTCAACAAGCCCTTCCAAACGGTCACGCCACTGGGGTTTGCTGTCCTTTAGAATCTCTTTTGAGGTTTCGAGGTAAGGTGCGTCGAGATTCAGTGGTCGGTCGTCTGGCGGGTGAACGAACCAGAAACAGTGGGGAACAAGTGTCGCGCCTTGCAGGAAGAAATCATAATACGGCGATAGGGTTTGTCCGACCGCGCCGAAACTAAGTTTGTCCTTCGCCGGTTTCAGCACTTTGACCGCATCGGGGAGATTGCAGTTGCGATGGGAGAGCTTGCCGGTCCAAAGTGTTACCGGGATTTCCTTCTTCACCTCGTCCGAGTCACGCACGAGCACGCAAGTGCGAACCTTGAACAATGGTTCAACGCCGGTGAAATCGTGAATTTGGGTGAAGCCGATCTTTTGGAAGTTGGCGTGTTGCTTGGCTGGCACGATGACGCTCTTGGGCATGACGAAAGCAATCGTGCCGGTCGGTTTGAGGAACTGCTTGGCGCAATGGACAAAGAACAGCGTCGAGGTGTCCATCTGCGTGAACAGCTTTACGTCGGTTTTCTCCAGCAACTCATACTCGAGGGTGAGGTCTTTGACGCGGCGCTGGTAGCCCTTGTCTTTGATGTACCGGTAGGACAGCCACGGCGGGTTGCCGACGACGTAGTCGGCTTGTTCGCGGCGCAGATAAGCGGGCCGGTAGGCGTTTTTGAGGATGTAGCCCCAGATGGAATTGCGGCTACCTTTTTCGAGTCGCATCATCAGGCGGAAGTTCGCGATCCAGTACATCCGCTCGTGATCCTCGAAGTCCTCGAACCATGTGCTGACGCCTTCCGTCGCACCGGCGGCGGCTTTTTCGGAGGCGATGCCCTTCTTGGCAAAGAGGCAGAGGCGATCTATTAGCGCGTCGAGGCTGCCGCGTTCAATGGTGCGGAACGGGAGATGGAAGATTTCCTTTTCCGAGACGACGACGGTGTGAACTTTGCGGGTGGGGTCTTCGCCGGTCATTAAGGTGTCCGCCATGTAGACCGGCAAGTAAACGTCGTGGCCGTAGGTTTCGAGTTCGTTGCGCAATGCGAGCAGGAGATTGGCTTTGGCCATCAGGATGGCCAGCGGATGAACGTCGATGCCGATGATGGAGTTGAGGGCATGTTCGACAAGTTTCCGGCCGGTCATCTTCTGTGCGCGCAGGCGATGAACGGCGGCGAAAAGAAACGTCCCTGACCCGCAAGCGGGATCGAGAAGGCGTCCGCTCCGGTAATTGATTTGGTCAAGCGTCAGTTCGGCGAGCCAATCGGGCGTGTAGTATTCGCCGAGGTCGTGACGGGAAATTGGATCGACAAGCTCTTGGTAAAGCTCCTTCAGCACGTCTTCGGAGAGCTTGTCGAAGTTGTACACGTCGAGCCGGGAGAAGATACCGCTGATGAATTCGAGGAAGCCGTTTTCGGCGCGCGTGTCCAGCGACCATGAGAAGAAGTCGGGTTCGGCAAGATTCTTGATGTTCTGATTCTTGAAAAACTCTCCGTCCACGATACCGCGAAATTGCATCTTCGAGCGGCGTGACTTGGGAAAAAGCGTCATCGTCACGATGACGCGCGACACCATCGTCAGATAGGTGTGCCGGAGGAAGAGGTCTTCGTTGCCGAGGGCGCTGCCGTACACCTTCGCAAGCAACGCATTCCATTCGCGGAACTTGACCTTGACGGCGCTGTCGTCGGCCATGCTCGCGTAAAGTTCGCGCAGCAGGCGCATGCTCGCGCTGTAAACCGCGCTGGTTGAGCCGAAGCGGGAGATGATGTCGCCCGACGTGGGAATCAGCAGCTTGCCGGTGAAAAGAAGTTGGTCGAGGTGACGAAAGGCGATCAGCGGCTGATTGGGTTCAAGCTCGAAGCCGGTGATTTGCTTCACCGCACCGGATTCGTACAGGTACACCTCAAACTGAAGTCCGTCGCTGACGATGCCAACGAAGTCGAGCGGATGCTTTTGCGCCTCGAAATACTTTGTCAGTTCGCGCTTGGCGTCGTCGCGCTCTCGTTCGAGGTCGGTCTTGAATTCGATAATACACTCGCGATAGAAGGCATCAATGCGGCCACGGACTGAGCCTGCCTTGATCTTTCGCTCAAGCTCGATCTCATCCACCTTAATGGCGAGGCCGCGTCCAAGAAAGCTGATGAACAGGTGCCGGCGATGGTCGTGATGCTTGTTCTCACGAATCGCGTCGGCGGCCTTCTCGCAGTATTCGCTTAACGCTTCAGGAAAATCAGGCGGATACGGCACGAGCTTGTTCAGCAGCGCCTCTGTCATGCTCACGGAGTGTAGTTAGTCAGCACCCGTTCGACAAGCCCCGCCTGACGTGCCGGGGATCAGAGCGAGGCCGGTACACTGGGCCTCTGGCGGCGCGGGCTTCTTTGCCCTGCCACCGCTGGAATCTCCGTAAGGACCTGATAATCGGCCTCTCAATTCCTCGCGGACGCCGCTCAAAGGCGCGCGGACGGCGCTAAAACCCGACGCTGTGCTCGGGTACCGGGCATTTGCGTTAGCCACGTACTCCCGTTCTTTGATTTGGAGCGGGTGGGGGTTATACTGCGAGTGGAGGTGAGCCATGGGAGTACCAGCGCGGCTGATCGATTTTCTCAACCAGAGCAAGGTTCGCTACGAAGTGCTGCATCATCCCGAGGCGTTCACGGCGCCGGAGTTGGCCGCGATCGAGCACGTGAAGGGGCGAAGCCATGCGAAGGTGGTGATGGTCAAAGCGGGCGCGGAATTGTCCATGGCCGTGCTGCCGACCGATCATCGCATCGATTTGGAAAAACTGGGCAAGGTCACGGGCGGCCAGACGGTGTTGGCGGGTGAAGGGGAGTTCAAGGCGCTGTTTCCGGATTGCGCGGTCGGAACGATGCCGCCATTCGGCGAATTGTACGGGGTGGCGACGTATCTGGACAGGAGCCTGGCCGAAGCCGAGAGGATCGTGTTCGAAGCGGGGACGCACAGTGACGCGGTCAAGATCCGATACGTTGACTACGAACGGCTGGCGAAGCCGATCGTTGCTGACTTCGCGGTGAAACTGCACCAAGCCGCGTGAAACTGAGTTAACATCGGATCAGTGCGCGCCGTCCACCGCTTTGAGCCTGCGCGCTTCGGCGAGTTGGCGTTGTGCTTCCTCATGCAGTCCCTGCCGCTCCAGGACTTCGGCCAGTGCGCTGTGCACCTCGGGCAGTTCCGGCTTGAGGCGCGCCGCCTCGCGAAAATGCCTGGTGGCGCCAACCAAATCCCCGCGGCTGGCCAGGACCACCGCCAAGTTATTGTGAGCCTTAAACGCGTTTGGATCCGCGCGCAAGGCGCCCGCATAAGCGGCGATGGCGTCATCCAAACGGCCCTGTTTTAAGAACAGATTGCCAAGGTTGATTTGACTGCGGGCATTACGGGGATCAAACCGCGCCGCGGCGGCATACTGGGAGATGGCCTCGGCCTCGCGCCCGCTCTCGGCCAACAAATTGGCTAGGTTGTAGTGGGCGGTTGCGTTCCTTGGGTCGAGCCGCAGCACTTCCGCATACTGCGTGATGGCACCCCCGGGCCGGCCCATACGGACGAGTAACAAAGCCAGGTTGAAATGCGCAGTTTGCTCGTCCGGATTGATCGCGAGGGCGGCCCCGTAGTGCTCCAGGGCGGCTTTCAGTTCGCCCCGATCGGCTAGGAGGTCGGCCAGGGCGGCGTGGGCCGGAGCGTAATCAGGCGCGTTACGCAGCGTCTCCTGCAATTGGGCGACGCTTTGATCCACCGCGCCACTGGCGGCCAGCGCGGCCGCGAAATTGCAGCGCACGGTTGGGTGGCCCGGGTCGATACGCAACGCGTCGACAAAGTGCGGGATCGATTCGGTCGCCCGGCCATCGGCAAGCAAGGCCAAGCCAAGGTTGGCGTGGCCGCGCGCGCTTCCGGGACGTTTGGCAACCACGTCCGCCCAGATGGACTCAGCGCTGTGGTATTGGGCATTTCTTTGAATTGTGGCGACACCAAGCGCGAGAGCCAGCACGGCCACCACGCCGGCCTGCAGCCAGACACGGACGCGGTCGGGCCAGCCTCGCGCGGAGCGGGGTTGACCGAATCGAGCCCAGAGATTTCGGCAGAGACGATCTCCTCCTCCCAGCGCGACGGTGATCACCGCCACCAAGGGCAGGTACATCCTCCGTTCGGCCGCGGGTTCGGTGGGCAACGGCAGAAAACTGGAAGACGGCGCCAGCAGGAGGAAGAACCACGCGCCCCAAAACCCCCCCCACACGCGTCGGCGAATCGCCCATACACTGCCGATGAACAGCGCCAGCAGGAGTCCCGCGCTGGGCAGCAGGCTTGCCAGTGGAAGCGTGCGCGGCCAGTCCGAATAATCAAGTACAAGCCCGCGCGGCCACACCGCGAGCCGTAAGTAATGCACCACCACGGTCCATTGTATTCTGAAATAATTCCAAGGTGACATGACGTCCGCGGTGAGACCTGACTTATATGTCAGGTTGGTCGCCAACGCCAGGGCGGCGAGTACGGCCCAGCTTGCGACCAGACCCGCGTACAGTCCCGGACGATGGCGCAAGGCGGTACGCAAGGAGCGAGCCGCGAAGATATAGTCGTACGCGAGGACCAGGAACGGGACGACCACCATGACTTCTTTCGTGCCCATTCCGAGCGTGCTGGCCGCAATTGCCGAACCGAACCAGACCGCTTTGTTTTGTGGGGACTCAATCCCGCGAGCAAAGCAGTACAAGGTTAACAAGAGAAACATCGCCATCAGTAATTCAGTCCGCTGCAACACGTACGTGACACTTTCGGTGACCAAAGGATGCAGCATCCACAGACCCGCCACGGCATAAGCGACCCACGGAGTCTGGTTGTGGCCGGCATCGGGGGACGGCGTGCCTGCCACCGTGCGGCGCACGACTGCGAACACCAGCATCACGTTGAGGAAATGGACGATCAGATTGAAGAGATGATAACCCGTCACGTCGTAGCCCCCGAACGCGTAGTTTACGGCAAGAGACAGACTGATCAGCGGGCGCCCCGACAGCATGGGAAGATCGCTCGCGATCACGTGCGACAACGGCCAGAGCCGTCGGATGGCGGGATTCAGCGTGATGCCCAAATGATCGTCATAGATGAAGGGAACGTGGAACGTGTTGTGGTAGGCAACAACACACAGCGTTGCCAGAACCACGGGCATCCACCATCGAGATTTCCCCATCAGCGGCCTTGCGTTGCGCTCTCTCCAGAGACTAGCGTCATGTTTGGGGAAGCAGAGCGCGTTTGCTTTGTAGCGGCCCGCATCCTAAGATTCAAGCCGTAATGGAACACGCTTTTGACACTTCGAAGACGGCGCGGTTATGAACCCGCTCGACATTTCATCCTTATTGAAGGACGAGTCGTTGCGTCGGCGCGAATTTCCGGTTTGCGAGAAAAAGGTTTTCCTCGCGCACGCGGGCGTCAGCCCATTGCCGGGCCGCGTGGCGGAGGCGATGACGCAGTATGTGGCGGCGGCGGCCCGCGATAATCAGGAGAATGTGGTGCCCGAGGAACTGATCGGCGAGACGCGCACCCTGGCAGCGCGGCTCATCGAGGCGAAGGCGGAGGAGATTGCGTTTGTCGGATCGACGTCGATGGGCCTGGCGATGGTGGCAGCCGGTTTGCCGTGGGAGCGCGGTGACAGCGTCGTGTGTTATCGCGATGATTATCCAGCCAATGTGTACCCGTGGATGGACCTGGCGCGGCGGGGCGTGGAGGTGCGGTTTGTGGAGCCGGAGCAATTCGGGAACGTCACGGTCGAGGAGGTGGAGCGGGTGGTGGATCGAAAAACGCGATTGGTGTCGCTGGCGAGCGTGCATTTCCAGACCGGCTGGAGACTGGACGTTGATCGAATCGGCGGGTTTCTGAGACAACGGGGAATCCTGTTCTGCCTCGATGGAATCCAGAGTTTCGGTGCGCTGCGAACGTCGATGCGGCAAGTGGATTTCGCCGCGGCGGACGCGCACAAGTGGTTGTTGGGGCCGCTGGGCGCGGCCATTCTCTATGTGCGGCAAGAGCACTTTGATCGTCTTCATCCGCCGCTGGTTGGGTGGCACAGCGCATCGAGCCCCAATTTCATCGCGCAAGAGTCACTGATGTTCAAGCGCGACGCGCGTCGCTACGAACCGGGGAGTTTGAACCTGGCGGGCATCATCGGGTTGCGGGCGGCCCTGCAGTTGATTTTGGGATGCGGTATCGAAGCGGTGGAGGCACGGGTGCTCGCCTTGGCGCGACAAGCGATTGCGAGCGCGACCAAGGCGGGATTTGCAATCGTCGGCCCGACGGAGGGGATCGGGCTTTCGGGGATCGTATCGATGTCGTCCGAGGGTCAGGATGTGGCGAAGTTGCACGCGAGCCTGAACGCGGCAAGGATCATTACTTCACTCCGTTACCTGCGAGACGGGAGAAAAAGTTTGCGTTTGTCGCCCCACTTCTACAACCGGGACGAAGAAGTGGCGGGGACAGTCGAACGAATTCGATCCGGTGGGAATGAGTCGCACAATCCATTGGGGATGAGAGGGAAGCGCGTTTGAGCTTCGCTCCCTGCCCGAGGAAAGTTTCCCTGTTGACAGGGTTGGACGGTGTCAGCTATATTGCTCCATTATCAACACCAACGGCATACCCGCCGCGACGCGGGGCGGTCCCGAAGAAGCGCGGGGAGGGGGATGGATTCCCAACCAACAGCACGGAGGCATTACCAAAATGAGAAGTTTTGTTAAACGAAAGATTGGCGGCTTCACTCTAATTGAGTTGCTGGTCGTCATCGCGATCATCGGGATTCTGGCGGCGATGTTGCTGCCCGCACTCAACCAAGCACGCGAAAAGGCCCGTCGGGCCAACTGTCTCAGCAATCTCAAGCAACTTGGCTTGGGCATTGCGATGTACGCAGATAACTACAACGGCAGGGTTCCCCTAGACACCCTAGCGACGCCGAACATCGGCGCGTCCTTTAACCTGCTCAGCAATGTCGTCACGTCGGCGAAGATTTTCACCTGCCCAAGCGACGGCTCGAAGAAGATCTCAACGATCTATCCCTTGGATACAACCCAACACGCTTATACGAATATCAGCTACGCCTATTGCCCCTACATCCTCTGGCAGGACCAGCCGGATTCGATTCTTGCCTTGGATCGCATGGAGTACGCGTCGTCGGCTTCCTACACGAAGTCCGCAAAGTGGCTGGCGTCGACGTCGGCGTCGGGTGCCAGCGCCGCCACTGGCAGCGGCCCGGCACCTCATAAGGACGCGGGCGGCAATATCTTGTTCAATGACGGGCACGCTTCGTGGGCGAATAGCCTGCCGAACATCGCGGGTACCAACGGCACCCCTGCGATCATCAGCGGGGACATTTAAGACTGCCTGATAGTTTGGTTTGAGCGAGGCAAACCCCGACACAGCGTGTCGGGGTTTGCTCTTTTGTGACCCTCAGGTGGGTGGAGACGCCAAGGTCGAGATGTCTTTCCCAAGACTCACGTTGTCCGCAAGACTCCGGGAGCGGGGTCAATCGCTGCTCTCGCTTCTGGTTGTCGTCTTGCCGACGCTCAGTTATCCGCTGAGCTGGCTGCCGCGAAATTGGGCACATTTCCG
>JBEKYJ010000073.1:0-16463 GCA_049511095.1 Verrucomicrobiia bacterium
CGGGCCGGCCGCCGTCTTCTCCAGCGCGGCCACGGGGCATACCGACACGCAGGCCGGGTCGAGACAATGCATACACTGACGCTTCACAGGCTGCTTCGGTTTCAGGTTGCCATCCCGGAAATCGATGAAGGTCCGCGTGCGAAAACTCAGCCGGCCTTCGCCCGCGCCGTAACCAATCGCCGCGGTGGGAAGCGGCCCGAAGCCCGCGCGCACGCGGCACGCGTTCTCGCACGCCCGGCATCCGATGCAGCGCGTCAGGTCCACCAGCACCCCGGCACACTCGTTCGGGTCGGCGGGCGATTCAGCGAAGAGGCGGCGCGCCCCCAGCGCGGCCAACGCGCCGGTCACCGTCGTTTGCAGGAATTGCCGTCGGGAAATCATTGCGGCTTCTCCCCGTGTTTCTTGCGGCGGAAATGCGGCAGGGCGACACCCAGGAAAATGCCCAACACGAACGACAGGGCCACGACCGGCGGGAATACGCGCCGGTTGGCCGCGAGCATCTCGCGCATCTTGCCGGCTTCCGTCTCCGATTGATCAAGGCGCGCGGCTAGCTTCTCGGGCGCGGCCGCTTTCAGCTTTTCGACTTCCTCGGTCAGCGTCGCGCGCTCGTGGCTCGCGTGCACCATGTCGCGGTGGCAGTTGGCGCACGTCTCCGCGCCGACGCTAAAGGTGTGTCCGCGCACGCCCAGCCCGCGGACCTTCATCACGGACCCCTTCACTTCCGGCATATGGCAACTCAGGCAATGCAGGCCCTCCAGCGAATGCGTGGCGTGAGAGAAGCTTTTGAGCCGTTCCGTGTGGCACGTGCCACACATCTGGTCGGGTTGGTCTTTGCGCAATTGCATCTGGTGCATCTTGTGGCAGTCGAAGCAGCGGACGTTTTTCTGTCCGTGCGCGCTGACACGCCATTCGCCGTACGTGATCGCGTGACAACTCTGGCAGACTTCGGAAGTGACCGGCAGCGCCATCTTCGACTTGTCGGGATGGTCATCCTTCGCTGCGCCGTGGCACGATTCACAACTGACGCCTTCGTGGGAGAACTGGCCGGTCTTGCGGTCGAACTGGCTGGCGTGACAGACGAGGCATTCCCACTTCTTGCCCTCATTCGTCCACTCATTCAGAAAAAAGTCGTTCATCGTCTGAGCGTGGAGCGAGGCCCGCCATTCTTTCGTTTCCGCCTCGTGGCAGAGCGCGCAACGATCCGATGCCTTCGCCTCGTCTTCCGCAAAGGCCATGCGCGCATTGGCGCAAGCGGTGGCAAACAGGAGGCACATGATGATTCTACGTCGCGGCATTGGGTGGAGCCTCCTTCTGGTCTGTGATCGCGGGCTTGGATTCGGGCGTGTTGTGCGACGGATGTGACGCTTTCTTACCGATGAGCCATGCGGGATTCATCGGGTATTCCTTCGGGTCGAAAATGACCCAGTAGAAGTGCCAGACCACGATCGCCAGCGTCGCCAGCAACGCTTCGTAGTAATGGATCACCTGCGCCACGTCGTGCCAGACCTTCGGCCACCAGCGCAGCACGGTTTCGGTGAACACCAACATCGCGCCCGTCACGATCATCACCACCGAACCCCAGACCAACGCCCAGTATTCGGCCTTCTCCGCGTAGTTCCAGCGGCGATGAGGCGGCAGCGTTTGGCGCAGTCCGAGATTGAAAGCCAAGTGGCCAATCGCGTCCTTGAAGTCAGCCCAGACGAACCATAGCGCCTGCAGATTGGTGCGTCCGCGGCGGGTGCCCACCAGCAGGACCAGATGGGTCGCGAAGAACACGGCGAACGTCCAACCGCAGACCCGATGAATCATTCCGCGTACGGAACTGCCGTTGGGTAACGCGCGGAATGGCCAACTCCAGGCCGCGTCGGGAAACTTGTGCGCGAAGCCCGTGTATGCCAGCGCGATAAACAGCCCCATGAGCACGAAATGCTGCACGCAGGCGGGCCGCGTCAGCCGCAGTTCTGCGTGGTCGTCGGCCTTCACAGTGCGGATGTGCGCGCGGGCCTGGCGCAGGTAATCCAGGAGGTTGAAGGTCGCCATGCCGCCGATGGTCACCGCGATCAGCACCACATAGAGACGCGAAATGAAGTTTACGATCCATGGTTTGCCTTCGGCCGCGCCCGGCGGAGCATGGATGCGGAAGAACTCGGCGCTCAGGCGCGTGCCAATACCGGGATGGCACTTACCACAAGTCTGCGGCAGGTTGTTGGTGTTGATCGTGGAGCGCGCATCGCGGGCGGGCAGGATGTCATGCACACCGTGGCAAGACGCGCAATTGGCGGCGGTGAGGTTGCCACCCTGCAAGGCCAACCCGTGGAAGCTTTGGATGTACGTCGTGAACACATTCGGCGGCAGCCGGTATTGTGTGACGATGCGCTGCGCGGCATGACACTGGCCACACGTTTCCGGGATGTTGGCCGGAGAAACTCGGGACGTGGCCAGCTTGACCGCCTGGATTGTGTGCTCGCCGTGGCAATCGGTGCAGACGGGCGCGTCGCGCAGACCTTGGGCCACCGCTGTGCCGTGGATGCTGCGTGAATAGGTTTGGCGCACGTTGTCATGGCACTTGCCACAGGTCGCGGGGATCGTCTGCCAGTACAATTTCGACTCCGGGTTGGTGGAGCGATGCAAGTCGTGCGTTCCGTGACAGTCGGAGCAGACCGCCGCGTTGGCGACGCCGTTGGAGTGGGCCAGACCGTGGACGCTCTTGTCGTACGTGACGACGACGGCCCGCTGGCGGAGATTGAATTTTTCCATTTCCGCAACATTCGCGTGGCAACGACCGCAGGTCTCGGGAATGTGCGCGCGGTTCACCGGCGAGGCGGGGTTGCGGTAATTGAGCAACTCGTGCGCGCTGCCGTGGCAGTCCTGGCACGACGCGGCTTCCGCAACGCCCTTATGGATCGCCTGACCATGGTCGCTCTTGAGGTAAATATCCGTCTCGATGCGGTGACATTGGCTGCAACTGACGGGCTTGTGCGTCTCGGCGTGCGGCAGGTCCGTGATATCCGTGTGACAACTCGTGCAGAGGTTCTTGGCGTGGATCGAGGCGTTGAACTTTTCTTCGTCAACGAACAACGAGGTGGCTTTGCCGTCAACATTGGTTTTGACGAGCGATTTGTCTGAGTGGCACGCGAAACAATCAGCGTTGTCGATGGCCCGTGCGTGTGTCGCGGGCCACAAACAGAGGGTCAGCAGGCAAACGCAGGCTGCCCACCAGTTGTCAGGACCTCGCATAACTGTGCAACCCCGTCAGCAGGAAGTTCACGCCGTAGTAGGTGAAAATGACGGATGCAAAACCGATCACCGAAATCCAAGCGGCGCGTTTGCCTTTCCAGCCGCGCATAAAACGGCAGTGCAGAAATACGGCGTAGATGAACCACGTGATCAGCGACCAGGTTTCCTTCGGGTCCCAACTCCAATACGTCCCCCAGGCGGAATTCGCCCACACTGCGCCGGTCATGATGCCGGCCGTCAGGAACAGGAATCCGAATGAAATCGTCTTGGCCGTGGCGGTGTCGAAGGCCAGGGCGGTCTCGGGCTTCACGGTACTGCCGGTGCGCGCGGCGATGAGGTAGCCGACACTTGACAACGCCGCGACCGCAAATCCGCCGTAACCGAGAAAACACGCGAACACGTGCACGGTCAGCCAGTTGCTGCGCAGCGCGGGCATGAGCGGCTGGATTTTCGTCTCGAAGGTGCTGGCGTATGCCAGCGTCAACACGGCCAGCAATGCCGTGGCCGCGCCGAGCACGGGAATCTGCCTGCGAACCCGCAGCGCCAGGTACACCACCACGAGCGCCCACACGAAGAGCACCATCGACTCGAACATGTTGCTGAATGGCGCGCGGCCCGCGATGAACCACCGCTCCGCCATGTAGATGGTTTGCGCCGCTACCCCCGCCGACAGGAGGAGGGTCGTAGTCGAGGCGAGCCATCCCTTTTTCGAGAACAGGTTAGCCGCCGAGAATAGCAGCGCCGTGAGATACCCAGCCAGGCTGAGATTGAAGACCCACGTCATAGAGCCGCTCCTTTTCGAGGTTGAGTTTTTCCATCAACGCCGCCGCCCGCGTGTCGATGATCTGCCGGCATACCGCCAATTCCTGCTCCCGTGACCGCTCGTTTTCGCGCACGATCGTTTCGAGATCGTCGATGTTGTAGAGGTACACGTTGTCGAGGCGCTGTACGTCGGCTTTGATGTTGCGGGGAACGGAGATATCAATGAGGAACAGGGGACGATTGCGCCGGGTCCGCATCAAGTTCTCCACGTCGGCGCGATGCAGCAGCGTCTTCGGGCAGCCGGTCGAGGCGACGACGATGTCCGCGTCGGCCATCGCCGTCAGGCATTCTTCAAATCGGACCGCCTGGCCGCCAAATTCATTGGCCAACTCCGCGGCGTGGTCAAAGGAACGATTGGAAACGAGAATCGACTGCGCCCCTTTCTTGGCCAGGTGCCGCACGCACGCTTCGCCCATCTGACCCGCGCCGATGATAATCACCGTCTGCTTCGAGAGGTCGTGCCGAAAAATCTTCTCGGCCAGTTCGACGGCCACGCTGCCGACGGAGGTCGCGCCGCGACCGATATTCGTCCGCGTGCGAATCTCCTTCACCGCCTGGAATGCCTTCTGGAAGACGCGGTTCAACACCCTGCCCGTCAACCGAGCGGCATGCGCGGTGGAGTACGCCTTCTTCACCTGGCCCGTGATCTCGGTCTCGCCCAGTACCATCGACTCGAGTCCACCCGCGACGCGGAAGAGATGCCGCACCGCTTCGGCATTTTCGTGAACGTAGACGTGCGAACGAAAGTCCCGCGCGTCGGCGTTGAGGAGGCGGAACAGCGAATCGATGCGGCCCGTCACGTGAGGCGTGGTGCCGTAGATTTCCACGCGGTTGCAGGTCGAGAGCAGTACGATTTCATCGAGGTCGCCGCACAACTTCAAACGGCAGGCGTGGCAGATGAGTTTCGACGGTTTCACAGCGAGTTGCTCGCGCACCTCGACGGGCGCCGTCTTGTAGCTGAGTCCGGCCGCAAACAGCGTCATGCGGCCTTCCTCCGAGCATCGAACCAGGGGTTGAGGTAGAACACGATGAACAGTCCGACGATCATCAGCGAGAAACCGCTGTAGACGATCGGCACCCCCGGATCTTTCACGACCTGAAACGTGGTGTATGACAAGTCGTTTGGGTTGTAGCCCGATTGGTAAAACGTGTAGCCCTTGTACTGGAACGGGTGGTTGACTTCGACAGTGCGCTCGCCGACAACCAATTCGCCTTCGACCAGCTTGATTGTGCTCTTGAACGATTTGATCGGGCCGGTCGGCATCCGTTTGTGCTCCGTCGCGCCGTGGTTCTGGTACACCATCTCCAACGGGCTTGGTCCGGTCGCGTCGCCGTCCTTCGTGTGCATCGTGAAGTCGGGGAACTTGGCGAACAGCCAGCGGTGATTGTGGTAGGTCGGGCTGTTGACCGCCACGAGGACCGCGGGGTTGCGCGGTTCATTGGAACGGCTGGTGACCTCATGCGTTTGCGTGTCCACAATGAAGTCGGGGATGTACTTCAAGACCGTGATTTTGAAATCGCCGAATGCCTGTTCGATGCCGACCTTGATCGGCAGCGTGGTTTTCAGGTTCTTCTCGGGCCAGACGACCAGCAAACCGTTGTCGCAGTCGCCCGGCTTCGCCCGCGCCTCGCCGGCGCCATCCGTCTTCGCCTGGTCATAGGTCTCGATTTCAAACTTGTCGAGATGGATGGCGAACGGCAGCGGTTTGGCGCTCTTCTCCGTCACGAAGTTCGCGTTCGTTTCGCCCTCGCGAAGTTCGAGATAGCCTTTCTCGCCCCACCCGCCGCGAATCACGCCGCCCGTCAGAATCAGGAGGATGCTGATATGCGTGAGCATGGAGCCGAACGCCCGATACCGCGCATAACCGGTGGTGCGCAGTACGGTGACAAAGCGCCGCGTGCTGCAGACGGCCACGGTTGACGCCAGCGTGCCGAGCAGCCCGATAAACCACACCGAGTAGAAGACATGCGTGAGACCGAGTTTACTCAACAGCTCCATACGATCGGTCGCAGCGGGATACAGGCGGGTGTACTTAGCCACATCCGTCCCCTGTGGAATCAGCGTTCCCGCAATGCAGGCGATGGCGATGATCACGACTACCGTAACGGCGAATTTCACGGAGGCAAGTTGGTCGACGACCCGCGCGATGAAGGGGTTCTTCGGTGCATTCAACTTGTCTTTGGGTCTGCCCATGGCAATCTGCTGATGTTGACCGTGACTTAGCAGTGGCCTTGCCAGCGATTTCAGACAACTGAACCGATATTTGGCAACTTGTTGTCTGCCAAATTGTTGCAATGCGCGAAATCGCGCAGACAACCAAGTAGGGAGAATTGGTTTCGTCCGACAGATTGGCGAGAAGCGACCTTTTCCTGACAGCTTGTCACCTGGTTAAGAAGCGAAAACGCCGGGCGAAGCTGTTGGCTTCGCCCGGAGATGTCGACTCAACTTGTGGGTGACCTAGTGTTTTACTTTGGGGTCCGGATGGGCGATTTTCTCGACCATCGCCTTCTCATCAAATCCCTTGAAGTTCGGGCTTTCTGGATTGTGACAGAGCTTGCAGCTTTCGGTTGCCGGATAGATCAAGCCCGCGGTGATTGATTTGGCGTGGTCTTCCATCGTGCTCTTGGCCATGAACTTCTTGCCGGGGCCGTGACACGACTCACAGGTTACGCTATCCTCGGGTTTGATTTTCTCGGTCGCGATGGTCTCCGTGAAATTGTATGCGGTCGAGTGACACTTGAGACACTTGCCACTCTTCTGCGGATCGTCAACGCCGGCCTTCTTGGCGATTTCCTTGGCGGCAGGCGTGCCAAGAGTCTCGAACGCTTTGGCGTGCGGACTGGCCTGCCATTTAGCGAGGGCGTTGCCGCTGTCCTCCGATTTGTGACAGATGCCACACATCTTTGGGCCAACGTAGTTGGCTGGATCGCGCGATTCAGCAAAACCACTGGTGGCGATGAATGCCGATGTAGCCGTCGCGATACAGAGCAAGGAAATTGATCTTCGCTTCGTGCGCATGGGTTCTCCTGTTTGTTTATTTCGTGCCGCCGCTTCCCCCAGCAGTATGTTTGCCAGCTGATGATATCGCCTACAGGCTCCTTTCACAAGTCCATATTGTTCCGTAGCCTGCGTCCCGCAAAATTGTGTAACGGACCGGGTGCGATTGGTCTCGAAGGCTGACAGAGTGGCGGCAGCGAAGCTTTGGACGACAGGATGTCATTTTCAGAACCAAATCCCGTGCGTCGCCCAGTTCGCCGCAGTCTGAACGCGCCCGCTCGTAACTACGGCGGCGATTTTGCCGGTAGTGCGTGTGGGACGCCGTAAATGTCGACGTGGTACGGCTGACCGCGAAACGTGATGTTGCGCTCTGAGAAATGGCCGAGCAGTCCAAACGTGATCGCCAAGAGCAATGCGGCGATGCCAACCCCCACGGCGATGGGGCGCTTCTTGGGATGGCGTTCGGGACTGCGATCCAAGAATGCCCACAGCAAGAGCAGCAGTTGCGGGATCAGAGACACGAACAAACCCAGCGTCTTCGGAAAATACTTCAAGAGTTGATAAGTCGGCAGGAAGTACCACTCGGGTTTGATGCCTTCCGGCGTGACGAACGGATCGGCTTTCTCGCCCAACTCGACCGGCCACAGAATAATCAGCGTGATGAGCACGCCGATGAGCGCGCAGAACACGACGCCTTCCTTGAGCACATGGTGCGGAAAAAACGGGATTCCACGGCTTTTGTCGATCGGCTTTTCCTCGCCGACGCGCTCGAACGTGGCGAGGCCCTGTACGCGCATCAGAAACAGGTGGGCGGCAATCAGCATCGTCAACACCCATGGCAATACGACCACATGGAGCACGTAAAACCGCGCCAGCGTCTCTCCCGTCACGCCTTCGCCGCCGCGCAACAACACCTTGAGATATTGACCCGCCAGTGGGATCGCGCCCGTAATCTCCGTTCCAACGGTCGTGGCCCAGTATGAGAGTTGATTCCACGGCAACAGGTAGCCGGTAAACCCGAACGTTACGGTGCAGCCGAAAATGAACACACCGAGAACCCATGTCAGCTCGCGCGGTTTCTTGTAGGCGCCCATGAAAAACGTGCGGATCATATGGATCAGCACGCACAAAATCATGAGCGTCGCGCCCCACGCATGCAGGCCGCGGATCAGCCAGCCGAAGTGCGCCTTGGTCATGATGAAGCGGACGCTCTCGAACGCGGTATTGGTCGTGGGCCGGTAATAGATCATCAGCAGGATGCCGGTGACGACCTGATTCAGAAACAGAAAGAGCGACAGGCTGCCGAACGTGTGCCAAAAACCGGTCTCGGCCGGTAGCGGCTTGTGCAGTTGCCCATCAGCGAACTTCTCCGCGACGTCGATGTCAAGACGTTGGGCCAGCCAGCCATGGATTTTCGGAGGCAATTTCATGCGGATTTCACCAGCACTTCGCCGTTCACCACCGCCACCCCGTGCTCGGCCAGTGGTTGCGGCGGCGGCCCGGCCACGGGCCGACCGTTGATGTCGAAGAATCCAGCGTGGCACGGGCAGGCAATCTGGTGGCGCGCCGTGTCCCAGCCGACGATGCAGCCGAGATGCGTGCAGATTGCCGAAAACGCACGGAATCCCTGCGGCGTGCGGATGACGATCACAGGATGGCCGGCAATGGCAACCATTTTCGTTTGCCACTCGGCAAACTCGTCAGCCTTACCGGCGGAAACGGTTTGCACGCTTGGTCCACGTCTCTGCGCCGGCCATACGTAGCTGATCACGGGTGCGACGAAAGCCACCGCCCACGTCAAGAGGCCGCCAGCCAGCAGCCAGTCCAGAAACGTACGCCGGGAAATTCGCTGTTCCTCGTTCATGATTTGCGTCCCTGTTCCAGTTGTCGCCGCTTCGCCCAGAACATGATCGCCATGAGGGTCAGGAACACCCAGATCGGCGTCAGCGCGTGTCGTTTCCAGCGTTCGAATTGCTCCAACTGCCCCACGTTGGCCAAGGTTTGATGGACGGCCTCATCCGCGCGGGCGGCAACGGGCTGCAACTGGTCCACCGCGAGCGTGTGCTGCAATGCTTCCAGTTGCGTTACTTGCGTTTTGGCCTCCTGCAGTAACAATTGCTCGTCGTCGGTCGCCAGCCCCCGCACCGTGGCGTCGTGCACGACCGTGACGGCGTTAGTGTAATCGTTTTGCGTGCGGTGAATCAGACCCGCGATATCGTCACGCAATTGGAGTTGCTTCGGATCCTTGGCGTGACACTGAACGCACGTCTTGGCGAATAATTTCACTGACGTCTTCTGGATGCCGTGGTTGCCGTGGCAACTGACGCACTCGTTGAACAAACCGGCCGCCGCGGCTTCGGCATGTGGACTTTTCAGGAACAACTCGCGCTGGCGGCCATGGCACTTGCCGCAAACTTCGCCAACTTCCTTCGTCCCCGGTGGCGTCGCGCCGTGACTGCCATGGCAGGTGACGCAGGTGGGCGCGCTCAGGTCGCCCTTCTCGAACACCATGTACGCGTGGTAGCTGGATTTGTATTGGGTGACGATATCGGTCGGCAGCTTGTACTCTTGCATCAACTTCGCGTCCCCATGGCAGCGGCCACAGGTTTGCGGGATGTTCGTCGGATACACGTGGGCTTGGGGCGATTTGACTTTGAGAATGTCATGGACGCCATGGCAATCGATGCAGACAGCCACCTTCTGGTCGTTATGCTCGAATAGTTGCTCGCCGTGTTTGCTGGTCTTGTAGCGGTCGAGTTGGTCGGTCGGCAGGCCGTAGGGATTCATCCGCCGTACATCGCCGTGGCAACTGGCGCATAGTTCGGCGATCGCTTTCTTGTTGTCGGGCCGCTTGAAGTTGTCGGTGGCGTGCGCGGTTACGTCGGTCGCCTTCGGATCGCCGCCATGACAATCCACGCACGTCAGACCGGCTTGGGCGTGGGCGCTTGGAGTATAAAGTGCCCTTTCCTTCTCGTGGCACGTGAGGCACGAGATATCAGCGGCTGGTGCCGCCGTGACGGCTGTCGCCAGCAGCGCAAACGTCAGGCTGATCACATGGAAGCGCCGTTGTGGCACTCGCTGCATTTTTGACCTTTCCAGGCGTCGCCCAAGTCTTCGGATGGATGTTGGAATTCGAAGCCTTGGGCGCTAAGCGTTTTCATATCCGTCCCCGGTCCCTGCGCGATGATCGTGTGGCAACTGGTGCAGTCGGCCGAAATGGTCCTGCCGTCGGCGCTGGTGTGCTCGCCATCGTGGCAGCGGAAGCAACCGGCCCACTGGAAGTGGCCGATGTTGTTGGGATACACCTTCCAGCGGGATTTCATCTCGGGGAAAAAATTCTCGCGGTAAATCCGTTGCGCTTCCGCGATGGTGCGTTGGACCGCTTGGTGATCGGATGATGTGTACTTCCGGGAAAGTGTGTCGGCAATCTTCTCAAGGGCTTCGTCCGTCGTCTGGTAGTCCGCCGCCAGCGCGTCGACCGCGTTCTTCTTGATCGAAGGCAACGACGGATCGATGCGCCCCAGGGCCAGCGACGTATCCACGGACTCGTCCGGTGAGCGAAAGATATGGGTGGGGCGGTTGTGGCAATCGACGCAGTCCATGCGCCGCATCGCTTCGGGGGTGACCTGCGACGGTTTCAGCTTGCCTTCCTTTGCTTCGTACACGGTGGCATGGCCCTGATGATCAGTGATGCGCACCCAGGGAATCATTTGGCGCGCTTCATCCGTCGCGATGTACTCCACTTTGTTGGCGACATTCATATGCCAGTGGATCCCGCCCACCGGGCCGTGGGTCGGGTCCCCGCCGCCGACTTTCAGCAATAGCTCCACTGTCCACGGGCTGTTCTTCTCATCGTACTTGAAGTGGGTGCGGATCTTCTCGACTGCGCCGTAAAACTTCTGCGGCCAATGGCACTGCTCGCAGGTCTCCTGCGCGGGACGCAGGTTCCGGACGGGCGTCGGGATCGGGCGGGGGTACTTGTCGAACATCGCCGCGTACACCTGATAGCTGCCCGAGAGCTTCGACTTCACAAACCATGTTGCTCCCGGGCCGATGTGGCATTGCACGCAGGCGACGCGGGCGTGTGATGAATTCTGGTAAGCCGTGTACTCCGGCTTCATTACCGCGTGGCAGGTCTGGCCGCAGAATGGCACGGATTCGGTGAACTCATACGTGCGATAGCTGCCCAACGCCGTGAACATCAGAAACACGAACGTAATGGCGACCACCACGACAAACGCGTTGCGCTGGCGCGGCACGTTGAAGTCGATCCGCGGATGGCGCGGCACCTCGCCCGGCGCCAACATCCGTCGGCGACGGCGCTCGCGCAGCACCCCGAACAGGACCAGCAACAGGCCCGCCGACAAGAACGACGGCGCAACCAGATACGTGAGGATACCCATATACGGGTTGCTGAAGCCGGCATAGAAATCGATGGCGATCAGACAGGTGACGGCGAAGAAACTGCACGCCGCGAGAATAACACCGAACAGGCTGATCCAGTTCTGAATCAGCGGCGGCGCTTTTTGCGGCACGTCAGGTTGTTGCCAGGATTCGTCCATCGTGCGGTCCACTTCCCCCGCGCCCCACCGTCAGCAGTGTTGGTGCCATCGAATTCCCGCGTTCCGTAACAAGTTGGCTACGCGAGTCTTGGAAAAGAGATTGCGGGTAACGCGCCACATCTTCCATCGACAAACTGGCGCCACGCGCGTCTCCTAGATGACAACTCGTCATTCGCCCATTACCGAGCGTCGGCATCGGCAGGGGCTGGACAATACTCGGTCGCCCGCATTACAGTCCGCGACGTGGCTACGGACCTTACGTATCTTCTCCGTACGTGTAAACTATTTTCCGATCTGGACGAGCGCGAACTCGAGGCGGTTCAACGGATCGCACTCCGCAAGGAGTATCGCAAGGGCCAGGTGGTTTTCAGGGAGGGTGACCCGGCGCGCGGGCTGTTCCTTGTCGCCGGCGGTGCGGTGAGGATCTTCCGTGTTGGGCCCGACGGGCGGGAACGCATCCTGCACGTTGTCGAAGGCGGCGATTCATTTGCTGAAGCCGCGATGTTCATGGAGACCTACCCCGCCACGGCGGAGGCGCTGGGACTGAGCACGATTGTCTGCGTCGAGAAGAACGGCTTCAAGCAACTGCTGCTGCACGACCCGCACCTCAGCTTCAGAATCATGGGCGCGCTGGTCAAATGGCTCAGCCACATGCGCAACGCGCTGACCGATTTCACGTTGAAGGAGGTTCCCGCTCGCTTCGCCAGCTACGTTCTCAGCCTGCCAGCCACGCCCGGCGCGCCGATCAAAGTGACCATCCGCAAGACCACCGTGGCGCAGATGATCGGCACCACGAAGGAAACGTTTTCGCGCCTGTTGGGCCGCCTCGCGGAACATCGCATCCTCACGTACCGCGGCGACCAGATTCGCGTCCTCAATCGCAAGCGCCTCGAGCGGATCGCCTGCGGCGACGAAAGGATCTGAGACCGCTTCTCCGCATTGTCGGACTCGCCCGGTCGCCGCCGTCGCCGAAATAGATGGGAGATCGCTCCTACGGAACCAAACGCACGCGGTAATAGCGCGACGGAACGTTGGTCGCGCCACCCACATCGACGTAGTTGGCCGTCGCGTCCCCGCTGACGGGGAGAATGATCTGCGCGCTGATGTCGGTAAAGTTCATGCTATAGCTGCCACTGCCGACGCCGATGGTTGCCTGCACGGCGTTGGTTCTCACGCCAGCGGTCGTCCAGGTGATTGCGATGTCGTTACCTTCGGGCATCACTGAGATAATCCGCAACGCCGAGTGGCTGTCGGTCGGGTTGAGCCCCGCCAAGAACTGGTTGGTGTTACTCATGCCTTTGCCCAGCGGATCCGCATCGGGCGCCGCCTGCGGACAGGCGGTGCACCCGAAATACTGCAACTGCCACGCTGTGAACGGATCCAGCACTGTGATCAGGTTGACTTGCGTATTCGTGCTGACATTCCCCGAACCACTGGCGATCAGGGTGACGCTATAGACACCGACCACGCTGTACGTGTGCGCGACGTTGGTCGGGACAGTGAAATTGGTTGTGCTGCCGTCCCCAAAGTCCCAGAAGTTGCTGGTGATCGAGCCGGTCGAATTGTCGGTGAAGGTCACCGACAACGGCGCCGTGCCATTGGTCGGACTGCCGCTGAAGCTGGCCACGAGCGATGCCGTGCTATTCGACACGATCAAGTTCACCTGACCCACCGTGCTGGTGGAGACCGTGTAGATGAAATTCGTGTTGGGTTTCGTGCCGACCGTCAGCCCGCTGTACGTCAGTGTGCCGCCGTAATTGAACAATCGGTACGTGGTGGTGGTGAAGCCGCCGGCATTCGTGATGTTGAGGGTGCCGCCCAAAGTCAGATTGCTGCTTACCACGGTCAGATCACTGCTGGTGCCCAAGGCGTATTGCAGCACCGCTCCGCTATTGACCACCAGAGTGTTGCTGATCGTCAGGGTGCCGACTCCGTTGCCAGGTGTCAATGTTCCGTTCACCGTCACCGGCCCGCCGATTGTGCCGCTGCCACCAAGCGTTGCGCCGCTGACCACTGTGACCGCGCCCGTGCCCGTCCCGCTGCCGGCTGTGTTGTTGACCAGCAGCGTCCCATTGCTGACCGTCGTGCCCCCGCCGAAGGTGTTGCTGGTCGTCACGGTCAGTTGCCCCGTACCGGCTTTGACCAAGCTCATCATAAACCCGTCCAGCGAGCCAGTGCCACCAAACGTGTAATTCTGGGTGTTGCTGACTGTCACGAGAGAGGGAGACAGCGTTCCCACAAGGTTGATGGCCGGACTGTTCGAGCCGCTGTTGTCGAACGTGACAAAGGCACCATTGGCGAACGCTACTCGGTTGGTGCCGTCGAACCAATTGGTACTGACTCCAGAATCCCACACGTTGGACACGCCATCTCCGCCCCAGGTCAAAACGGCTGACTCGTACGCGCCAAGATCAGGGGCAGACCCGTAGTAGGGGTCGCCAATATTGGCGCCCTTGTCCACCAATCTGCCATTCGGCACCGGGCGAACCAACGGCGTTATCGGCAAACTGCCGTCGGCCTGCCGAGGAGCGGTCAAGAATGAAGCATCCAAGCTCAAAACATCGTTCGTGCCGGCGGCGGGAGACGAGATCACCTGCCAGCTATTGCTGATTTGGATCGCCGAGCTTTGTATGTTGGTGGTGCCGCTGATCAGGAGGTTGTTGCGCACAGTGATGACACCTGACGTCGTGGGCGTCGTATTCATGTTGATGTCCTCAGCGCGGTTTCCCCAAGACGTGTTATTATCAATGGTCAGACTGCCCGTGTTGTTGTTCTGGTCGATACCCTTCCCACCGTTTCCCGGCTTTCCCCAGTTCTGGTAGGCCACGCTACGCACGAGGCGATTAGCGGCCGCAACATAGTTGCCACCCATCTTGAATCCGTTGCCGTTACCGTTGAAGGTGCTGTTGTAGGCGGCCCCCCAGACATTGCTGCCGTTGCGCCAAGTCCAGCAGGTGTCAATCAGTACCGGTGCAATTGCCCCAAACAAATCCCAGCCATCGTCAGAGTTCTCCCACGAGCGGCAGCCGCGGAAGGTGTTGTCCGGACCGACGTAGTACTTCACCGCAAATCCGTCTGCGTTCCCGCCGGCGGGGGGGTCAAAGTTCCTGTAGGAATCGCAGTTCAGAACGAGGTTGCTGCTGGCTTTGTAGGTCGTGTTGGACGTTGTTGAACCACCAATGTTGAAACCCGTGTTGCCACAATCGTGAAAGGAGCAGAATTCAATCGTATTGTGGCTGCCGGCTTCGGCGGTGCTGCCCCCTTGGACCCTGATGGCATTGTGCGGGGCGTTGGTGACGTCCAAACCGTAGAGTTGCCAATAGCTGCCGGTAAGTCCGATGCCATCGGTGCCGGACCCAACCCCCCCGCAATTTAGGATCGGATGTTCGCCGGAGTATGCCCGGATTCGGTAGGGACTGGCAGCGGTCCCGATTTTGGAAAGAGAGATTTTCGCCGTGGGATTGTACGTGCCGCCGCGCATATAAATGGTGTCGCCCGCACTGACAACGCTCACAGCTTGGGCGAGCGTGGCGAAGGGACTGCCGATGCTCCCATTACCGGTCGTATCATTGCCGTTGGTGGCGACGTAGTAGTCGGCGGCAAAGGCCGACGACACCCCGATAACGGCAAACATGGCTGCAGCGCAAATAATGCTTTTCATGACCATTCCCATTCTCCTAGCAAGGCCCATTCCCACTATCTTGATCTTCGCGAATTGTTCCCGGACAATGTGAACTCCGCGTCCTCTATGGCAGCAAGCGGATGCGGTAGTACCGCGACGGAACGTTGGTCGCACCACCCACATCGACGTAGTTGGTCACCGCGTCGCCGCTGACGGGGAGGATGATCTGGGCGCTGATGTCGGTAAAGTTCATGCTGTAGCCGCCGCTGCCGTCGCCGATGGTTGCCTGCACGGCGTTGGTTCTCACGCCGGCCGTCGTCCAGGTGATTGCGATGTCGTTACCTTCGGGCATCACTGAGATAATCCGCAACGCCGACAGGCTGTTGGTCGGGTTGAGGCCCGCCAGGAACTGGTTTGTGTTACTCATCCCCTTGCCCAAGGGGTCCGCATCGGGCGCCGCCTGCGGACAGGCTGTGCACCCGAAATACTGCATCTGCCAGCACTGGAACGGATCGGTCAACGAAACAACGGTCGCGCTGCCGCTCATGGTCGCGGTGCATCCGGTGGTCGCGCCGACTGCCACCACCGTGTAGTTGCCCGTCGCGGTCTGGTTGCCAAACGAGATCGCACTGCCTGTGCCCGCCACCGGCAAGCCGGTCGGAGTGTTGTTCAACAGCAGTTGGTAATTCACACCGGACTGCGAACCGCTCAAGCCGACGGCCACACCGCTGCCGCCAGCGCAGTATGCTCCACCGCCGGTGACATTGAACGCCGTCGGCAATGGATTGACCGTCACCGCCTGACTGCTGAGTGTGCCGGTGCACCCGTTGGCATTGGCCGGCGTGACCGTCACGTTGCCGCTGGAGGCACCCCAGTTCACCGTAATCGAAGTGCTGCCCTGACCACCAGCGATGGACGCTCCGGACGGCACGGCCCACGTGTACGTCGTTGCGCCGCTGACGCTGGATATCGAATAAATCACGCCGGCCTGGCTCGAGCAGACAGCGGACAAGCCGCTGATGCTGCCCGCTACGCCCACAGCAGTGACCGTCACCGCCCGACTGCTGAGTGTGCCGCTGCAACTGCCGTTGGAGGGCGTGACGGTGACGTTGCCGGAAACTGCCGAACACCCATAGTTGACGGTGATCGAGGTGGTACCCTGGCCGCTGGCGATGGACGCTCCAGAGGGCACGGCCCACGTGTACGTCGTTGCGCCGCTGAC
>JBEKYJ010000074.1:0-16322 GCA_049511095.1 Verrucomicrobiia bacterium
CGCCGACAATGGAGACAAGTAGATGATGGAAATGACAGTCACCGGGCGGCATGTGGACATCACGCCGGCCATTCGCGAATACGCGGGCAAGAAACTCGATCACATCGGGATCGATTTCCCGCGCGTCCTGAGCGCGCACTACATTCTGGAGGTGGACAAGTTCCGCCACATCGCGGAACTCGTGCTGCAGTGCGGCAACCATATCACCATCGAGGCGCGCGAAGTGAGCGAAGACCTGTACGCCTCCATCGATCGCGTGGTGGACAAGGTGACGCGCCAGCTGCGCAAGTACAAGACGAGGATCCAGCGCCATCGACCGCGCAACGCCAAGCTGTTTCATGTCGAGGAATCCGTCCTGACCCACGATCTCCAGGAGGACGAAGGCACGACCCGGGTCGTGCACACGGAGAAATTCGCGATCAAACCGATGTTCGTGGACGAAGCGGTGCTGCAGTTGGAACTTGCGGAGAGCCAGTTCCTCGTGTTCCTCAACGCCGAGTCGGAAAAAGTGAACGTGATCTACCGCCGCAAGAAAGGCGATTTCGGCCTCATCGAACCCACGCTGAGCTGACCATGCCCACCACCGCATCCATCCCCACCGTCACCGTCGAGCGTTTCTACCTGAATCACGCGGAGAAGCTGCATCTCAAGCTGGTCGCCGGCGGCGCCGGCTTGTCGCGCCAGATTCAGGAAGGTTCGGTAAACCGGCCGGGGCTGGCGCTGGCGGGTTTCCTCAAGTATTTCGCGATGAAGCGCGTGCAGGTGCTGGGCGGCGCGGAGTGGTCGTTCTTGAAGTCCCTCAGCGAAGCGGAAGGAGCCACCCGCATCGAGCGGATGCTCAAGGCGAAGATTCCCTGTCTCGTGTTCGCGCGCAATGTAAACCCTCCCCCGCTGGTGCAGCAGAAGTGTGATGACTTCCAGGTGCCGCTGTTCAAGACCAAGATGGTCACCATGAAGTTCATTAACGCGGCGACGATCGCGCTGGAGTTGGAATTTGCGCCGCAGGTGAGCGAGCACGGCTCGATGGTGGACATCCTGGGCATCGGCGTGTTGATTCGTGGCGAGAGCGGCATCGGCAAGAGCGAGAGCGTGCTGGCGTTGCTGGATCGCGGCTACAGCCTCGTCAGCGACGACATCGCGCGCATCCGCCTGTTCGAGGGCCGCGAGTTGGTGGGGGCCTCGTCCGAGACAACGCGTTTTCACATGGAGATCCGCGGTTTGGGCATCATCAATGTGCCCGCGATCTTCGGCGTCGCCAGCGTTCGACCGGAGAAGAACCTGAATCTGGTGGTCACGTTGATGGACTGGAACAAGATGGAAGAGGTCGACCGCATCGGTCTCGAACGGCAGACCTACAAGATCCTCGGGATCGAGGTGCCGCACGTGATCATCCCCGTCCGGCCCGGGCGCGACATCGCGCGGCTGATCGAGGTCGCGGCCCTCGACCAGAAACTGAAGAGCCTCGGCCACAACGCCGCGCGCGAGTTCAACGAGCGGCTCATCGAGCGGATGCGCACGCCGAGCCAGGAATGACCGGGAAACCCAGGCACCCATGATTCTTACACGCAAGAGCGGCAGCAGTTCGGAAGCCAGGGTGGCGACCCGGGAGGTCACAGTGATCAACAAGCTCGGCGTTCACGCGCGTCCGGCCGCGATGTTCGTCAAGTCCGCCAACAAATTCGAAAGCCACATCATGGTTGAAAGGGACGGTGAACAGGTCAACGGCAAGAGCATCATGGGACTCATGATGCTCGCCGCGGGACAGGGCTCCAAGCTTGTCATTACCGCCGAGGGCCCGGACGCCGAGGCCGCCGTGCGCGAATTGGAGTTGTTGTTTCAGCGCAAGTTCGACGAAGAATAGCTGCACCAAGGCTGAATGGCAGAACGCACCTTCCAGGGAATTGGCGTATCACCGGGCGTTGCCCGCGGCCGGATCTATGTCTACGGCATGGCGGAAGAGGTCGTGCCCGAATACGACGTCGCTCCCGAAGACGTGCCGAAGGAGATCGCGCGGTTCGAGCAGGCCTTGATCAAGACGCGCGAACAGTTGCACGAGTTGCAGGATCGGATCGCCTCGGGCATCGGCTCCAGCGCGTCCTCCACGATTCTCGACGTGCACCTGTCCATCACCGAGGACCCCGCCCTCATCGATCGCGTCATCGATCGCCTCGAGCACGAAAAGAAGAACGTCGAGTTTATCTTTAACGACGTCGGCCACAAATTCGCCACCACACTCTCGGAGTTGCCCGACGAGTTCATGCGCGAGCGAGCCGCCGACGTGCAGGACGTCACCCGCCGCGTTATGCGCAACCTCCTGGGGCACGATCATCGGGCCTTGACGGGGCTGCCACCGAATACCATCGTGGTCGCGCACGATCTGTCGCCATCGGACACCACCTCGCTCGACCGCCAGAACGTGACCGGTTTCGCCACCGACGTGGGCAGTCATACGTCCCATACCGCCATCGTCGCGCGTTCGATGAACCTGCCGGCCGTCGTCGGCTTGCGCAATCTCAGCCAGTACGTCCACGATGGTCAGTGGGCGATCCTCGACGGCTACAGCGGCACGCTGATCATCGAGCCGTCCGAACAGACGCTGTTCATCTACGGCCAACTCGAAGTCAAGCGCCACAGTGTCCAGGAACGTCTCGACGCGTTGCATGATCTGCCCGCCCAAACGCTCGACGGCCACCGCATGATTCTTTCGGGCAACATCGAGCTGCCCGGCGACGTGCCCATCGTGCTCGCCGCGGGGGCCGAAGGCATCGGCCTGTTCCGCACCGAATTTTTGTATCTCAACCGCAAGGATTTCCCGACCGAAGAGGAACAATACGAAAAGTACGTCGCCGTCGCGCGCGCGGTGAAGCCGAATTCGCTCATCATCCGCACGCTCGACATCGGCGGCGACAAGTTTCGCAGCGAGGATTCGACGCCGCAGGAGGTCAACCCGTTCCTCGGTTTCCGCGCGATCCGCTTCTGCCTGGCCAACGTGGACGTCTTCGAGGCGCAGTTGCGCGCCATCCTGCGCGCCAGCGCCGAGGGCAACGTCAAAATCATGTATCCCATGATCAGCGGCGTGGCCGAGGTCATGCAGGCCAATGAAATCCTGCAACAGGTCATGCTCGACCTGAAGAAAGAAGGCGTCCCGTTCGACAAGCAGATTCACGTCGGCGTGATGATCGAAATCCCATCGGCGGCGTTGACCGCCGAGATGATCGCGCCCGAGGTGGATTTCTTCAGCATCGGCTCCAACGATCTCATCCAGTACACCATGGCGGTTGACCGCGTGAACGAGAAGGTGGCCGGCCTGTACGAGCCGACCCACCCCGCCATTCTGCGCCTCATTCGCGGCGTGGTCGAAGCCGGGCACAACAACGGCATCTGGGTCGGCGTTTGCGGCGAAATGGCGGGTGAACCGCTGTTTGCTCCCCTGCTCCTCGGCATGGGCATCGACGAACTGAGCGCGGCGGCGGCGAGCCTGCCGCGCGTGAAGGAAGTGATCCGCCGTCTCAAGTTCGGCGAAGCGCAGGAACTCGCCGCGGCATCCTTGCATACCAACTCGGGCCGCGAAGTGATCGCCATGCTCAACGCGCTCCTCCAGCGCGTCGATCCCGATCTGCTGGGATAGACCCGAACGAACAGGCCAACCGCGAGTTTGCCTAACCGTCATCGCGGGAAAGCGATGCGTTTGCATTTCAAAATCTCTTGTGATTTCGGCCCCATTCCAGTAGATTTTCCGGCTGAGTTGGCGAGATAATCAACCGCACATCTTAAGAGGTTGTTCTCCCTGAAAGCGAAGGAGTTTATGGACAAGAAACGGTATTTGTTCTCATCCGAATCGGTGACTGAGGGTCACCCGGACAAGGTTTGCGACACGATTTCCGACGCAGTGCTGGACGCCTGCCTGAAGCAGGACACCAAGAGCCGCGTGGCGTGCGAGACACTCGTCAAATCCAATCTCGTCGTGATCGCGGGTGAAATCACGACCAAGGCGCACCTCGACTATTGCAGGATCGTCCGCGAAGCCATCCGCGAGATCGGCTACACGAAAGACGTGAGCACGGTGTTCAACGATGAGGATTGCCAGGTCCTCTGCGCGCTCGTCAAGCAAAGCCCCGACATCGCGCAGGGTGTTGACGACAAGGCCGCCGAAGGCAAAGCCACTGCCGAGCAGGGCGCCGGCGATCAGGGGTTGATGTTTGGGTTTGCCTGCACCGAGACGCCCGAGTTGATGCCCGCGCCGATCATGTATGCGCACAAACTGGGATTGAAGCTTTCCAAGGCCCGCAAGAGCGGCCAGATCAAATGGCTGCGCCCCGACGGCAAAACCCAGGTCACCATCGAGTACGAGAACCACAAGCCCGTTCGTGTCCATACCGTCGTCATTTCCAATCAGCACGCGGCCGATGTGAAGCACACGGAGATTTCGGAAGTCCTCATCGAGGAAATCATCAAGAAAACGATTCCGAAGAACCTGCTCGACAAGAACACCCGCTATCTCATCAACCCGACCGGGCGGTTCGTCATTGGCGGCCCCGAAGGCGACAGCGGTCTCACGGGCCGCAAGATCATCGTGGACACGTACGGCGGCATGGGCCGGCACGGCGGCGGCGCGTTCAGCGGCAAGGACCCGAGCAAAGTGGACCGTAGCGCGGCCTACATGGGCCGGTACGTGGCGAAAAACATCGTGGCCGCCGGTCTGGCCGACCGCTGCGAAATCCAGTTTGCCTACGCCATCGGTTTTCCCGAGCCGGTCAGCGTGGCGGTCGATACGTTCGGCACCGGCAACGTTTCTCCGGAAAAGATCGAAAAGGCTGTCCGCACAATCTTCAGCTTCAAGCCCGCGAACATCATCAAGGAGTTGAACCTGCTCCGCCCGATCTACGGCAAGACGACCAACTACGGCCACTTCGGCAAGACCGACGACCTCGATGCCTTCACTTGGGAACGCACCGACAAGGCCGAGGCGTTGAAGAAGGCGGTGAGATGACGCGAGCGGTGCAGCTGTCGGCGAATCGTGGTGCTAGCCTGCGAGGGCCAGTGTGACACCCAAGGACGGTTGGTCGCAACGCACGAGTGCACTTTTGTGATCTCAAGTCATTGCAGCCACAAAACTCCGAGCATTCGCTTGACTTCCTCAGCGATCCTAGCACCGTGAGCAGCAATTTCATGAACTGGGGTTTTCCCGATCGGCTTACCCAGCAGCCAAAGTAGATTATCACAATCAGCGAGATAGGATAAAACGTCCGCCCGAGTCACGCTTTCAGTCCGGAGAATCTGAAGTGGGTTCTGGGGAGTTTGCAGATGCGCAACGGCCATACCCCGCGCCTTTTTCAATTTACCATACATGTGTTCCGTGCGTGCTATTAACTCGTCCGCATGCGACTGATCGTCCACGGAGAGAATACCGAGATCCTTTGCCGTGATGAGCAACTGGACGAGGTTCAACGTGCTTCTTTTCTGCTCTCTGATTCTACAGGCAGCAATGAAGAAATAAGTTACAAGCGAGTCGGAAATGACGGCCACAGATGCCATGAATGGTGAAGCCCGCACTTGCTCACTTCGCCCGATCTTCTCGACCAATTTGACGTGGTAGTCGAGAACCGCCGTCATGGCAAAAAAGGCATCCGCTGCTGCCGAAACCTCCCAAGAAAGTTCGTTCCACGATGCTTCATAGGTTTTGGGAGACATTGGCATGGGCAGCACGGGCCTAGCGATTAAGCTCAGCCACCGCGAACCGCACCGGGAGTCGCGGTTGGTAAAGGCGCGCGGTTGGGATTCTTATTCGTAGTAAAGAGAGATGCGTTTGTCGCCAGACTTTCTGTACTTGCCTTGGAGCGTCGCATCGTCAGTCTTGTACGGTATCTTGCTCGTAATACCGAGGTCTCTAAGCGACAACCTGATCTGCCGAACATCTGCTTCATCGGAGGCGTCGCACGTGTACACACAAATGACATGTCTGGATGAATCTGCGGAGTTTGGATTTGGTTTCGCGGTGGAGACTTTGGCGGTATTCCCCAGCTTGCCCTCTTCAACGGCCCGTTTGATCTTCTGCCATACTTCATCCACTGCGTCCGATGGCACGAATATCAACCACTTGCCGCCGCGGTCGGTGTGCTCTGGGTAAGAACCGAGCTTTCTCTCGGCGAAAAGCCAATACTCACACTTTTCTGTCGATGGCTTGCTTTCCGGCTGTGTCTTCATCTGGCGTCCAACGTCTGAGGTGAGCCACAAGCTTCCGCCAAGGCGCTCGTTGGCTCGACCAATTTGTTAGTCCTTCTCCGTTGAAAGCATTTGATCGAAGATGTCCTTTCTATCTCGGAAATGCCTCCTCCCGAGCATGACCGAAATGCACCGCCGGTCAAAGAAATTCAATAGGCCCTTTTGGCTTGCCCGAATTTTCGCGACCTGATCGTCGAATTCTTCCTCTGTTGCAGTCTGCCGTGCTAGGAATGCATCTCTTGCGAGCATTTCTGGCGCGTCGAACCAAAAGCAGACGAATCCGAGCGAACTCAGCGCGCGGATGAAAAGAAGAAGCTCTGGAGGGAATCCCCAAGTTAAGACCACCGGCTTTCCAGTTGCCCGAACGGAGGAAGCAAAGCCAGAGATGTCATTCTTGGCGAGTCCGTCCTTCCACTTGCTGTGTAGTGCCCGATCTTGAAATACCTCCATATCGACGTGCAGGTAACTGTGGCGCTCTTGCAGCCAATCACCGAAGGACGTTTTGCCAATCCCTGGCGTGCCAGCAATGAAGAAGTCTCTCATGGGTAGCTACCCCGTGAAATCAAAAATTACAGATCCCTTTCCGGCAGCATAGCTAGCAATTTGGACTAAATCCTGAGTGGTCTTCGAGGAATCCACTATTATACCTCCGCCATAGCTGACGATTTGAATTAGGTCTTCTGTGGTCTTCATGAAACACTCCTATCTTTGGACTGGACCGCTTTGATTCATTGTTAGGCCCAGTATGAATTAGACGCCCTAATGGCGCAAATGAAGACGCCATGTTGGCGTCTGTTTCCGCTGACATCAGGAGTTCGCATTTGCAGGGGCGGCCTTCCTGGCGCGAAAGCTAGCTCGCGCTCGCGGGCCGTGCAAGGTGAAACCAGCCGCCGCATCTGACCAACATCCAACTTTTATCCGATTGGTTTGAAAAGTGCGTGGGCCACCCTGCCCAGCCACCCGCCCCCGGATGTCGCCGACCGCATTTCGTTGGAGCGCTGCACCAAGGCGTCCGCCTCCGAACGTTTGCCTTGTTCTCGATACACTTGCGCCAGGTTTTCCACCGTGTCCGCGTACATGGCGGGAATGCCCGGCATCCCCTCCTCATAGAGCGCCAGGGACCGTTTGAACGCGTCCTCAGCTTCGGCATACCTGCGTTGCTGCGCGTACAGCCCGCCCAAGCTGTCGAGATCCAGTGCATGGGTCAGCACGCTCTTCGGGGATGCGGCTTGGTGAATCTCGATCACGCGCTTCAGAAGCGCCTCCGCTTCGTCGTACCGGCCCTGAGCGCGATAGATGACCGAGAGCAGACCGGCACACTGCGCCCGGTCGGAACTGGAATAAGTCTGCTTTTCGGCCAGATGAACCGCCTGTTCGGCCGCACTCGCCGCTTCCGGATAACGTCCCGCCCGGTAACACTGGTCCGCCCGGTCCGTCAACTTCTTCAAGGCCGCTTTTTGACGCATCAGGAGCACGGCCACCATGATCCAACACACAAAGAATACCGGGAGAATCCAGATCGGCGGCTTGGGTCCGGGCATGCGTGCGAATATGACAGCCACATCTGACATGAATCAGCCTCCGCAACGACGTGCTCAAGCACCAACATGCAACATGCGTCGTGTGCTTCGTTACTCGCAGGGTATCCCCGCGCTCGCGGGCCGTGCAAGATGAAACGGGCAGCTCCCTCACCTTAATCCTCTGCGTTGTGCGCGGCTCAGGAGGGCACCCAGCTGTTGATTCCCGCCTTGAATCGGAGGCGAAAGTGGGATAGGTTTTGGCCGTTGGGAGGCACTATGAATGCAATGTTCATACGACACGCTTCACTCGTCGCGGCGAGGATCTTCCTGCTCACATTTGGCATGATAGCCTTTTGCTGGCTGCTGAATGCGCTTCTGCGCGGGCTCGGTCCGTGGGGAAACGCCTGCCCGATAATGTGGTGAAGCGCCGCTAGAACGGCGGCGGGCGGGGTGTTGATGCTGTTTGCAGGCCAACGTCGTTCAGGCCAACGTGGATGAAAGGAGCGTGTGTTTGTGAGGGGCGTAGCTGCGAAGTTGAGTCCCATAATGGTTGCCATATCCGTCTTGATGGTTCTCATCATTGTCTGGTTGATCGCACTTGGGTTTCTGCTTCCCCCGGAGCAGGCGTTCTGGGCGGTGTCTATTCCGGTCGTGCTGGGCCTGATCGCGGTGGCGTGTTATCTGCGCGCGCCGGTGGCCTATGAAGTCACTGCCGACAACCGGTTGGTGGTCAGGTTTCGACTGGGCTCGCGCCAGTTCGCAGCCGTGAAAGGGTTTCACCCTGTCCGGGGACGCTTCTGGTTCACGCTTCGGCTTTGGGGAAACGGGGGAGTGTTTGCAGCGACTGGCATTTATTGGAATCGGCAATTTGGAGTATTTCGCGCCTACGTGACCGACCAGAAGAAACTCGTGGTGGTGGAATTGCAGAATGGCAAGCGGGTGGTGATTAGTCCGGCCAACACGGAAGAATGGAATGAGCCCGGCGCAGGCGGATAAACGGACGGGACAGACAGTCAGTAGATGAAGGGTTCGCTGAGGTCGAAGGCGTTTTGGATGAGGCGGACGTCGTCGGGTTTTTTGGAGTCGGCGCGCTGGACGACTTCGACGATGTCGAAGCGGAAATGGATGCGGGGATTGCCGAGTTGGCGCAGGTAATCGAGGGCGGCTTTGCTGAGGTTGCGTTGTTTCTCGAGTTGGACGGCTTCGCTGGGCATGCCGAATTCTTCGGTCTTGCGGGTCTTGACCTCGACGAAGACGAGCCAATCCTTGTCGCGGGCGATGAGATCGACCTCGGCTTTGCCGCTGCGGAAGTTCCTGGTGAGAATCTTGTACCCGTGACGGCGCAGGTGTTTGGCGGCGGCTTTCTCGCCGCGGGCGCCGAGGATCTGGCGCGGGGTGCGGCGATCGGGTTTTGGTTTGAGCCAATTGAGGAACATAGGCGACGCTACACCACAAACTCGGCTTGGACGGGCTCGATGGTTTGGCGGACGGGGGCGAAGGATTTGCGGTGGACGGGCGACGGGCCGTACTGGCCGAGGGCGGCGAGGTGTTCGGGCGTGCCGTAGCCTTTGTGTTGGGCGAAGTTGTATTGGGGGAACTGCTCGTGGATCGTGAGCATCATGCGGTCGCGGGTGACCTTGGCGATCACGCTGGCGGCGGCGATGGAGAAACTTTTGGCGTCGCCTTTGATGATGGCGGTCTGCTTGACGCCGATGAGCGGGACGCGGAGGCCGTCGACGAGGACGTGGTCGGGATGGATGTAGAGGTTATCGAGCGCGAGCTGCATCGCGCGCCAGGTGGCGCGGAGGATGTTGTAGTGGTCGATGACGTCGACGTCGGAGACGCCGACGCCCCAGTAGAACTCGGGGGTGGCGGTCAGCTCGGCGTAGATTTCCTCGCGTTGCTGCTCGGAAAGCTGCTTCGAATCGTTGAGCGTCTTGTGTTTGAAGTTCGGGGGGAGGATGGCGGCGGCGGCGACGACGGGGCCTGCCAACGGGCCGCGCCCGGCCTCGTCAATTCCGGCGATGATCTCCGCGCCGTTTTTGTACGCTTTCTTTTCGTAACGAAGCGATGGCATGGCCGGTGCGCGCAGTGTGGCAAGATGGGACGGGAGAGTCAATGCTGGGAACGGCGCAGGATTCCCACCACGAAGACACGAAGAACACGAAGGAGACACGAAGGTCGCAAAAAGGCGCAGGGGGCGCAGAATGTTGACCGCCAAGTCACCAAGACACGAAGAGGACGGAGCACCGCGATACATACGTTACGTATGTATTAGGGCACGCGAAGCGGAATTGTACGGTTCAGAGGTCTGACCCTGTTTGCGCGATATCAGGGCCGGTCGTCGAGGCCCTTGGAGAAGATTCGGCCGAGGTATTCGCTGTTTCCGATGATCGCCAGCCCCACGCACAGTTCGATCAAACCAACCGCCATGGTACTCACGACGGGCACCATGCTCATGTTCATCATCGACCGCGACGACTCGGTGGCTGTCGAGAATAAGGTGCGGAGCATCGAGAAGAACACCGAGTACACACACGCTCGAATACCTTCCAGAACGAGCAGCCAACCGAGGATGCGAACCGCCACAGCGGACAGTGTCTTGATAGTCATATTCCCTCCCAGCAGATGTTGAGTGGAAACGATACTACTCGGCGTCGCTGGTTCCAACCTTTTCCCAAACGGTTTCGACTTGGGCGAGCCGGTTATTCATTGCCGCGAAGAGCGCGTAGAAGACAAGAAGGCCGCAAAAAGGCGCAGGGGGCGCAAAGTGTTAACCACCAAGTCACCAAGACGTGCGGGACGAAGTTGATTATGAAAAACGAAGTGACCCGCCTTTTTTCAAATCAGTGCTGTGTCTTGGGGAAATTCTTCGCCGAGTCAGCAAAGAATGCGACCAGACGCGGCGAGAAGTCCTCCAGCGTGGGATACCGATCGCGGTGGGCCTCATACTCGCCCAGCAGGTCCGACATCTCCTGCATCCAGAGGAAACCATGCCCTTTCTCGGCCTGAATAGCGCGTCGGGCGGCGTCCTCGCCTTCATACTGGCGCACATAACGGATGACGCAGACGCGGACGAGCGACTCGCACAACAACGTGTATCCGTTGCTGTAGGCCTGGGAGCGCATCCGCCCGGCAACCGGCTCAAAGAGGGCATCGCCTGACGCCCGGAGTTCGGGCAGGTGGCGTTCGATAAGTGGATTGGCATAGGAATGGCAGAATTCGTGGACGACCGTGGCCACCCAGGGAATCTGGCGGGTAAATTCGGGCAAGCCCTGCTTATCGGTCTGCACCACGCCGAGAACGCAATAGAGTTCTTCGCGACCGTCCGCAGCCCGGAAATGCGGGCCATAGCCGGCACCGCCATTGAGCAAGGCCAGCACGACGGTGAAGCTGGCGTGGGGCCGCGGGCCAAAATAGGCGTCGAACCACTCGGGGTGGGCTTCCTTCTCCAGGAGTGTCTGCATTCGCGCCACCGTGGTTTGGTAGAGCGGACGGTGCTGCTCGATGAAGTCCTGGAAGGAGCTGTCTTTGACGAACTGCTGCGCCGCCGTCAGGAAATTGCCCACATCGGGAGCCGTCCACCGTGTGTCCAAGCCCTCAGGCCAGGGTTGGAGCGGGAGCTTGAGCTTGGGGTGCTCGGCATCGGTCAAATGGACCGCCATTTTCATGACGGCATCATAGGAAACGCTGCGGGAGTCGTGCAGATTCCTGGCCAGATTGACCACCGCGTGGCCGCGGAGCTTCCCAAACTGCTTCTCCGCGTCCTCGGCGTAGGATTTCACCATTGCCTTGTTGTATTCCGGGTTGCCAGCCAGACGAAAGATGAGGCTCAAGAGTTCCACGCGCGGATCGACTACGACCCGCAGCGAGTGCGTAGCGCCTGGGGCCACCTGGCCGGTGGCGCGGTTGGCGGATTCGGCAGCCATCACGGTCGATGGAGCCAACCCGGCTGCCGCGGCGATGACGATGGTGAGGAGGTGTATTGATTTCATTGGTTATCCGCAATCGAGTTTATCATCCTTCTCCCATGACAGGAAAGACTTCCCCACCAATGAGACGCAGCGGGCAGTCGTTTTGGATTCAGAAATGTGCACCAAGAAGAGGACGAAGGAGACACGAAGGCCACGAAAAGGCACAAAGAGCGCAAATCAGCGTGATACATCGGTTACCTATGTATCTGGGCTGGCGGCTCGGGTGCTCCGAACTCCGGTACGGGGGTTCGGAGGGTCGAGCGTCGCCAGTGCTTCCTCCTTCGCTCAAGCTACGGAGGACAAGACGGCGCGACACGAAAGCGGGAATGGAGGTTGTGGAGGCGGTTACGAATCAACGTCCAATTGCGCCGACGGCAAGTACTCGGCGCGTCTCGGGCCGCTAGGGCAGCCCTCGGCTTTCAACACGCAACACCCAACGCTCAACGGGAGGAGCGGGAGAGCACGGGGTGTTAACCACCAAGTCACCAAGACACGAAGAGCAGGGAGAACCGCGATATATCGCTTAGCGATATATCAGGGCTGGCTGGTCGGGTTGATAACGAAAAACGAAGGGAGCCTCAAACTACGCCTTTGTAAATAGTAAAGCGTTGCCCCCCTCCACGGCATGCCTTAGCGGCTAATATATACCGGCGGATCGCTCCTCGTCTCGTGCGGCTTCAGCGCGCTTCATCTGCTCAAACGCCGGGAGAATGGCTTCGGCTATTCGCCTTAATTTTGGATTGTCAGCCTGTGCCAGATCTTTGAGAAGTTTCAGCCTCTTTTCAAGGTACTGCACGCGAGACCCCACTGATCCGAAAGTATAGAGGTTGCTGGAGAGACTTGACTGCACTTCAGCTTCGTCACCGAGTTCCAGCAAGATCAACGTGTACGGATGCCATCTTGCCCGCTCTTTTCCTTCTCGGTCAGGCTCCAAGGTGTAAAGGGCAATACGCCCAAGCAATACTGGAACAATATCTTTGTTTGCCTCTGCCCATCGCCGGAACTCCTCACTTGGAATTTGCCAGAGAGGAGAGCCCTTTTCGTCAAAACTCGTTCCCTCTTTCGCGAGGAGGTCACAGAGCAGGTCGCGACCATAATCGTCGGTCTCTCTTAGTGCTTTAGCGAAGACTGGCCATGCAATTGTGAAGTATTGCGAAAGCAGTGTTTCCAACAGCTTTGGTAATTCGTCTGGGCTATAGATACGAGAATCTCCTGCTATTTGAGTCTTAATCAAGCCGGCAGCAAGCTGCGCCACCCAAGAAGGGGCTGGGCTTTCCTGTAAGAATTTTTCCACGAGTTCATTCCACTCATACCGAAAATGTGCGCCACCGAGAGCCTTGAGTACATCGTCGTTCACAACCCATTCTTCGAGGAGGGGTTTAAAGAAAAGCAATTTCTCCGGCTTGTTGAGGCAATGCATATACACAACTTCGAGAAGATAAGACGTGGCGGCCGGAACGCGGGCGGAGAATGTTTTCAGCCTGTCATAGAATTGCGTGTCGTCGAAGTTTCTCGTTACCGACGCTAATGCAAAGTGGATAACTGATTGAGGTGGGATTATGCCCGATTCGATCGCAGCGGCCACTCGTGAGAACTCTACAACTGATTTCGATGCTGCGGTGCTCATAGCCACAAGCAGGTCGCACAGCTGGGGATCTGCCGCGACGGAGTCGAGAATCCTGTTAACAATTACATCGTCTTGAACTGCATGCATCATGCCCCGTATCAGCTGGGGGTTCCGTCGTTCGCGGGGTATGGTGCGCATGACATCGAGGCAGTGCCGGATTAGGGCCTCTGGCTGGCTTGCCAACTGTTGCGTTCGCACCCCAAACGTCCACGCCTGTTGTTGCTCCCCTTGCAGTAGAATAGGCAGGAACGCGAGCCAGTTTGTATTATCTCGATGAACTTCTTCGGCTAAAGCTATAGCTTTCTCGGCGGATATATCTTTGAAATCACCATCAGGCTGCTTTTCGTGGTGCCAGCCAGGAATGCATACAGTGTCCACAAGTCGGTGCTCGATACCTTCCGGTTCCACGTATGTAAGCCAACGTTCAAGTTTGGTGCGGAGGTCTTGAGATATGTTCTCAGGGAATTCAAGAGCCCGCTTGATACTCTCTCTTGCCGACGGCCATAATTTCGTCTGAGCATTTGCGATTTCCCTAAACTCCGTTTCCAGACTGTCCACGAGTGGAGACGTTAGAATCGCGCCCAACCCCTCTCCTAAGGTCTTGAGCGCTAACGCCGACAGTTCATCATTTCGCGCTATTTCTGCCTTCAGGGTCAGAAAGATCCGCTTCCAATACTCCCAAATCTCAGAGTACTTCGGTTGCCAGTCCTTCTCGGGTGGCCTTGTTCCGCGTCTCTCGGGGCCAGACGACCTCGAGAAGTGATGGTGCTGAAGGCCGGCTCCCAGAGCCTCCAAACAGACTCGGCGCATCTCAAGGTGCGGGCTTTGCAGGCCGTGCTCGACCAGTTGAAGTCGTTCGATTAACGGTAATCTCGTGCCGGGAAGGATTACATGGAAAAGCTGCTTGAATTGTCCCGTAGCATTGTTCGCATAGTTCTCAGTCTCTCCGGACGCCAGGCCCATCAGAATGCTCGATGCTTGGGTAAAGCATTCTGGTACCCAGCAAAGCTTTTCGAGTGCCCATATGAGATTACGACGGCTCTTTGTCACCGTCCTGTATTGATTTGGCGACCAGTCTTTGAAATTCCGATACACGCACTCGGCGGCAGCTCGCGGGTTCACCTCTGACAAGGCGCGGAGGACCCGCGAACCCGCGAGGGAACTCAGGACTTCCGCTGAGGAAAGAGGGCCGCCTTCCCCCATGAGCTTTTCGGACAGTTTTATGGCCCGATCTGAAAAGTCTAACATGCGAAGCCTTGAGCAAAACGGCCCTAGCAATCCGATCCCTTCAAACCTGGTAAGTAGCGCTGGCAACTCGCCGTCCGGGACATTCTCAAACCAGTCATTGGCAAGGGCCACGGCCAACGGAGGTGGCGTTACCATCACAAAGCCACCTACAGTTTGCAGGATTCCGCTGCGGAAGAAACGCTTCGTGAGACGATTGAAATCAAACTCGCTGACTCTGTTGCATAGCTCCGTCCGCAAGAATGCAAGTTGCCCGGCTCTTGCACCATCAACTCCAACAAACTCAAAAAGCGAAAGACAACGTATTATATGCCCGGCGTCTGGATCTTCTTCGTCTCGGCCCCACAACAGCCGATTCGCTATACTCCCCTGTAGATTGAGATTCTCCAGATCAAGAGCGTGGCCAATCCGGGCCGTTAAAATGGCAATTAGGGGAAACCCTTGAGCAAAACTCGATATGTGCTCCACAGTTGCATCATCGAGATGCTTTAACCAAGGGATGGATTTGATGATTTTGGGAACTATATCGCGAAGTTGTGCTGGGTCGAGTGTCACTCGCAAGAAGTCGGAAGGCGCATCCTCGGGGATGAAATCGAGACTCAAAAGACTTAGTTGACTGTCTCGCCTTCGAATTTGTTTAGCGAGCTGTAAATGGTCCTTGTGGGGGCAGTTGTCGACTACAACAATTCCAGAATAACCGTGGGAAGTAAGCTGATCTACCCAACCAATTACATCATCCTTGTAGGCTTCACAGTCGACATAAACCACTGATTCCGAGAGAACATCCCTCAGGGTTTCATCATCCAATCCTTTGCATGCGAATATCTCATAGGCAAGGCGGGTTTTGCCAAGCCCCGAGGGACCGGTAATTCTCGCCACTTTTTGTGGCTCTAGAAGGTAACTGCGAAACTCGTGTATCAACTTCTCTAGATACTCGTTGGGCTGAAACTCGAATGTAAACATTTCCTCTTTTCCCCACTCGCCCAAGCTCTTCAACATCACCGATTGTGAGATTTTTGCGCACTCGCACACGTACGCAAAAGCTGAGGTGTGCTGGTTCGCCCATTGAGCAATCTTATTCGCATCAAGGAACTCTAGCTGGTCTGTTTCCCAACTGGGTCTGCCGCTTTCCCTCAGGGCCTCTCGGGCTTTCTTGAGACGTTCGTCAGAGTCTGCGTAGCCGTGATGGCAGAAGAAAACATATGCTCCGCCCCTATCGAGTGTTTGGGCTACTTTCGGCTTCAAGTTCGTAGTCCCTTCTTGGAGCAACTCTTCCTGACATTTTGCGGGCCCCATTTCCTCAGCCTTGCATTGGTAGACCGTGTACTTATTGGGTATGTAGGTAGTGGGTTCGATATCAGCGTCCCAAGTGGCATCCTTCCCACCATCGGAGATCGTTATTTGCAGCGGAACGTGGATGCCGTGCTTAGCAATGACTCGAGTCCGCGCCTCGGAGTAAAGGAGGATTCTGAGTAGTCCAACGAGCTGCTTCGAATCAAGCCGCTTTATGTCGTCCGGGCCGATGGCATTCAGAGCCTTCATGTACTTTCTCCTAACAATACAGCACCGTACGAGATTCGGGTGCCATAAATTTCGCCAGATTTCACAATCACCACCCTGCCGAAGGTCTGTCCGGCAATCTCGGCGGTCAGTCGGATCCAGCAGGGTCTAACTTAGTTCATGCAGTTTGCGCCATGACTCACCCGCAACGGAGGGGAGTGTAGCGAATCAACG
>JBEKYJ010000075.1:0-16439 GCA_049511095.1 Verrucomicrobiia bacterium
CGCGCGATCGCCACCAACGCCTCTCCCCCCAATCCCATCGCCCCCGCCAACCGCCGGATCACCCCCTCATTGATCATGCCCGTTCCCCTCCCACGGAGGGGATCAAGGGGTGGGTTCCTCATCACTTCACGCAATTCCTCCACCGTCACCCCCGCCCGCCGCGCCAACTCCGCATTCCCCAGCCCCAGCCCACGCTGCGCCTTCCCCAGAATATCCGTGAAATTATCTTCCAATGGAATCCCAGCCATCACCCCCTCCACTCTACCAACGTCGCCCGCCGGTGTAGTAGCGGCCGTCCCTGGCCGCCCCGTCCCGCCCCTCCGCCTCCTGCTCTTCCTCTTCCTCTCACTCCTGCCCTCCGCTCCTCAAGCCGCTTGTAGGGCGTGATGCCTGAAAGGTATCCCGCCGTCCGTCCGTCCGCAGTCTTGTGTAGCGTCCGCCCGCCCTCGTCCCGGCTCAGAAACCCCGCGCACCAGATAATCCGCATTCGCCGCCACCGCCGCTTCCAGAATGTAGTTGTCTTCCTTCGTCAGCGAAACCTCCCAAAACTTCTGCCTGTGAATCTTCACCGTCCGGGCGCTCCGTCCAATCTCGCGCACCAGCGCCCCCACCAGCGAAGCCCGAATCCCATGACGACCGAGCACGTCACGCACCTCCTCCAGGATCGTCTCGCTGACGTACAGCGTCAGCCCCGCCTGAGTGGCAACCTTCAGTACCTGGGCCGGAAGACCACCATGAAGAATCCGCGAAACGTAGATGTTACTATCGAAGAGAACCTTCAAGACAACTCGCGGCGCTTGCGAATCAGGGCGATGATACGCCTCTCGCTCAGCATCCCATACAATCGCCTGGCTTCAGCACACTTCTTCTCCCAACGCGACCACCGTGTTTCTGCATCACGGGCCGCACGCGGGTTCGCAGTGACAATGTAGTATTTCTCGCGTTTCACAGCCTGTTAATCCTACCAGCAACCCCAACCCCCGTCAACCCGCCCGCCTTCCGCAGTCTCGTGTAGCGTGGGCCTGCTCGCGTGTCGTTTACGGAGCTGTCACTAGGCCATCCGCGCCGTTTCCCCGTCCGCCGGTGTAGTAGCGGCCGTCCCTGGCCGCCCCTCCGCCGTCCGCTCCGTCCGTATTCCGTTTCCCCTCCACCGGAGGGGACTTAGGGGTGGGTGCCTTTCCTCCTCCCCTTGGTGCTCTTTGTGTCTTCGTGGTGGACTTCCGCCCTACTGTCCCCCTTTCATCCTTCATCCTTGCCGTGCCCCTTGAACGTTGAACGTTGAGTGTTGAATGTTGGATGTTGATTCCCTCCCTCCCGCCTCTCCGACTTTCCTCCTTCTTACTTCATCCTTCCCCGCGCCGCTTCCCCCTTTCATCCTTGCCGTGCCCCTTGAACGTTGAAAGTTGAAAGCCGAGTGCAGCACTAGCTGCACGAGACGCCGTGATGCCGTTTCACGGCAATTGGACGTTGGATGTTGATTCCCTCCCGCCCTCCTTCCCCCTTTCATCCTTCTTAATTCATACTTCATCCTTGCCCCGCCCCTTGAACGTTGAACGTTCGATGTTGGACGTTGGATGTTGATTCCCTCCCGCCCTCCATTCCTCCACCACTCCAATACTCCGCCCCTCCCGTCTCTAATTATACAAATACCGAAAATACCTCACCCGAAACTGCGGCGCGCTCCCGGGCGGACTCTCATACCGCTCCACTACCGCTTGCGCCCTCACTTCGCCGGTAATTTGGTCAACGCCCGGCGTGAACACCCGGGGGACGGGGATAGGCGGCGGTTGCTTGATGCTTTGCGCAATCACCCAGATGGTGAACGTGCTGGACCGTACTGTGATCAGGTTGGCGATGCGGCGAATGGCGGCTTCTTTGGCGGCTTCATCAGGTCCGGTGGTCATGTTTGGAATCTCGCACACCTCGCCGATCGTATCAAAAACGCCGAAAGCGGCAGTCTGCTGTATGCCGTAAGGGTCTGCGCGAATGTCCGCGGTAATATCTGCTGCGGCCGTGGCCGGCAAGCCAGCCAAACCGAACAGCAGGGCGTTCAAGGGAACCAACCGCGCCTTAACGGGATCGCCCGATGCCGATTGAGGATTAATAAGACTATTGATGTTGATCCGTCCGGCGGTTTTGGCATTGGCAACCGTAAACAGATCCAACATGGCCCAATCCGGAATCACGCCGGCAGCGGCTCCGCCTTGCAGCGTCAAATACTTCAAGGTCGTTGGTGTGTGGATAAAACCAAGTTCGCCGACCGATTGCATTGGCGCAGCACGAATGTGCGCTTTCGAAAGAATGTTGGCGGTCGGGGTGTAAACCGTCGAGTTCGGATTCCCCAATGAGCCACCGACGTTATCGTAAGGAACCCATTGTGAAGAGTCTTCATTCACCCATGGGTCTTTTACTTCAGCACCGTGGTAAACGGATGGCCCGACAAGGGGGGACCCCGGAACACTGAGGGAAATCGGGTTCACGCCCAAGGATAGTTGCGCGAAGTCTATCCGATGTCCTGCTCGGTAGTAATTCACCATGATTGTCGTGGGTGAAATCGTGATTGTCACAGGAGGGGGGGGCGGAGCTGCAAGCGTTATGATTTCCGCCTTGGAAAAGAATTGAGGCGTCCCACTACTGAACAATGTGCTTGCGAGAACGGTAATGGTAACGCCTCCCCCAAATGTCGCGGGGGTCCCAGTGGGCAAGCCGCTCACCACTATGGTGTCCTCCGAACCCGCTGCACCCGACGTGTACGTCGCATCGGCTGAATAGGGGTAGAACAGCTCAACGCTTGTCGTCCGAGTCACAGTGCCGTCGCCATTATCCGTGTATTTGACTTGCACCTCATTGATATACGGCGTTCTTGCCAAACCGAGATACGTGGGCTGTAAACCGGCTGGACCTCCATCGGGAGGGAACGCTTGCGGATCGACCGCAATGGGGGTTTGCGGGTCGTGCTGATACGCGATGATGTTGGCAATGATTTGCTTGACGCCGTCAACGACGCCGACGACGGGGTATTTATTCGCGAAGGTGCCACCGTATATTTTCCCCAACGTATTGCCGTCTGACAGGCGCGCATAAGCGCTGATGTTCGTGGGTAAAGGAGAGTTCTGGATATCAATCGCCTCTGTGAGAAAGGAAGCCACCCGTCGCGGCACCCCGAACACATCCAGATCATCCGTATAGTTTGGATAATTTGCATCGTCGGAATAAGCAGTAAGGGAAAACCGGTTGGCGTTAAAATCGGTGTCCACTGGATCCGCCAGTTTGACTTCTTCGATGGTCGCGAATCCCGAGTATGTCGGTGACGTTTGTGTGCTGTTGATGTCGGCAACGACCCCATTTGCGCTTAGCCCCGCCAATAACGTGTGGAGATCCACTTCGCTCGTGTCGCCGTAAGCGGCGGTTGCGGTGCTGTAGGCATCAGGAACCACTCCCGCATTTGGCCGCTCCCAAGCTTTGTTGATATTGATTTTGGACGCTTCATCGTCCACCCAAAAGGCATAGCGTCCGACAAGCGGGCTACCCAAGGGCAGCCCAGCAGGGGGAGCCATGTTGCCATTCTCCGCAATGTAGTTCCAGCTTGCTGGAAATTGGGAAGCACCTCCGACGAGGAACTCGCCGCCCTTCCCGGTAATCCACAACGTGCCATTCACGGCATCGTTCAGGTCAAACGTATCGGATGCGACAGCTCCACCTGCGGCCAATGAATACAGCGGTACGCGAGTGCCGGGCGGCGCGCCATTATAGTCGTAGATCGCGCCCGGAAACGTCACGTAGCTTAATATGTTGCCTCCGACACCACCCGGCATGGGACCGCCTCTCGTGGTCGCTTGACGGATTGTCCCCACCGCTTGGTCAACTGCGGCTTGGGCAATCTCGCGTGCCTTGACGAGATCATTGAAACTCTTTGAGGCGGTGTTCTCCACCCGCATGCTGATCGCAAACGCGATCAGGATCAAGGTCACGAGGGTAATGATGCCCAGGGTCAGGATCAACGCGACGCCGCGCTCCTCGGAAAAATGAAAAATGGATGTCAGGCGCTTCTTCATGGTCTCGTGTTGGGCAGGTAAACTGTAGCGCTGAAAGTTCTCAAAGCCGCGTTTGTGATTGATTGCCATGCCGTTCCGACGTTGTTGATCAGCTTTAGCTTGGTGAGCGTGCGAGAGTCCACTGCGTCCATCGAGATCACAACGGTATAGGGTAGTCTGTTGAGATGGGCGGTGCTGTCATAGGGAAGGGGAACCGGGTTGCCACTGACATCGTAGCACCTAAACGTGACGCTCAAGACAGAGCCATCGGCCAAAATCGCGTCATTAGCTGCATTGAAGCTTTGCCACCACGTTCCCGGAACTTGATAAAAATCCCATTGTGGGTCAGTTGATTGTGAGAATCTCCGCGTGAGTGTGGCAAGCGGGTGTACGAGAGTAATAACATCATTGAACTCATAGCCCACCTCACACAAGTCGACGGCGGCACTGCCGACAGCAGGGTTTACCGGCGCAACGAAATAAATGTTTTTCAGATCCTTGGCATAGAACGGGACTTTCGCAGTCGCAATCGCTTGGGAGAGTTCACGGGACATCAGGTCGAGGATGGCCCGTGCCTGCGTGAAGGTCTCGACCCGGTTTTCGCCACTGAGCCACGCCTTGTTGACTTGCTCAAATACGGAAAACAGCATGACCATAATCAACCCGAGTATCGCCATCGAAGCCATCAGTTCAATCAGCGTGAACGCGGCGCTCTGTCCTGAGCCTGCCTGCCCGCCGAAGCCTTGGCGAAGGCGGGTCGAAGGTCGCGCCGCTCCACCACTTGTGCAATTCATGCTCATTGGTACTGGGCAATCTCAGTGAAAAAAACCTGCGGGTTGGGAGGTGCCGCCGCCGCCGTCTTCGCCGGCCACGCTACAGTGGCAGTCACCAGCGAGAGCGGCAACGTGGCGTGGTGTTGGAAGTTCAAGGTGACCCTGTAATATCTATCGGCCTGCGCCGCTGTCGGAAAGCCCGATGAGTCGAAGTAAGCTACACCGGACTGAGCGCCCGCTTGGCTCAAGTTATACCCCGGCGGGTTAAACCCAAGCCCGTTCAGGTTCACGGTGGCAAACGGTTGGGAGCGCACGATGTTAAAAACGTCATGAACAATCGTGGCCACCAGCGTGTTGTCGGCGGCCGAGCGGCTCGACTGAATCCCTTGGGGAATCAAACCAACGATCGCAATCAGACCGACCGCAATGACCACCAGCGCCACCATGATCTCCACCAGGCTGAAGCCCCTCTGGCCACCCCTCCCGGTCTTGACTCGTGAATGTCTCATGGCAATCGGGTCACCTTAATGCGACCGATGATGTTGTCGACGGTATACTGCGAGGCATTTGCCGAGGTCGGTTTAGGGTTGCCAGCGCCGTTCATAAGCCCCTCCTGACACGTCAGCGTGTATGCCTGCGAAGCTGCGCCTGTGGGCCCAAACTCGATGAACGCAAGCGGTGTGGCTACACCAGTAGCGGTATTCGGAAATAACATTGTCGCATCATTGGGCAAGTTATCAAGAGACCCAGACCCAAGAACGTTGCCATTGAGGAAAACAACACCGAGAGGCAGAACTTCCCATTTCCCAACATACTGCCACCCTCCGCCGACGACCACGCTGGAGTTGTAGGCGAGCACCGTGTAGGAAAGATACTGTGGAGCTTGGCTGTTTGCCGGTGTCGCGATATACGGGAAGACCACACGCGTCCTGGTGCGATGCGTGATGGCGTACTGACGGGCGAGATTCAATGAGTTGGAGACGTGACGCGAGGCCGCGCTCACCCCGCCGGATTTCATGAGATTGTTGACCGCCGGAAGGGTGAGGGCCAGCATGATGCCGACGATCACGATGACCACCAGCATCTCGATCAGCGTAAACCCAGACCTTTGAGCCGCTGACAAAACTGTAGCCGCAGGCTTCAGCCTGCGCGGGAAAGACGCACCCGTAAGCCGAGTCTGCGAGACGCCATCAGCAGATGGCAACGGTACGGCCGCAGCGGGGTCGGTTTTGTTAGGCGCTCTAAGCGGCGTTCTCATCACACGCTACCAGCTTTTCACATTGTCTTTGTTCAAAGCCGACGTCGATGTCACGGTAAATGGCAACACTGGCGAGACGGTGTCATTTTGGTCATATTGCCCATCAGGCCCCACCGACCAAATGAGAACACCTGCGGTCATCAAGGTTTGTGCCGCTTGCGGTGCGAATGGGTAGTACACTTGGTTCCCATAGTTCACATCCAGGCGGAAGTGATAGGGCCTTCCCCACGGATCGGAGAAATAGCCCGAAGGGTCGATGGCACTGGCCTTGATATCAGCCTGTTTGAATTCGAGGAAGACGATGTGGTGTGGGTTGCCCTGAATGCTGCCGCCTGACAAACCGTAATTTACGCCATTGTGGCCTGTGTCACTCAAAGCTAAAGGATTTGGCGCGGCGAATGCGCTGGGGTCTTGACCCGAGAGAAGCGCAATCATGTTGTGGTCAACGATGAAATCCTCGTACTGCACCGGAATGGGCCCTAATGTATACGCGATGGGCCACTTGCCGTACTCGGTGTAGTAGGACTTGAACGCCGCCGCCAAGCCTGATGAAATTGCGGCTTGCGCCTTGCTCGTCTCGGCTTTGAGCATCGCGCTCTTGATGGCCGGGAACAGCAGCGCCGCCAGCACGCCAATGATGGCAATCACGGTCAGCAGTTCGATCAACGTGAACGCCCGGTCGGTAGTGGAAGATTTTCTCATGGCAGCTCCTCGTTATTGTTGCCAATTAGTGATGTTGTCTGCGTCGTAGTTGACGGTGCCAACAACCCCCCACATGTTGTCGGGTCCGTAAGACCATAAATCAAACGTGGCCCCGTTTATCTGGCCTACATGGCCGGGGGGGCAGTAGTAATTGTAAGCGCTTCCGAACGGATCGACGATGTAGGTGATCCCACCGGCGGTCTTCAGTTGATTGGGCTTGAATGTCATATAGACCTTGGGCCCTCCGGCCAGCGCGGTATACAAGAGACCCGAGTTGTTGATTTCCACAATCCCCGCGACTCCCCATACGGCCGCAGTCGTGCGTTGCAAGGTACTCGGCGGATAAACTCCGTTGTCACTCTTGTAGCTTTCGAGCGCGTTCTCCATCATGTGGATCTCGCTGTCGGCGCGCGAACGCTGGCCTTTGGTGATCGCATACTTCGCCGTCCTGACGACGATCCCCGCCAGAATCGTGATAATCACGATCACCACCAAGATTTCAATCAGCGTGAACCCGGCCCTGGAGTGTTGTTTCTTCATTGTCGATTCCCCCGGCCCCCTTCGTGCTCTTCGTGCCTTCGTGGTGAACTCACATCCGCCCCCTTGGTGCTCTTCGTGCCTTCGTGGTGAACTCACATCCGCCCCCTTGGTGCTCTTCGTGCCTTCGTGGTGAACTCACATCCGCCCCTTCGTGCTCTTCCGCCCGCCTTCGTGTTTGCGCCCCTTGCGACTTTTTGCGGCCATCCGCCCCCTCCTGTCTCCTCTTCTCCCGTCTACTGTCTCCCTTGTCCGCCGTAGCTTTAGCGAAGGAGGATCATCCTTGCCTCGGCCCCCGCTCGCGTTGCTCGTTCTCCATTCGTTCGCTGATCCATTGCTTGATCATGCTCTGATAATTCAAATACCGCGACCGCGCCAGTCGCTTGATCCGCGACAACATCCGCGGATCCATCCGCAGCGTGATCGTCGTCGATTCCGATTGGTCCGACCCCACAATCGATTGCTCCATCAGCTTCGGCTCCAGCCGATGCACCAACCAAAACTTCGCCTCATCGTGCTCGCACGTAAACTCCGGTATCTCTTCCCAATCCGTTACCACATCCATGTCATTCCTCTACTGTTCCCCTCCACCGGAGGCTTGCCCGCCGCAGGCGGGGGACTTAGGGGTGGGTGTTCTCCCTCCCGCCCCTTGAAAGTTGAACGTTGAAAGCCGAGTGCAGCACTAGCTGCATGAGACGCGCCGAGTGCGTGCAGTCGGCGCAATTGGATGTTGATTCGCTCCCGCCCTTGAAAGTTGAGCGTTGAGTGTTGAATGTTGGATGTTGATTCCCTCCTGTTGATTCCCTCCCGCCCTCCGCATGTCCTCACGCCATCCATTCCGACACCTTCCTGTCGTAAAAATATTCTTCCTCCTCCTTCATCGACCGCGAACCTATCACCCGCACCTGCTTCCCATACGACCGATACACATTGAAAATCCCGCGCCCCGCCAACGTCCGCCCCAAACAAAACGCCCGCGACTCCTTCGCGAATCGTGTCGAATCGGGAAATAACCGAATCCCCAGCGGATCTTCAAATGACTCCTCAATCTCTCGCAGGGTAGGGGAATCCTTCGGGTTAAACGGCGGATCTGACCAGTCAAACTCCATACGCTGTACCTGCCCTGTATGTACATTGTATTGACACCCCTGTCAACCCCTTTCCCCGCTGGTGTAGTAGCGGCCGTCCCTGGCCGCCCTGACCCCGCCATGTCGTTGGTAGGGACGTCTCTCCGAGATTTACCCGCCGAGGTGGGCGTCCGCTCCGTCCGTCCGCCGTTTCCCCTCCACCGAAGGCTTGCCCGCCGCAGGCGGGGGACTTAGGGGTGGGTGCCTTTCCTCCGCCCTTTCGTGCTCTTCGTGCCTTCGTGGTGAACTTCTGTCTCCTCTCCTCCTGCCCCTTGAACGTTGAGCGTTGAGTGTTGAATGTTGGATGTTGATTCCCCCCCCCGCCCCCCCATTCCTCCAACACTCCACCCCTCCATCCCTCCATCCCTCCATTCCCCATCTTTGCCGTGCCCCTTGAACGTTGAACGTTGAATGTTGAATGTTGGACGTTGATTCCTCCCTTCTGGGTTGACGAAACCCCCCCGCCGGTGTAAGAGAACCTTGGGAACCGGAACAACCTCAATGCACGCAACCAAACCCAGCCGGCTTTCGGCTTTCACCCTGATCGAATTGCTGACCGTCATCGCCGTCATCGGCATTCTCGCGGGACTGCTGCTGCCGGCGCTTAATAGCGCTCGTGAGAAAGGCCGACGCGTCGCCTGCGCCTCCAACCTCCGTCAAATCGGCATCGCGATGGTGGCGTTTGCAGGGGACAATGACAACCACACCCCGTCGGCGGACCAAAACGGAGGAGGCGCACAGGCTTGGATTGGTGGCTCGGCGACTTGGTACGTTGCGCTGACGAACGGCTATCTCACACCCAAAGTGTTTAGATGTCCCAATGACTTGCCCACTGCAACCAACTCTTACGGGATCGTCGTTGGGGCCGGAAACACCACTCCGGACCTCAACAACTGGATCGCTGGCTCGCGTCTCACGTGCCCTTGGCTGACAAACTCTGTAGTCGCAGTCGTCGGGGAACTTTCCGTCGCGTCTCAGTCGTTCGCGGACCGAAGTGGAATGGGCACGATCGCTTACATTACGAGTTCGTCCGATGCGAGCCCGTCTCCTCCGGCCTACCGGCCCTATTCAAAGCATGTGGCCTCGAACCCCGTGGCCGGCAACTTCCTCTTTCTCGATGGCCACGTGGAATGGAATCAAACGCTCACTACCGCCCCCGGCGATCCTGTCGCCATGGCGATGTTTCCGCCAGTTCCAAGTTTCGCAGGCGCGCCCGCAATTCCCTGCCCGTAACCGTCTGAATCAGCCTCAATTTCCCGTCCCGATGTTTTTTCATCGTTTTTGGCCCGTTCATGGCCCTTTTTCGTTCAGTTTTTCGCAGGAAACACCCTGTAATCCCCATTTTTCTTGCCTTTCAAGCCCGTGGCATGACGAGTGCTAAAGTACCTCCCGACGATGAAAATCCTCATTGCAGACGATACTGACTCGGTCCGATTCGCCTTGCGCATGGCCCTCGAATACCTCGGCCACGAGGTCGTCGGCTTCGCCATCGACGGTAATGAGGCCATCGCCAAAAACGAGTCGATGCGCCCCGACGTCATCATGATGGACGTCCGTATGCCTCGTATGGACGGCCTGACCTGCACCGCCCTCCTGTCCAAAAAAGATCCCCCCGCCAAAATCGTCATCGTCACGGGCAGTCGCACCACCGAAACCGAAGCCCGCGACGCCGGCGCCCGCGGTTTCCTCGAAAAACCGTACGACGTTACCGACCTCGACCGCGCCATTCACGGCTGCTTCGCCGCCGCCTGAAAGTTTCCTCTTGCCATACCACACATCTGTGTGGTACTTAATCCCCCGTGCAACAACCGCTCACGCCGCGACAGCAAAGACTGCTGACGTACATCCTCGACAGCATCCGCGGCACCGGCCGCCCCCCCACCGTCCGCGAAATCTGCCGCTCCTTTGGCTATCGCTCCACCGGCACCGCCCGCGATCACCTCCGCGCCCTCGAAACCAAAGGCCACCTCAAAAAACTGCCCGGCAAATCCCGCGGCCTCGTCCCGCACAATTGGCCCAAAATCCTCCGCGCCGAATTCCCGCCCATGCCCATCCTCGGCCGCGTCCCCGCCGGCAGCCCCCTCCTCGCCGAGGAAAACATCGAAGGCACGCTCGACCTGACCGAGGAATTTGCCGGTCAGAAAGTCTTCGCCCTCAAAGTCCATGGCGACTCCATGATCGACGCCGGCATCTGCGAAGGCGATCTCGTCGTCGTCCGCGCCCAGGACCACGCCGAAACCGGCCAAATCGTCGTCGCCCTCGTCGATGGCGAATCCACCGTGAAACGCCTCGCCCGCCGCAACGGCAAACTCCATTTAGAACCCGCCAACCGTCGCTACGAGCCTATCCCCGTCGCCGGTGACACCAAAATCCTCGGCAAAGTCATCGGCGTCATCCGCAGCTACGAGCGCAAGTTCTGAACCCGCCGCGCGTTTCGTCGCTTGCGCATCCTCTTTCCTCGCCGTACTATCTCCCCGAAGCAACGTAATCCCGTTTATGGACAACAAACCCGTTGACGAACGACAATTGTCGCCCGAAGCCACTGGCCTCCCCCAGCCGCTGACCATCGCCAACGCCATCGCCCTCAGCCGCATCAACATCAACCTCACCGCCCCGGACAAATACGGCGTCCTCCGCGAATTATGCGCCCTGGTTCTCGACCCCCGCGAGGAACGGCTCTTCGAAACCTTATTCGCAGCCCTCAAAGCCCGCGAAGACCTCTGTCCCACCTGTGTCAGCGAAGGCGTCGCCATCCCCCACGCCCGCAACGCCCTCATCGGCCTCGTCGACCACCCCGTCCTCGCCTATGGCCGCCACCGCCAAGGCGTCGACTTCGGCGCGCTCGACGGCAAACTCGTTCACCATTTCTTCCTGCTCTGCGCGCCCAACGTCCGCCAGCACCTCCAACTCCTCTCGCGCCTCGCCCGGCTGGTGAACAACCCCGACTTCCGCGCCTGGCTCGATGCCGCGCAACAACCCTCCGACATCATCGCCTTGATTCAGGAATCCGAACCCCGCATCGTCGGAGCCTGACCCATGCGCTTCCCGATTTATCGCCCGCGCCGGTTGCGCCAAAACCCGAAACTCCGCGCCCTCGTCCGCGAGACCGAGTTGTCCGTCGGCCACCTCGTCCTGCCGCTGTTCGTCCGCGAAGGCTCGCGCCTCCGCAAACCCATCCGCTCGATGCCCGGCCAGTTCCAGCTTTCCGTGGATGAACTCGTCAAGGAAGCCGGGCGTACCGCCAGGCTCGGCGTGCCGGCCGTGGTCCTCTTCGGCATCCCCGATAAAAAAGACGAAAAAGCCAGTGGCGCCTACGCGCCGAACGGCATCGTCCCCAAAGCCATCCGCGCCCTGAAAAAGGAATTGCCCGACCTCATCGTCATCACCGACGTCTGTCTCTGCGAATACATGAGCCACGGCCACTGCGGCATCGTCCGCAAATCCGGGAAAAACTACCGCATCGACAACGACGCCACGCTCGACCTTCTCGCGAAATCCGCGTGCGCCTACGCCGAGGCGGGCGCCGACATCGTCGCCCCGAGCGACATGATGGATGGCCGCGTCGCCGCCATCCGCGCCGCCTTGGACAAAACCGGGTTTTCCAACATGCCCATCATGAGCTACGCCGCCAAGTTCGCTTCGTCCTGCTACGGCCCGTTCCGCGAGGCCGCGGAATCACCGCCCCAATTCGGCGACCGCCGCACCTACCAGATGGATTACGCCAACGCCGAGGAAGCCCTGCGCGAAGTCGCCCTCGACATCGAGGAAGGCGCCGACATCGTCATGGTCAAACCCGCCCTCGGTTATCAGGACCTGATCTGGCGCGTGAAAGAGAAGTTCCGCTACCCCGTCGCCTGCTACAACGTCAGCGGCGAATACGCCATGGTCAAAGCCGCCGCCCAAAACGGCTGGCTCGACGAAAAATCCACCGTCCTCGAAATGCTCACCGGCTTCCGCCGCGCCGGCGCCGACATCATCCTCACCTACTGGGCCCAACAAGCCGCCCGCTGGCTCGCCGAATGACGCCGTTGTAGGCCGCGTGCCCTCACGCGGCGCGCCATGTTCCCCTCCACTGGAGGGGCAGGGGTGGGTCCCGTTCATCCAGCCTATCCATCAGCACTCGTTGTCATTCCGAGCTTGTCGAGGAATCTCTGCCCTTGACCCGTCCGCGCCGAACCACCCGACGCCACGCCCGTCAGGAATAAAGCAACCACAAACGAATGCTTCTCATGCCGAGGAAAGCCTTAACCCTTTCAAAGGTTCACGTCATCCACGAGAAGGCTTTTGAACCGATTGTTTGCCCACGGGGATCGGCCGCCAGTAGGCGTTGCGAATGGTCAACGGTCGGGGAAAGTGTACGGATGGCTGCGGTGTCGATCGATCTCGATTTGTGCCGACTACGCCATCTGGCAGTTGGTCTCGGCTGGCTGCCGTGGCCGACTCTGGCTCGCCAAGGGTGCCATTTGCTCGCTCTCGTCCCACGCACCGCGCATCACAAAGCTCAGGGCTTTGACTGCCAGTTCCATGTATAGGAAGGGCTTGCTGATAAAATCGTTGCCTCCACGGACAAAGGATTCTCTGCGATGCTCGGGGTCGGCATGCTGGCTTAAAAAAATGATCGGTATCTGTTCATACGTCGGCACGCCGCGCAGGATCGTGCACAGGGCGTAACCATCCACCGTCGGCATCTCGATGTCCGAGATGATCAGATCAAAATGACCCTGCTCTAACTCTTCCAGAGCTCTCGCGGAATTGTCGACGCAGATCACTGTCAGGTTGACAATGGCCAGTGCGGAGCACACTGCCTGTTGGACAAACTCGCTATCGTCCACGACGAGAACTCGAGCCGTGGAAGGATCCTTCAACGCGTGATCGTAGGGCGCGACGCCAATGTCCTCGAACAATTTGATGGCTTGGCCGACGGAGCGCAATGTCGATGGGGTGACGCGTTCCGGTTTTTCCCAGAGAAGTTTAAGCAGACTTTCGAGGGCCGTGGCCATCTGGGCCAGCGGGTCAATGCCCGCCAGACTGGCATTGGCGGCGATCGAATGCACCGTCCGACACAACATCTGCAGAGCCGACGCGTCATGTGGTCTTTTGCCCAAAACGCTCATCGGCTGGCGCAAGGTGTCCAACATTTGCGGGAAGTTCCGGAAAAACACTCCGGAGATTTCCGGTAGGAACTCGGCCCCGCTCTCGGCCTGCCGATCCCCGGCAGTGCCAACGGCCGGTGCCGGGGCGGAAGAGGAAATGTGCAACGCGTCGTTAACAGCCTGTACCACTTGACCGGGTCTGGAGTCGGCTTTGGTCAACACCTGGCTCGCGCCGGCGTCCCAAGCCTCCTGGACCATGCCGCCAAGGTAAGCATTCGAGAACACAAGGACCGGAAGCTCACGGTTGCCCGCGCGCGCGCGCATGGAGCGGATCACTTCGACGCCATTGATCTCCGGCAACATGAGATCGACCAGCGCCAGGTCCGGCTGGTTGAGGTCAAACTGCTTTAATCCGGATCGGCCGTTACTGGCGGTGTCGACCAGGAATCCTTCGGCGCGCAACTTGGCCTGATACACGTCGGCGATAAACCGGTCGTCTTCGATGATAAGAATGCGTTTCATGACTTCGTCTCCTTGATGCCGGCCAGCGCGGCCGGCGTGTTGGTAGCTTCCAGGTGGTTTGCGAAAAAGGCCTTGATCCTCACAAATTCCTGTTCAACCTGAGCGAACACGCGCCCGGCGTTCGCCAGTTGGCGCTCATGCCCCGTCCGCTCGAGGTCACGCAGCAGGACGACCATGGCGTTCATGCCGCACATCGCGCTCGAACCTGCGACCTTGTGGGCAACGCTTTTGACATCCGCGGCGATGCCGGCAGTGATGGCCTTCCGCAGGGTTTCGAGATGTTCGCGGGTCTGCTCGGTATAGCGGTGCGCCGTTTCTGGGATTCGTTCCTCTTTGCCGGCAACCTCCAGAAAAATCTCCATGTCCACAGGTGATGGGCTCTGCGTTTCCTTGGGCGGTTCGGCGGCAGCCGCGATTGTTGCGGGCAATCTGACGGCGCTCGCCCAAGGGTCCGAAGATTTTTCCGGATGCGCGACCCGGACCGGCATGCTCAGAAAATCATTCATATCTTCCCGGTCTCGCCAAGCTTCCCTCTTCCGTCAGTCCTTTGTGCGATGTGTTGCTTGCCGATTCTTGTCGAACTCACGTGGGGAGTAGTAGCAGGCGAAACACCAATGCGCACAAAATCACTTAAATCAGGGAAACACAGTAGCTTCTACAAGGCGAACTCCTGTATTACCCGTAATCAGTTTCCCGAACGGAAGGAACACGCCCCCAAGCTTGCGACCTGAGTCTTGGTGGCGGTAGGTGCCGTTGCCCTGATTGAGGGTCGCCGATTGCGTCGCCATTTATCCGCCTCGGAACCTCAACCCGCAAGATTCGCAAGTCATTCAAAGCGGGGATCTTTTTGTCCTTTCCTTGTGCCTGCCTCGAAGGTCTAATCGTCCTCAACAGTTGATGCTGCCGATGGTATTCGATGGCGGGATGAAGTCTGCTTTGTTCGTTTTATTGTTTAGCGCGGTGCCGATTCTTTTCGCCGCAAGTTTGGTGTTTGTCATTTGGTCTATCATTATTCACATTATTCATCGGAGCCATGGACGTGACAACCCTGTGGTCTAACAAATCGCTGCAGCCAACGCGGGTTGGCGCTGTCAGTTTCCCGACTGCGTCGGGATTCACGTCTTTTGGCCCCGCGCGGCTGAGCTCTGGTCGTTAGGCATCCAGATGATCTCGGAAAAACATCGCAAGGTCCTCCGAGTCATTCACGAACGGCTTAGGGATTTTGGCCCCCCGTGGGCGATAACCGGAAGCCTCGGCTTTGCGCTCCATGGCATGGACGTCCCCGTGAATGACATCGATCTACAGACGGACAAGCTTGGGGCCTACCAGATTCAAGATCGTTTCCCCTCGGAGGTTTGCAGAAATGTCGGATTCTCAGAAGCGGAAACGATCCGCTCTTTCCTTGGCGAGTTGAGAATACATGGAACCAAGGTCGAGATAATGGGGGCGTTGCAGAAGAAGCTTCCGTCTGGCAGGTGGGAACCCCCTGTTGATGTTGAAAAACACAGGGTATTCGTCCAATTCGACGGGCTGAAAGTGCCAGTTCTGTCCCTCAAGTACGAAGAGACGGCTTATCGAAAGCTGGGCAGAACTGAGAACGCCGATGCCATTAAGAGATGGCTAACAAGTCGCTCCAGCGGACGCAGGCCCTGACGGGCCGCGCCGCTACAGCACCAAGTCGAAGGGGTCGGAGCCGTAGCGCAGCAAGCCGCGAAGTGGTCGACGGAGTAGGAATGCTGGAAGTCATACGCCCGTCAGGAATGGAACGACCGCAGCGGAATGCTTCTCGTACTGAGTACAGCGTCGACCCCTTCAAAGGTTCGAGTCACGCTCGGGGAGTCAAGCTCCATGACCCATTTTTGAGTTGACGGTTGATAGGTCGGGTGAGGTTATTCCCCAAGGGAAGCAAGGATTGTGACGAAACGATCGCCAGTACAATGAAAACCGGGTGGATCTCACTGGCCGCAGTGTGCGCTTTGGTCATCGGGGTGTACATGTGCATGGCCCAGTCGGGCAAGATGGAACTGCTGAGTCCGAATGCGGCTGACACTTACTACAATTTGTTGGTGCAAGGTTTTCGCGCCGGCCAGCTCAGCTTGAAAAAAGAAGTGCCGCCCGGGCTTGCGCAACTCGCCGCCCCCTACGATCCGGCCGTCAATCTTCTCGATCAGCTCCCCCCGTACCGTTTAAACGACCTAAGCCGGTACCATGGCCGGCTCTACCTCTACTTCGGAGTCACGCCCGCCTTGATACTGTTCTGGCCAATGCTGGGGGCCTTATGGCGGCGCTACTTTGCCGAAGTGAGCGTCGGGGTGGTGGCGGCCTGCGTGCTGGCGCTCGGGTTGGCGACGGGCGCGCCGATGTTGCTGTCGCAGGCTGATGTTTATGAAGTG
>JBEKYJ010000076.1:0-16166 GCA_049511095.1 Verrucomicrobiia bacterium
CGGTGGACAGAGTGTAATAGTGCAGCGACAGGCCGTTCATCTGGCGACCGGCCAAACACAAGAGTACGTCGGTCCAATTGTAGTCCGGCCCGTTCGGGCCGCAGGCGAAACGCTCGATCCGGTTGCCGGGATAATTCTTCACGAACGTGTTGTAGCGCCGAAAATTATCGGCATAAAACTCCGGGCGCATATTCCCGCCGCAACCCCAACTTTCGTTGCCGACGCCGAAGTATTTCAGTTTCCACGGTTTGTCGCGGCCGTTCTGGCGCCGCAGGTTGGCCATCGGTGAGTTGGCATCGGAGGTCATATACTCAATCCACTCCATCATCTCCCGCGGGCTGCCGCTGCCGACATTGCCGCAGATGTACGGCTCGCAACCCAGTTGCCCGCAAAGATCGAAAAACTCGTGCGTGCCGAAGTGGTTGTTCTCCACCACACCGCCCCAATGCGTGTTGATCATCTGCGGGCGCTTCTCGCGCGGGCCGATGCCGTCCTTCCAGTGATACTCATCGGCGAAGCAACCGCCCGGCCAGCGCAGGACTGGAAGGTTCAACTGTTTCAGCGCCGCGACGACATCATTGCGGATTCCGCGCGTGTTCGGGATGGGCGAATCTTCCCCGACCCAAATCCCTTCATAAATACACCGCCCGAGATGCTCGGAGAACTGGCCGTAGATGTTGCGGTTGATCGTGCCTTGGGGCTGATCGGCCCGAATCGTGAGCTGACTCCTCACCGGCGCGGCGTCTTCGGCAACAGCGTTCGACAACAGGCCGGTGGCCATGACGAAGGCAAGAAATCTGGACATCATGCAGTTTCTTCCTCGGTTGAGCCGGATGTGGGTTGCGGTTTCAAATTCCTCCGCTGCGCTCTGTCAGAAGTTGTACTGATCGATGTTGTCCTTGGTAAATATCAACGGCGGGCCCGCCACCACAAGGTTGTTCTTCCGGAACCCCCGCTGTCCGAAGCCGGGCACGTTGAAGCTATTCCCTGGTTGCGCTGTGATTCTGCCCGTGGCCAATCCAACTGCCAGATAGGCGGAGGTGTACCCTTCGTCGGGCGGACTCCAGAGAGCCGCGGCGGTGATGATATTGTCTTTGATATAGCGGCGAAGTTGGTTGGGCGTGCCCAATCCGGTGACCACAACTCCTTTGCCTTTGGCATTCGCTCCGCCGGGGTAGACACCCCCGGCTTCAACGGCTTTGGCGGCCTGTTCGACGCCCACAGAGGTCGGCGCGAGAATGGCGCGCAAATCGGGATACTTGGTGAGCAAGCCCTCGGCTTCGGTTCGGCTCTTTTGCGGTTTGTCATCGCCGTACACAATGTCCACCAACTCCATCTTCGCATACTTGGGATCGCGGAGGGCTTCCTTCATGCCCTGGATCCAGTAGTTCTGATCGGGGGCGTCGGTGGTGGCGGAGAGAATGGCAAACTTGCCCTCGTAGCTGATCAGCGAGCCCAGCAACTCGATTTGACTGGCTCCCAGCTTGTCGAAGTCACACGGATAGACTGCGGCGTCACGATGCGACTCGTTGCCGACGATGTCGCTGTTGACCGCGATGACCTTGATGCCGTGGGCGCGCGCGTCATCGAACACCTGGTTCAATGCGTCCGGGCTGTTCGGCGAGATGCAAATCACGTTCACCCCCCGCTGCACCTGATCTTTGAGGAATGGTATTTGTGAGGTCGCGTCCGGGTTGGCGGGCCCGGTGGTGAAAAACTCCACGCCGAGTTCCCGGCAACCTTTCTCCAGGCCGGCAGTGACTCCGTTAAAGTACGGGTTGCCGGTATTCTTGGGAATGTAAACGACCCGAACGCCACCGGCGGACGGCTTCGTCCCGGCAGTCGACGAGGATTCCCTCTTCTGGCACCCGCCCAACATTCCCACCAGCAGCAACCACAAAGTCAATCTTCGGAACATGCCCGCTCTCCTTTGCATGTAACCACGATCGCCTTCACCCCCGTCCGGCTGCCGACACGGCGTAGCGGCCAGACACGATGTTTCGCATGACTCGGTGACCTAATCAATGTGAAACACTTCCTTCAGCCAGTGCTCCTACTGTAATGACGGGAGGTTCAGCGCGCCAGCGTCACCGCCATCAAACCGATCACCACGTCGTTGGCCAGGGTCCGTACCGTCACCGATCGCAGTTCTTTCTGACGGTTCAGCGCCAAATCCAACACCGTCGCCGCGCCGCCGTCAACCTTGCCGCCTTTGCCTTTGAATTCACCAGGGTCCGGCATCCGTACGGCGCCGGTCTTCAAATCCACCCGGGGCGGGATCGGCTCCGGTCGGCGAAACGCGAAATCGTCAAGGAAGTAGTCCTCATCGATTGGCCACCAGTTGGTCGGGTTGCGTAGCGCCAGCCGCTCGGTCATGCCGTCGGTGTAGGTGACAATGACTTCGCCGTTGTCGAAACGGCTTTGCATAGGATTGGTCGAGCCGGCCATGAGCAGATAGACGTGTGATGCCTTGCCGGCCAGCGGCACGGAGACCTCATAAGGGTAGTTGTTCCACCGCGACGTGAAGACGACGTTGTTTGCGTCGCCCACGCCGGGCGTCTGGAACGGGACTCCCTGCGGCAGGACAAACGCGCCGCCATTCTTCTGTGCCATCGCGCGCAGGCCGGAGTCGTCCACTTCGAAGTCGAAACCGGGATGACACCAACTGCCGATGCCTTGTTTCGGAATCGCCAGCGAGCAGTATGGCGAACGCGGCGAAAGATAGTCGTTCTGAAAAATCCTCGTGACCTTGTCGTTGAACGCCCGGCCCAAATCAACCATGTGCCAGTCGGCGGACGGTTCCGTGCTCCGTTTCTTGGCGATATCCGGCACTGCAGACGCAGGACGAACCTCGAACTCGATGGGCACCCACCACGCCATGTCGCCTTGCTGAACTTTGGCGAACACGGTTCGATGTCCGGTCATGCCGTTGCGCAGCGCGTGTTGCGGGTCGAATACATTCAGCAGCTTGGCCGCGCCGTACGTCACCGGCAACTCCGCGCCCCGGGCAATGACCGCCGCATGGACCGGCTTGGCGAGTCGTTCGCCCTGCCACGTAACCGACACGGTATAGCGCGGCGCCGACTCGCAATGGATTTCGACCCGCGGCACACCCACGGAGTCTTCAAGGAATCCAGCCCGTACCGGCCGCCCGTTCACTGTGACTCTGGGGGCCCGGTCACGCCGGGCGGCAACCTGCAGACGCAAGGCCATTGGCTTCGAAAATTTCGGCGTCATTTCGTAAATCTCCGTCGCGTCGTCGCGCTTGTAGTCGAAAGTAAAATCCGGATGCTGCAGACTTGCTTTATCCCAGTCTGCCGGGAACCCGGGGCGGATCAGCACTTCGCCCCGCAGTGCATCCGGCACGACGCCGAACAAACCTTCGACTAACGCGCGCGAGCAGACGCCGACACCATCCGCAAAATCGCGCTGGGCCTCGCTGCGTCCCATGTCAAAAGACGTCGTCATGCCGACGTTGCCGGGGCACAAGCCCATGAACATGCTGTCGAGAACGCATCCCTTGAACAACCGAAACGCCTCGTCGGGACGCCCCGCTTGCCAGTAAGCCAGCGCGCTGTGCGCGACCTCGGCCATGACGACGTTGTTGAGCGACCACGTGTAGGGCATCCAACTCGTCGTCGCCAGGGTGCAATACTCACCCGCCGGTATGCCGGGGCCGTGGATGGGAAGGTGCGGAATTTGCGTGTCCACGAAGCGCGTCATCTGCCACGCCTCGAAGGGAGTCGCCGCTCCCGAATCCACCGTGTGGTAAAACGTCCACAGCCCGGCATTCGGATGGACAAGCTGCAAGCCCAGCAGATCCTTGCATTCGGCGTACCAGCCGCAGTTTGCCAGCCACAGCTCACGCCGCATCGCCTTCAAAATGAGATCCGCCTCACGCTCGTAGGACGTCGTGTCCTCGCCTAACAACCTTGCGAGTCGGGCCGCCATTGTATTGTGATAGTAGTTGTACGCCGTCGCGTGAGTTGCGCCGCCACCATTGTACTCCAAGTCGTCACTGGCCCAGATGCAGCAGTACGCTTCGTACAACGGAAGCCGGTCCGGCCCGAACGGACGCCGAAACAGCCGCCGTTCCCAGGCGAGATGGCGCTGGATGACCGGCCACATCTGCCGAGCGAAATCCAGATCACCGGTCCAGAGCAGATGGCGGAAGAGCGCGTCGATGTAGACCAGGTTCATGTCGTAGTGTGAATTCGACATGTCCCCATTGCTGTGCAGCGCGGGTTCATTCCGCGAAAGATTTGCCATCGGATCGGCCGGGGGCAGCGTAGCGGCGATCGTGTTGGTGTTCTGGCGACCCGCCCAATACGTCAAGTGCCGCCGCATGCGGTCGTGCCAACCGAGCGCGTCTCCCGCGTACGGGCCGCGCCAACCGAGCAGCTTGTTGCGCCAGGCAACCGCTCCATGCATGAAGGCTCCCTCGTGCTCGTCCCACACACCGTCCGCCGCCACGCAAAGCGCCGACGCCGCGGCGTTGATGAACGGGTCCGGAGTTTCCACCACAATTCTTTCCGCGACCGTGCGCCGGTGACGTTCGGTTTGCTCGAAAAGTTCCGGGCCACAGTGCTCAAGGCGGGGAGCGCGCTGGAGCACAAACTGCAGCGGCTGGCCAGAACGGAGCACTGTTTTCCCGACCACTACCGGCAACTCGGTCGGCTTGCCTGCGGAAGCGAGCAACTCCGGCAGCGCCGCCCAGTTCGCCGCGTCGCCCACGGCCAGCTTCGAGTTGGGTGGCACAATCCCAACCATTGTGGCGGGTTTGCTTCGCATTGTGAAACCGTCGGCCCCCATCTCGAACGTATTGCCCCGGCAATCGTCGGGCTTCAGTTGGAAAAAGCGGCCAACCGGCTCGCGTTCGCAACCAATGTCACCACCGCGCTGACCCTTTTCACCGTTTGCGCCGCCGCAGGCCCAGACCAGTTCCATCGGCGTTGCCGGACCGCGCAATTCCGCGCGCACCACAAGACCTTGCGCGGTAGTCAATGGGAGGGCGGTCAACTCCAATGTCGTCTTGCCCAGCAGCGAGTCATGAATTTCGTAAACCATCGAACCCGGACGATAGCGAGCGACGATCTTGTCGGCATCGAACAACCATTTCGCAGTTGTTGCGGTCTTGATGCCAAACCGCAGGTTTCCGCCGTGACCGGGTAGATACAGCGAGAACTCTGGCTTGTCGCCCGCGTCCACTCGAAAGGCCGTGTTGCCGCCATAGAGTGGGCGGTTGAACCACTCCGCGCCGTTCTCGATGACAAAATCTGTCCCTTCAGGCCGGTAGCGCAATGGCCGCTCGGTCTGACCCTCGAGGTTGGGGTTCGCCGGACAAACGGGTGCGGCCAGCACACCCGTCAACAAGGCGCATAGAAAGCGACGCTCCATCCTCATGGCTGCAATTCCAGTCGCAAACAGTTGAACGTCACCGCGACACCGGGCGAACCGATTAGCCGATCCATCAGACTGCGGGGCGACAGCATTTGCAAGGTGAATGTGTTTCTGCCCCGGCTCATGGCGCACCGTGCGCAGCGCCCACTCCGTTCGATCGCTCCGGCTACTGGTGTGGATCTGAATTCATCCGAAGCCGCCGTTTCGCTTGCGCTTAGATTCGTCTTGGGGCAGTATGGCGGCCATCTGGTGACTGTTTAGCGCGGCATACAAAACATTGATGTCCATGACAACCCCGGCCACAGACCTTACGCAATCTGCTGGAACATCATGGTTTGGCCGCACCTCGCTTGATTCGCCCACTGCGAGCACTGACGGGCATCCGGAGGGCAATGACCTGCTGTCGATCGTTGTGCCTGCTTACAACGAGGAGCAAGCCATACGCGGCGGCTTGTTGGCGACGATCGTTTCCTGGAAAGAGGCCCAGCCGTTTCCCATCGAACTCATCGTCGTTGACGACGGAAGTGAAGATGCCACGGCCCGAGTCGCCGAGGGCATCGCCGACCGCGTGATCCGCATCGATCACGGCGGCAAGGCAGCGGCACTGACCGCGGGGATCAGGGCCGCCGCCGGGAGCCTGGTCCTACTGACCGACATGGACCAGGCAACGCCCATTCATGAAGCCGGCAAACTGCTCCATGCCATCGTCCAGAATCACTGCGACATTGCCTTGGGCAGTCGCGGCTTGGTCCGCCCGGCGTCGAGCCTGACTCGACGCGCCTTGAGCATCGGACATTGGGGATTCAGAAAACTTCTGGTGCGGTTACCCATTGTGGACACACAGTGCGGCTTCAAACTGGCAAAGAGGAAAACGCTTTGGGACATCCTGGATCATTTGGTTTTCTACAATTTTCCCAAGGGACGGCGGATCACCGGCAATGCGGTCAATAGTGGCTTCGATGTGGAAGTGCTCGTGGTCGCCCGCTTATTGGGATATACTGTTTGTGAAGTCCCGGTCTCCTGGCAACACAAGCATAATACCCGCCTTTCTCCACTCCACGAGGCCGTCGAGGGCATCTTGGATTTGGCGCGCATCGGAATGAAGGACTACCGGAAGGAATGGAGACACACGCAGAAGGCCGCCGCGAATTCAACTGTCCAATCCGGGAAATGAGAGTCGTAGCTCATTTCCGCTTCCGGAGCACGTTCGCTTCGTATTTTGTAACGTGATTCATCCACGCGCGATCCAGCGGCGTGTCCACGAGCTGACACAATGAATCCCAAACCGCCCCGAACGGCATGGTCTTCATCTCTTCCATCAACGCGAGGCGACCGGCGTTGTTGCCGCCGGCTTCGAGGCGCTTCAGTTCGGCGGTCGGATCGAGCAGCGCGTACAGAATCGCCTTGCGCGTGGCGCGCAGGCCGATGACGTACGCGGCGATGCGGTTGATGCTGGCGTCGAAGAAATCCGTCGCCACCGCCACCCGCTCCCACGCGTGGCCGCGCTGGATTTCGAGGAAGATGTGTCGTAGCGCATCGTTGAAGAGCACGACGTGGTCGCTGTCCCAGCGGACCGGGCGGCTGGCATGCAACAGCAGTTTCTTGTGAAACTGGAGATACGCGGAAATTTTGTCGTAGATTTCCTCGGTCGGATGCCAATGGCCCATGTCGAGGCAATAACCAAGGCCGCGACTCACCGCGTAGCTGCTGTAATATTCGCTCGACCCGACGACGTACTCTTCGCTGCCGAGGCCGAACAGTTTGCTCTCGACGTAATCGAGACAGAGCTTCTTATCGACTGATTTTTCGTTCGCGACGGCGGCATCCAGCGATTCGGTGAGCAGCGCCCGATGCGTCCATCGGTCGGCTGGATAATCCTTGCTGCCGTCCGGTATCCAATGATTGACGATGCACGGGCCGCCCTGGTTCTGGGCCATTGACTCGCCGATCTTTCGGCTGGCGACGCAGTGGCGAATCCAGAATTGCCGGACGGATTTGTCGGTGTGGCTGAGCGTGTAACCATCGTTGGCCTTTGGGTGCGCGAAGAACGTTGGATTGAAGTCGAGACGCACGCCGCGACGTTTCCCCCAGTCCATCCAGTTGGCAAAATGCCGGGGTTCGAGCGCATCACGGTCGACGATCTTGCCGGCGGTCTCAGCGTAACAGGCGTGAAGATTGAGGCGTAAAGCACCGGGCACGAGTTTCAAGACCTGCTCGTAGTCCGCACGCGCTTCGTCGGCGGTGCGGGCGCGACCGGGATGGTTGCCCGTAGCCATGATGCCGCCGCCGGCCAACCCCGACTCTTTCACCTCAAAGCCGATGATGTCGTCGGCTTGCCAGCAGTGCATCGAGATCGGAATCGCGAGCGCGCGTTGGATGGCCTTGTCGGTGTCAATGCCGAGCGCGGCGTAATCTTCGCTGGCGTGTGTGTATGGTTTGCTCATGGGTTCCTCAGCGCATCTGTGTCCAGGTTCGCAGTTTCGCGGAAAAATTACTCATCAAGACCGCCAGGATCAACAGCGCACCGCTGGCGGTGGCTTGATATTCGGCCTTGACGTTGGCCACGCCCATCCCCGTTTGCAGCACGGCAATCAGAAACAACGCCAACACCGTTCCCGCCACCGTCCCGCGCCCGCCAAAAATGCTCACGCCACCCAACACCACCGCTGTGATCACATCCAATTCCAAGCCGAGAGCGTGATCATACCGCGCCACGCCCAGACGCGAAATCATAATGATTGCGGCCATGGCTGACAACACTCCCGATATCACAAACACCGACATCGTGACCCGCTCGACCGGCACGCCCGAATACTGCGCCGCCTCCGCGTTGGTGCCCATCGCGAACAACCAGGTTCCGAAAACCGTCTGGTGCAACACCCAGCCGAGTGCCACCGCCATGCCGAGAAATAACACCATCGGCACCGGCACCAGCGTTCCGGCGATGGTGACCCGTTCGATGCCCGTAAACCACGACGGTAGGTTCAACGAATGGTCTCCCAACAACACCTGCGCCAACCCGCGGTACAATGCCATCGTCGCCAACGTCACCACCAGCGACGGCAATCCCAGCCGGGCCACGACGATCCCATTGATCCCCCCCAGCATCGCGCCCAGCAACGGCGCGAGAAACACCAGCGGCAGCAGGGGCCAGCCCACCTTCACGTGCAACGTCGCGACGACCGTCCCGACCAACGCCAGCATCGACGCACACGACAAATCGATGTGCCCGCCCACGATCACAAACGTCATCCCCAGCGCCATCAATCCCGCCTCCATGTACAGCGAGCTGCGGTCAAACAAGTACGCCGCATCCAGAAATCGCGGCACGAACACCGCGCTCACCCCAAACACCGCCACCAGCAGCCCCGCCGTCATCCACTCCGGCGCCGCCGCCCAACGCGGCACCGTCCTCGTCGAAGTTGACCGAGTTTCACTCATGTTAGCTGCAACTCCTCCCCCATCCACTTGTCCAAAATCACCGCCACCAAAATCACCACCCCATACATCGTCCCCTGCCACGCCTCCGCCACATTCAGCACCGTCAACGCCGTGGAAATCGTCCCCAGCAACACGCACCCCACCACCACGCCCCCCACCGTCCCCGACCCGCCGAACACGCTCACCCCGCCGACCACCACCGCCGATATCGCGATCAACTCAAACCCGCTCCCGATCGCCGCCGGGTTGATCGTCCCGAACCGCGACGCATACAGCACCCCCGCCAGACCCGACCCCAATCCGCTGAGCACGTACACCAGAAACGTCACCCGCGACACGCCGATCCCCCGCAACCGGGCCGCCTCGCGATTGCCGCCGACGGCATAAATGTCCCGCCCCGTCCGCGTGAACCTCAAGAACAACCCCGTCACCACCGCCGCCGCCACCGCGAAGATCACCACCCACGGCACCAACGTCTGCCCGAACGGCCCATCAATCGACCACCGACCCAACTCACGCGGCAGATTGTATTCGTCCACCTGCACGCCCCGGCTGATGATGTGTACCAACCCGCGATACGCGCCCAACGTCCCCAGCGTCGCCACAATCGCCGGCACGTTGCCATACGCCACCAGCACCCCGTTGACCGCCCCGAGCGCCGCGCCGACCGCCATCCCCAACACAGTCGCCCAGTAAATCCCGATCCCCGGATGATCCCGCAACGCAATCCCCACCACCATCCCCGCCAACCCCATCATCGACCCCACCGACACATCCACCCCTCGCGTCAAGATCACCATCATCTCGCCCATCGCCACCACCAGCAGCAACGGCATCCACAACAAAATGCTGTGAAACACGCTCGCCGAAAAAAATTTCGGCTGCGCCACCCCCGTCACCACGCAAATCACCACCCACAACCCCAGCGTCGGCAGTTCCCGCATCTGTGCTAACCGTATCCGCTCACTCATCCAACCGCCTTCATATCACCGCCCCAAACCCCAAAGCAATCCGGGTGTAGCCACGGCTCTATGAGCCGTGCTCCGTTCGGTGTAGTAGCGGTCGCCCCGGCCGCCCGCGCCGTTTTGTAGGGCTGGACGCTCGCCCCGACTCTGAGGTCGGGGCCTGTCGTTTAGGTATCCAGCCGCTCCGCCCGCCCGGCTCCGCTTTGTAGAGCTGGATGCCCGAGTCCGACGACGGTATCCAGCCGCTCCGCCGCCGTTGCCCGCGCTGTGCCGGTGGTAGGGCGCGACCGCCGGGCGCGCCGCGCCGTTTCCGGTGTAGCCACGGCTCCCTGCCCTCGTGTCGTCTACGGGGTGCGAGCCGTGCTGGGTTCACCGGCAGGCTGGTGTAGCGTGCGAAGCCGAGTCCTCGGAGCCGAGTCGGACGAGAGTATCCGCCTGACGGTGCACACGTAGGTTGCTTGGGGATTATTACGGCAGGACAACAATTCGTTACCGCGCAAGCTAGGTTTTTGTTGACACCGCCGTGCGCTTGTGAGAGTTTCCCCTCTTGGCGAGGGAGACGTAGCCACGACGCTCGCCTGCCCGGTTTCGGGTTCGAGTCGGCGCGAGAATGGACTCGAACCATAGTTCCGTCATCACGGGCGTATCAGGTACCGAACGCTTCCCTGACCCCTGTAGCCTCTCACCTGACCCAAGCTCGCGACGAGTGCGCCGTCAGCGCCCGCCACCCAGTTGCCCATCCACGCAATTCAACAGTGTGGCTTTCGCACGCGAGAATGACACCATCATGAGGAAGCTGCTCGTTTCACTCATTGCCATCGGCTGCCTGCATGAAAACGGATTCACCACAACCATCTGAAAAGAACGGAAACAAAACATGAAAACCAAACTCACATCGGTCGCCGTTGCGGCCTCGTGCCTGGCGTTGCTTTGCGCAACGTCCGTCACTCTGCGGGCGGCCACGATCACTGTCACCAGCACCGCCGACAGTGGAGCGGGCACGCTGCGCGCCGCGCTGGCCAGCGCCGCGGACGGTGATACGATTAACTTCGCGGTCAGCTTGCCCGCCACCATCACCCTGTCCACCGGCGAACTGGTGGTGTCGAACAGTGTCACCATCCTCGGCCCCGGCCCCGGCAATTTGGCGCTCGATGGCAACGCCGCCAGCCGCGTATTTCACATCACGAACGCCGTAACCGCTAGCATTTCCAGCCTGACCATCACCAACGGCACCAGCGTGGATCCACCGTATCCACTACCCGTCGGGGGCGGCATCTACAATGACCACTCGACGCTGACGGTGAGCAATTGCACCCTCAGCGGCAACTCGGCCACCTACCTGGGCGGCGGGATCTTCAACTTCGGCGCGGATTCCGGCGGCGCGACGCTGACGGTGATCGCCAGCAGCGTCAACGGCAACTCGGCTTACGGCGGCGGCGGGATCTTCAACTACGGCGGATATTCCGGCAGCGCGACGCTGACGGTGATCGCCAGCACAGTCAACAGTAACTCGGCCACGCTTGACGGTGGCGGTATCGACAACTTCGGCGGATATTCCGGCAGCGCGATGCTGACGGTGATCGCCAGCACAGTCAACAGTAACTCGGCCCCGGCGGGCTTTGGGGGCGGCATCTTCAACGATGGTGTCTCTGGGAGCGCGACGTTGACAGTAAGCTCCAGCACCCTAAGTCGCAACTTCGCCGACTGCGGCGGTGCTATCTTCAACTTCGGCGGATATTCCGGCAGCGCCGCGTTGGCTGTGAGTGCCAGCACCCTCAGCGGCAACTCGGCGTTCCGGTACGGCGGCGGCATCTTCAACGATGGCGAGTCCTCCGGCGGCGCCACACTGGAAATCGTGGACACCATCCTGAATGCCGGCTCTCCAGGCGCAAACATCGAGAACCTCTTCGGCTCGGTCACCTCAGATGGCTACAACCTTAGCAGCGATGCAGCGGGCGGCGATGGCACGACCGGCCCCGGCGGTTTACTCAATGCGACGGGGGACATTCGCAACACAAATCCGCTGCTTGGACCGTTGCAGGACAACGGCGGGCCGACCTTCACGCACGCGTTGTTGCCCGGCAGCCCGGCCATCAACGCTGGCGACCCCAACTTCACCCCGCCGCCGGAGTTCGACCAGCGCGGCCTCGGTTTTCCGCGCGTCGTGGGCGGCCGCATTGATATCGGCGCGTTTGAGGTGCAGCAGTCTGGCAACAATCCACCCGTGGCGAAGTGCAAGGACGTGACAGTGTCCGCCGACTCGAATTGTCAAGCCACCGCCTCGATTGATGACGGCTCGTTCGATCCCGACGCGGGCGACACGATCACGTTGGTTCAGTTTCCGCCCGGCCCGTATGCCAAGGGCGTGACAACCGTGACATTGACGGTGACCGACAGCCACGGCGCAAGCAGTCAGTGCACGGCGACGGTAACAGTGGTTGATGACACACCCCCGACGATCACCTGCCCAGAAAATAAATCCGTCCCGGCCACCAATGCCAAGGGCGCGGTGGTGACCTACGCCGCGCCGGTGGTTAGCGACAACTGTTCAATCGCCGGCGTCACTTGCAGGCCGGCGTCTGGTTCGCTCTTCGGGATTGGAAATACGACGGTGCGTTGCACGGTCACGGACAGCGCCGGACTGACGGCCGGTTGCAGCTTCGTTGTCCACGTCAAGGGTGCGGCTGAACAGATCAACGACCTGATCGGGCTGGTGCACAGCTACCATTTGAACGGGGGAGTTGAGAACGCCCTAACAGCGGAACTCCAAATCGCCAGCTGCGCGCTGAGCAGGGGCAACGTGACCATTGCGTGTATTTGGCTTAAGGCCTTCCCCACTTTCGTCAATGTGTACGTGCGCATAAAGCAAATAACTGCGGCCCAAGGGGCCGCAATGATCGCCCAGGCGACGCGCATCCGCACGGTGCTGAACTGTCCGTAACCGGGGCCGGTCACCGACGCTGAAATCGTGGGGGTCATGAGGGAAAAGGGGTCATGGGAAAAGGGGTCACATCTCTTGTTTCTGGAATTGAGTCAAAATGGGTCGCTTCGTTTTTCGTTATCATTCTGAGTCGACGAGGCGCCCCGTTCGCCACCGCCTCTCGTCACACCACCCGTCGCCAGCCATGATATGCTCCAGTGGAGCATATCATTCTCAGGCGTCAACGCTGACTCTTGACAGAAAAACGGCGTCAGCCCTCTCCATCCGACCACTGCCTTGATCCCGTCGCGTCTCGTCTTCCGCACTTCGGATTTGTTTCGGATTTCGTGTTTCGTGCTTCGGATTTCACTCACGCATCACCTGTGCCGTCGCCTTCATACGCTTAAGCACTTGATGCATGTTGCCATATGGCAGAAATGTATGGAAAACGGCAACCGTGATCGATAGTATTTTTGGCATCTGGTACATGTTAGGCCGCGAGAGAGAATCTCGCTTATGGACATCAGCGAACGAGAGATAAAGCAAGATTTCACGATCTTTTGGCCGGTAACATACATTTTCACCGGTATTATCATCTGCGGCTTTCTTTTTGCTGCCGCCGTTAGTCACAACCTCAAGTATTGGCTGTTTTTCTTAGGCGCGGGTGGTGTCCTTGTTATCTTTGTCCAGATGTGTTTACGTTCCACATTGCACGATATGCTGAAGTCGGGGGAGTCGTGGAAGTTGACGGATGCTGGATTACAGCGCGTCTATCCATCTGGCAAGCCGGAGACGATTCGATGGGAGCAGATTCGGCACATGAGGTGGGTTCGATACACTGGTCTCATTATCCGTTGGGACGAGTCTAAGGCAGAGCATCAGAACCGCAGCAAAGCGTTTAAAGACGAGTTTCAGTGGGACTGGGTGTATCGCCAGTATCAGATGTATTTACTTGTTCAGCAGGACGAAGCGCGTGAGTTGCTTGCAATAGCAGAAAATAAGACAGGTTTGAGTTATGAGAGACTCGCGGCCTAACACCGCGCTGGAGCCAACGGCCACAATGGGGAAAGGGGGTCACATCTCTTGTTTCTGGAATTGAGTCAAAATGGGCCGCTTCGTTTTTCGTTATCATTCTGGGCCGACGATGCGCCACGTTCGCCGCCGCCCCTCGTCACACCACCCGTCGCCAGCCATGATATGCTCCAGTGGAGAGTATTGACGAAATGGGGTCAGGTCTCAGTTTCAGACAATTGCCCTGATCCCGTAGTGTTTCTCGTCTTCCGCCCTTCGTATTTGTTTCGGATTTCGAGTTTCATGCTTCACACACGAGATTCGTCTTCCGCACTTCGAGATTCGTTCTTCGGATTTCACTCACGCATCACCTGTCCCGTCGCCTGCCATGATATGCTCCAGTGGAGCATATCCTTCAAAAAGGGCTCAGTCGTTGACTTTTGCCATATTCTGGTTTGCAGGACGGAGGTCGGCCCTTCAGGCCCGCGCCGCCCCGCGCTCCGTAACTTCCATCGAAGAGGGGTTAACGGTGAGTCTTAGTCTCGAACCGTCGCTTGCGCTGACCTACGAAGCCACCGATGAGGCCCAGAGTGACCAGTGCTGCCGTGGTCGGCTCGGGAATCTGGCTGAGGGACACATTGTCGACACTGAGGATCTCTACGAACGTCGCATCCAACTCAACTTTGAGGTGATCTGTGCCTGCTGGGGCGGTGTACGAACCACTGTACGTGTGCCAGGTGCTGTCGACGGGAGCGGTCAGTGGTAGTCCCACGCCCTGATCAATAATCCCGCCGGCTGAGTTCATGTCCCAGACATCGATGAGGATGGCTCCCCCGTTGGCTGAAAGTATATTCTGCAGATCAAATGAAAAGTTTACCGGGCCAGCGTGCACGCTGCCGAGCGGGGTGGTCTGCTGTAACCCCAGAGTGGTGGACATCACGAGATTGCTCAGAAAGGCGCTGTGCGTACCGGCGGCCGATGGGCCATTGTTGGGAGTTATCACCGTAGCGCCGACCCCAAAGCCCGAGCCCGAGACTGTCCAACTCGACAGATTTCCGGTTTCAAACCCCGAATTCTGCAGGAGATTCGCCGCCGAAGCCTGGTGGACGGCAAACACAACCACCCCCGTACAAAGTAAACGACCGATCAGGTTTCCTCGCACTTCCCTCTACCCTCGAATCGAACATGATCTTAACCTTAATAGGCACTGATTGTCCAGTAGATTGCCGAAATCTGTGGGTAGTTACAATCACCAGGGGGGTCAACGCTTGAGGCGTGTTGCCCAAATCATAAGACATTCGGTCTTCACATGGTCCCATTGAGCGGGATCACACCTAACAAATGTCCGGTTTTCCTTCGTCTTTGCGAGGATGGCGCGCAGGTTTAGGGGCGTCGTCGTCTGACTCGGCTCGCCAAAGTGCGCAACAAGAACGGATTAGGAATACGAAAGAAAAGCTTCCAAACCTTCCAAACCTTCCAAAGTGCACTTTGAGGTTTGGAAGGAACGTGAGAAGATTGGGGGCGTGAGCATGGATCATAGAGACATGCGGTGGGCCTACTTCGCCAAAGCAGTTGCTTCGGCTACGAAGGCTGGACCGCTGCGCCTTACTCGATTGCACTCGCTCGCGCCCTCTCGGCTCGGCCTTTGGCTTTCCGCTTCGCGGAACTGCGTTTGCCGCGACGGCGTCTCGTCCGACTCGGCTCCACCCCGTCACCACGGGGTTCGGCTTTGGCGTCGGTTGGCAGGGGGGACTCTCTATAAGGAAGAGTGTTTTTACCAAACGAACCCAACTGAAAAATGCGTATGTATTTAGGCGTGAATATCTTAGGTAAAATGCGAGTTGGGTTCGTTATGCAAAAAAGAACCTAAAAATGGGGGGAAAAGCACCAAAATACCACTCCGGGAGAGTGGTTTGCCGCCCTAGACCCCTCGGCCTCTCCTGCGTCGAGTTACGCACGAACGAAGCCAAAAAGGGGAAAGAAGTCAGGAGTCAGGAGACAGGAGGCGGATGGAGTCGAAATGGGGCGAAACCGCAGGCGAACACGCCTCGGAGAGGCCCCGATCTCGGAATCGGGGCAGGCCGTGGCTACACGGCGGGCGAATGAGTGGAGACCTGCGGTCGGTCGAAGCGATCCCGGAAACTCCCGGCGGGTTTTCCAACCCGCGCCTGCAGTCCCACCAAGATCGTCGAGTTGCCTGGCAAGATCCGCTGGATTCGTTTCACGAGAGCCCGTGTGACACCGCGTCGGAATGCTGAGAAACAGGATTTTCTTGCGGGACACATTCCGGCATGGAAGACTGGCCGCAGCGCCGCATGAAGAACACCGCCATCTTGCTCGTTGATTGTCCCGACCAAAAGGGGATCGTCGCGGCGGTTTCCGATTTTCTGTACCGGCACAACGCGAACATCTTGCACGCCGATCAGCAC
>JBEKYJ010000077.1:0-16156 GCA_049511095.1 Verrucomicrobiia bacterium
TTGCCAGCAATGCGACACATACGACCACCAACGCCGCGGCTTTGTTGTCGGCAACCGTCGCCAGCCACGCCGGCATCGGTGCCGAGCCAAGAATGCTGTCGACGATTACCTTCATCGGCCACGGCTGGAGCAGGCTGGCAGCGATGCTGAGCAACGTCAGCACCAGCCCTCCCATTGCGGCCCGCTGCTGCCCGCGTATCAGCGACCAGGCGTGCGGCCAGAGTTTGGGCGATTCGTTCATTCCGTTCCCACCGCTTCGGCAATGTTGTCAAATCCGTCCCGCGCCAGCAACCGCAGCAGTCCGCGATTGATGTTGCGCGTGATGGCGGGGCCTTCGTAGACTATTCCCGTCCAGATTTCAATCAGGCTGGCACCCGCGCGGATCTTTTCGTACGCGTCTTCCGCCGTGAAAATGCCGCCCACGCCGATGACCGGCATCCGACCCTTCGTTTGACGACGAATGTGCCGGATGCATTCAGTGGCCCGCGCCCGCAACGGCGCGCCGCTCAATCCGCCCTCGAGCGGCGGCGGATGATCGACGGTCGTATTCGTAGCGACGATGCCCGACAACCCGTGCTTCTGCGCCAACGCCACGACGTCGTCGATTTGGTCGAAGGTCAGGTCAGGGGCGATTTTCAGCAAGATCGGAAGCTCCTCGTGAACCTGTGCCAGCAGGGCATCCAGCATTTCCTTGTCCTGCAACTTTCGCAAACCGGGCGTGTTCGGAGAACTGACGTTGAGGACGAAGAAATCCGCGCGGTCGCGGAGCGCGCGGATCGTGTCCGCGTAGCTTTCGCCGGCGCGGGCCAGTTCCACATCGCGATTCTTGCCGACGTTGACGCCGATGGGAATGCGGTGCGGGGGCGGCGGGATGCGGGCGGAAATTGCCTCGGCGCCATCGTTGTTGAACCCCATGCGGTTGATGAGCGCGCGTTGGTCTATCTGGCGAAAGAGTCGCGGGGGTTCGGTGCCGGGTTGCGCGCGCGCGGTCACGCTGCCGATCTCGACAAACCCCAGCCCGAGCGCCGGCCACAATTCCAGCCCGAGCGCGTTCTTGTCGTAGCCGGCGGCGAGACCGACGGGATTGGCGAATTCGATTTCGAAAACCGTCTGGCGGAGCCGGCGGTCTTCGACGGCGAACATCGTCTCGACAGCGTCGCGCGCGACGCGGCAACGGCCCAGCGTGCCGGCGAGGTTCAATGCCCGCTCGTGGGCCGCTTCCGGGTCGGCCTGAAAAAGCCACGGACGAACCAGCGCCTTGTAGACCATGGCGCTACCATGGCAAATTGCCCGGGCGCTTGCTATATTTTAATATCCGTGCCATGTTGATGAGGAAGCCTCGATCCATGAAGCCCGATGTTCGAAAACATGTCGAGTACGCGTCCGGTTACCTGGATTTGGGGATGTACGACGACGCCGTGCAGGAAGCCGACATCGCCTTGGCCCTCTCTCCCAACCTCTCGCCAGCCATCGCCATCAAATCCGCCGCGCTCTGGCAGGCCAATCGGTTGAGCGAAGCCGAACCGTTCGTCGCCCAGTTGGCCGAACTTAACCCGCGCGATGCCGGCATTTGGATCAACCTCGCCTACATCCGCCGGCGCACCCAGTCGCTGGATGCCGCGGTCGATACGCTCCAGCGCGCCTTCGAAGTGAACCCGCAGGATGCGCTGGCGCATTACAACATGGCCTGCTACCGCGCCGTGCAACACCGCCCGGACGAGGCCATCGAGCTGTTGAAGAACGCCTTGCACCTCGACCCCAAACTACGGGTCCTGGCCAAGGTCGAGCCTGACTTCGCCGATTTGCGCGGCACCTCCGCGTTCCAACAATTGCTCACCCGCCGGTCATGCTGACCGCGACCGCCCCGCCGTTGTAATTCTTGCCGCAGGCCGTGTTTCATCTTGTCACGCCCCGTGGTTTCTGCGACTCTTATCCCAGCGAGTTTGGGCGGCGGGCGTCGTGTGCCCGCCAAAATCAGGAGGTAACTTGGAGGGAAATCTTATGGACAACAACACAACTCCGCAGTCAGTCATTTCCAAGGATGTCGAAATCACCGGCACGATCAAAAGCTCCGGCTCCATCCGCGTCGACGGCAAACTGGATGGCGAATTGCATTCCACCGGCGACGCCGTCATCGGGCCGTCCGCGCAGATCAAGGGCAACATCGTGGTCAACTCGGCGACCATCGAGGGCGGGGTGCAGGGCAATGTCACGGCCAAGGACCGCATCGAGATGAAATCGACGGCGCGCGTCACCGGCGACATCCGCGCCAAACGCTTGAGCGTCGAGGACGGCGTAACCTTCATCGGTCGCTCGGAAGTCAATCCGTCGGGTTCACCCATCAGCGGCGTGGCGCCCGTGATGGACACGACCGAAACCGACAGCGAGCACGCGGACGCCGCCACGGTGCGATCATTTGCGCGGCGCTAATTGCCGGCGCGCCGTAATCGGCGCATGAAGACGGGAGCGAGCGGTGCCCAAGAACCGCAAGGTCAACACACTTGATAGCTACGCGACCATCCGGGCGGTCGCGCGCACCAAGCCCGCGCCCAAACCGACGCCGGATCCCGACGCCCCGGCGTCGACCGAGGCGCCGCCGTCCGACCCCCAGAAGCTGGGCGCGCGGGTGGCGCGGACAACCGTTCCCGTCAAACACCACATCGAGTGCTACGAGTGCGGCTACAAGTTCCAGATGCACGGCCGCGCGACGAGCACGCACTGCCCAAAGTGCCGCGCGCTGCTGGACCTCACCGACCACACCATCGACGCCGAGTGCGTCGAGACCGTCAAAACGGCGGGGACGATCCGCCTCACGCCGACGGGGGTCCTGAAGAATGGCAATCTCATCGGCAGCGAGGTCATCCTGGAAGGAATCGTTGAAGGCGGACGGGCGCGCGCGCTGCGTGTGATCGAGTTGGGCGCCGGCGCGATCTTTTCGGAAAAGGCCGTGTCCGCTCCCGACCTGCGCATCGCAGCGGGCGCGGAGTTCAAGTTCAAGCAGGAGATCAAGTACCGCAACATCGAAATCTCCGGCACCGTCCGCGCCAGGCTCACGGCCACGGGCGTCGTGACCGTGAAACCCGGCGGCCTGCTGGAGGGCGAGGTTCAAGCCGAACATCTGGTCGTCGAAGACGGCGGCGGATTGAAAGCCAAGGCGCGCATTGCCCCCAGGTCGGAACCCGTTCCCGAAGACGAAGAAACCGCCTAAGCGCCGCGCAACGCGGCGTGATATTCCTGCAGCGGGCGGACGGTGAGCCCCTTTTCGCGGAACGCCTGGATACCCTGCAGCGCGGCGTTGGCGCTCGCCAGCGTCGTCATGATCGGAATTTTTTGGGCGACCGCCGCGGAACGGATGCGGACTTCATCCACCCGCGGCGTCTTGCCCGCCGGCGTGTTGACGATGAGCTGCACCTCGCCGTTCTTGATCATGTCGAGCACGTTCGGGCGGCCTTCGGCGAGCTTGAACAAAACCTGGACCTTGATCCCGTTCTCTTGCAGCACCCTGGCCGTGCCGCTCGTGGCGCACAACTCGAAACCCAGTTCGCTGAACCCCCGGACCAACGGCAGGACGATCTTTTTATCCGAATCGCGCACGCTGATGAAGATGCGGCCCTTCTGTGGCAGCGCGGGCGCGGCGGCCATCTGCGATTTGGCGTAGGCCACGCCCCAGTCCTCGCCGATGCCCATCACCTCGCCCGTCGAGCGCATCTCGGGACCGAGCAGAATGTCCTGCCCCGGAAATTTGCTGAACGGGAAAACGGATTCTTTCACGGAGTAATACTTCGGCCAGATTTCCCCGGTAAAGCCGAGTTCGGTCAACTTCTTGCCCGTCATCACCTTGGCGGCGAGTTTCGCCAGCGGCACGCCGATGGCCTTGCTGACGAACGGCACGGTGCGCGACGCCCGCGGGTTCACTTCCAACACCCACACATTCATGCCTTTCACGGCGAACTGCACGTTCATCAGGCCCGCGACCTTCAGCTCGCGAGCCATCGTGTGCGTGTACCGGCGCATCCTCTCGATGTTCTCGGGCCAGATCGAATGCGGCGGCAACACCATCGCCGCGTCCCCGCTGTGGCACCCCGCAAACTCGATGTGCTCGAGCATGCCGCCGACCACGACCGTGTCCCCCCCAACGCCGATGTCGGCCACGCAATCCACGTCCACTTCAAACGCTTCTTCCAGGAATTTATCCACGAGCACGGGTCGCTCGGGCGACGCCTCGACGGCAAACCGCATGTAATGGCGGATTTCGTCGTCGCCGTACACAATCTGCATCGCGCGACCGCCCAGCACGAACGATGGGCGCACCAGCACGGGATAACCGACTTTGTGCGCGGCGGCGAGCGCTTCGTCCTCGGTCGTGGCCAGGCCGTTGGGCGGTTGCGGAATGCCGAGCTTGTCGAGCATCGCCGAGAACAATTTGCGGTCCTCGGCAATTTCGATGCTCTGTGGCGTGGTGCCGATGATGTTGACGCCGTGCTTTTGCAGGCCCAGCGCGAGATTGAGCGGCGTCTGCCCGCCGAATTGCGCGATTGCGCCCCAGCACTGCTCGCGCTCGTAAATGTTCAGTACGTCCTCCTGCGTGAGCGGCTCGAAAAACAGCTTGTCGCTCGTGTCGTAATCGGTGGAGACGGTCTCGGGATTCGAGTTAACCATGATCGTCTCGAACCCGAGTTCCTTAAGCGCGAACGCCGCATGCACGCAGCAGTAGTCGAACTCGATCCCCTGCCCGATGCGGTTCGGTCCGCCGCCGAGGATCATCACCTTGCGCGTGTCAGTCTTGCGTACTTCGTCGTCACCCGTGTCGTAGGTCGAGTAATAATACGGCGTGTACGCCTCAAACTCCGCCGCGCACGTGTCCACCAGCCGATACGACGGCACGAGCCCGATCTTCTTGCGCAACGCCCGCACCTCGTCCTCCGTGCTCCCCACCAACGTCGCAATCTGCCAGTCGGAGAAGCCCAAAGACTTGGCTTTTTGAAGGAGTGACTGCTTGTGATTGCTCGCCATCGCAGGCGACCTTAGCGAAGCATCGCGGTTTTGACAAGTGGCGGTTGGTCCGGGTCGGACCAGCTTTCTTGGACTTGGTGGTCGCCGATCTACAACATTCAGGTTCACAACTGCCATTGAAAAAGACCCCAGAAACCAGATTGGCAATATCAACCGGAAGGCTGTCGCTTCCCCGCTTTGAACGATTTGCGAACCTTGCAGTTTGAACTTCCGAGGGTTGTCGCTTACTGGCCACCTTGCAGTCGCGCGAGCGCGGTCCGCGCCTCGGCCAAATCGGGCTCGAGCCGTAGCGCCTGCTCCAAATGCTCCATCGCGTCCTGCGTCTCGCCCAACTGCGCCAAGGCGATTCCCAGATTGCAATGCGCCTCGGCAAAGTCGGGCCTGATCCGCAGCGCTTCCTTCCAATGTCCAATCGCCTCCTGCACCCGGCCCAGTCGAAGCAGCGCGAGCCCCAGATTGTAGTGCGGGCCGACGTAATCAGGATTGATTTTCACAGCCTGCTCGAAATGCTCCATTGCCTCCTGCGTCCTGCCCACCCGCTCCAAGGCGATTCCCAGATTGCAGTGCGCCTCGGCAAAATCGGGCTTGAGGCGCAACGCCTTCTCGAAAAATTGGATGGCTTCAGGCACCCGACCCGCTCGCGCCAGCGCATCCCCTCTCGTACAGTCCGCAGGCGCGTAGTTTTCGACGCTCGCCAACACGCTAAATGCCACCGAGAAACCCAACAGCAGGCCCCAGCCCCAACGCACCTTCCACCTCCAAGCTGGCCGGCCCGCCAATGCGCGTTCCAATCCGAAAATGCCAACCACCGCCAGCCATAGTAGTGCCGGCAGGAAGTCCACCTCATAGCGGAAGGCCGCGTTAATGAAAAACGCAAGAGTCAATGCACAAATCCCGAACAGCAGGGCCACCGCCGTTACAAACCAGCGCAAGATTGTGCCAGCAGGCCCCGGCCGATTCCACCGTGCCAACGGCACAGCCAACGCCAGCCACACCAGCGGGATATTGGTAAGGATGCCGAACGGCCTGTCCCCGCCATGGTCTCTCGGCATGGGTGGCATGGCGATTTCATGCACAAAGGGGAAACGGGCGCTCCAGCGCGCCGGCTCCAGAAAATAGACCCGCAGGTTGAACCAGAGGTAACGCAGACTGAAGAACTGCAGCGCACCAAGCCGCTGATTGGTCAACGAGTAGCGCATGCCGAATTGGAACGGACTATCGAATCGCCGGGCATTGTAGAACATCAGCCCCAACCCGATGAGCAAGATCGGGACGGTTGCGGCCAGCAGCCCCGAAAGCCACGTGGAACGTGGTAAACATTCGGGCCGCTGCTCACGCCACGCTTGGGCCACCGGCACCAGCAGGATGACCGAGCCGAACAGCAACGAGGGCCGCGCTCCCACCGCCAGCCCATACGCCACGCTCGCCGCCACCAGCCACCGGCACCTCCGCTCCGGCTCGTGCAACGCGCGCCAGATCGCCGCCAGTGACAGCATGGTCAGCATATACCCGCAACTAATCGCCACTTCGTAAACATCGGCGCGAGCCAGCAGCACAGGCACCCCCGTTGCCAAGCCGAGCGCCAAAGCGCACGCCGCCACCACCCCGCCGCTGACCCCGGCAAAGTAGCGCCGCCACAAGGCGCGCAGCAGGCCCACGCTGGCCAGAAAGCCTGCGGTGCAAAAGATCATCACGGCCTGCCGGTCAAACAGGTACTGGCCGGTCAGCGCGACGTACGGCCAGAACAAGATCAAAACGGGCGTAACCCCAAAGTAGAGATAGAACCGGCCCTTGTAGTAGCTCAGGTCGCGCATCCGGTACAGTGGATCCTGATATGGAAGATGCGCCGCCGGATCGTACGGGTCGGCGAGGCGCGAAAACCAGGGTGGCACCTCTTTTTTCAGGCTGAGATGGCCCGCGCGAAAGCCCTGCACCAATAAATTGTAATAGGTGCCAGCCGCATTCGGACTGAGTAGTTCCAACACCCCCGACTGGGCCATGTACGCGTACACCCCGATGACCAGCGCGCACACTGCAGCCAGTAACATCCACGCGTTCTTCATTGCGCCGGTCATCGTTTCGCCACAATCCTTGCTTCTCTTGGGAGAATAACCCCTCCCGGCTGGTCAAACGTCAACTGAAAAGTGGTTTCGGCTTGTCCCCAAAAAGAAATTGTCACCCCAGACAGGACTCAAGCGTTCGGCTAAAACAACCACGCATCCGGTCGCTGGATTTGCGTAAGCGCGTCACCGCTTGGCGGTGAGCGGAGAAGCGCAGCGGCACTGGGTCTCCATCAGGTTCTTCCGTGTTCGGAACACGCGCAAGACTTGTCCTGTCGGCCGGAGTAGTGTTTTGGTTTGAAATTCCCCCTTGCGCGGCTATAAGCTGCGCGCTAAGAAGGGCTTCCGCTTCCAAAAGAAAAGCTTCCAAACCTTCCAAACCTTCCAAAGTACACTAACGGCGTTTCTGGGATTGTGAGAGAATCGGGGTGTGAGCATGGATCATAGAGACATGCGCGGGGAGGCCGGGGAAGTGTCGGTTGGCGAGGGGTTGCACTCGCTCGCTCCCGCTCCGCTCGGCCTGAAGGGACGCCTGCGGCGTTGCGTCTCCTCCGGCAATTCGCGGAATTGTCGGAGTTGGCTCTCTATAGAAGTACTTTTTTGCCAAACGAACCCAACTGAAAAATGTACATGTGTTTCTACATGAAACGGTTATGAAAAATCAGCGTTGGGTTCGTTATGCAAAAAAGACCCGAAAAATGTAGGAAAAAGCACCAAAACACCGCTCCGGGAGGGTGGTTTTACGCACAAACGAACCCAATTTGCCTTGCACTGCAGTGCCGCAATGCGGGGTGCCGGATGGCTTCGAACCGGCGGTTTGCCGCCCTGACCCCTCGGCCTCTCCCGCGTCGAGTTGGACCGCCGGTACAACTTTCAAACTGATGCACTGCCCAGCCAGCCTGAAATTGCAGATTCCTGTCGGTTGTGCTATGCTAACCACCTCGGGTCGGTCACCTACGACCGAACTCGCCGCGCGGCACTGGCGGAGCGAATTGTGAGTCGCCGTAACGCCGCAGGCGTGACCACGGGCGGTAGCCCGGCACGAGTGATGCTTGGATGTTCTTGATGACAAGACACCTCTAACGCGGATGAAGACATTCCTCCTGCTCACTACAGCGGCAACCCTCTTGCTCGGCCCGGTCAGTTCCGGCTACTCGGCCTCAGTAAAACTCGAAGCTGAATCCGGCACGCGCGGCGCGGACTACGCCATCGGCACCAATGGCGCCACGCAATACATCTACCCCACTTCGACCAGCACCGCCTCAAACCCGGGGACCGCGGCGCGGGTGGTGACGTTCACGGTGACGTTCCCCGAGGCCGGCACGTATGATCTCTACGCCCGAGTGCAAGTCGGCCCCGGCGGCGCCAACGACGACAGTTTTTTCTATGGCAATGGGTTCGGGAGCAAGTCGCCGACGAACAATGCTGATTGGATTTTGTGCAACAATCTCAGCACGGTCGGCTTTACTAACGCGAGCGACATTGTCACGGGAGGCGGCACGGCGGGAAACCAGGTGTGGAAATGGATTAATCTCTCAGAATTCAACGGCGGGCAAACACCCATCACCTTTACCGTGACGGCGGGCAACCTGACACAGACTTTTCAAATCGGCGCCCGTGAGGACGGGCTATACCTGGATGCCTTTGTGTTTGGGACCGCGAATTACACGTTCACGGTGGCGGACCTGGATGCCGGCGCAGGCGGGAATCCACCCCCGCCGCCGCAATCCGGGCAGTGCGCCGTCGACTGGAACAAGGTGTACCAACGGATTGATGGCTTTGGCGCTTCCTCGGCCTGGATGTCTAGTTTGAGCACGGCTCAGGCCGACACGTTATTCTCCACCAATACTGGCATTGGCCTGTCCTTGTTGCGCAACCACATCGTGCCCGCCAACTCAACTTCATCGGCTGAGACCCCCACCACGGGCGAAACCAGCATCATGCTGATGGCTCAAGCCCGTGGCGCCAAAGTATGGAGCGCGCCCTGGACTCCAGCAGCCTTGTTCAAGGATTCCAAAGCATTGGACGGGGGAAACTATCTCGGAAGCGGCGCCAACGCCACCAATCTGGCCTATGCCAGCCAGTTGGCCAACTATGTGGCCAGTATGAAAAACACTTACGGCATCAACCTTTACGCCGTCTCCGTTCAAAACGAACCGGATGTGAACCATCCGGATCCGGGTGGCTACGAAACGTGTCTGTGGACGTCGCAACAGATTCACGATTTCACCACGAACCTTTACAATGCCTTGGTGGCTCGCAATGTGGCTTCCACCCTGATCATGCTTCCGGAAAGCGCGCATTGGGACGATCCGCACGGTCTCGGCACCGTCACCACCAACGACCCGGTTGCATTGGCGGACGTGGGTATCCTTGGCTATCACAATTATTTCACCAACAACGCGGTCGGAGATAGCAACACTCCGGTGGTGGTGAACAGCTACGGCAAGGCACTGTGGGAAACGGAGGTTTCCCTCCTGTCCGGCAGTGACAGCACCATCTCCAACGGCCTGTATTATGGCAAACGGATCCATCTGTTCATGACGGTGGCGCAAGCGAACGCCTGGCACTACTGGTGGCTCATTTCGGGCAACGGCGTGGGCAATCAAGGGTTGATGGATGGCAGCGGTTCGACAACCAAACGCTTGTTCGCACTCGGTCAATACAGCCGCTTTGTACGACCTGGTTATTATCGCATTGACGCAACGAACACCGCCACGGCTTTGGTGAGCGCCTACAAGGACCCGGTCGGTGGAGGTTTTGCCATTGTGGCCATCAATTCCGCCAGCAACACCATCAATCAGACTTTCTCCCTGACCAACTTCACCGCCGTGACCTCGGTGACGCCGTGGATTACTTCAGCCACTCTTAATCTTGCCAGCCAGACGGCTGTGGCCGTCACGAATTCAGCGTTTACCTATACGCTGCCGGCCCAGAGCATCGTGACATTCGTGGGGCAAGGGGCGACCAACTTCATCACCAATGTGGCCAGCTTCACCGCCAGCCCGACCAACGGCGTTGCCCCGTTGACCGTGACCTTTACCGATACATCCACGGGCAGCATCACCAATCGATTCTGGAACTTTGGGGACGGCAGCACGACCAACTTCGCCGCCTCGACCAATCCAACGCACACGTACGCCGCCGGCACGAACGCCGTGACCCTGATCGTCAGCGGTTCCGGGATCTCCAACACCAATACCAAACCCAACTACATCACGGCAGTGTCCTGCACACCGCCAACGGCATCGGTCAGCGGCGGCCTGCCGATATGCCCCGGTGGCTCGACGACAATTCAGGCCGCGCTGACGGGCACAGGTTCGTGGAATGTGACGTGGCTGGACGGCACCGGCGGCACGAACTACACGCAGAATGGGATCGCCGCCAGTCCCGCCTCACGCACAGTCAGCCCCAGTTCAACGACCACGTACACGGTCACCGCAGTATCGGATGCTTCGGGTTGCTCCGGCGGAACGTCCTCCGGCAGCGCGGTCGTGACGGTCAACCCGATCCCGTCCGCGCCCACAGCGGGCAATAATGGACCGGTCTGCGTTGGCAGCACGTTGAGCCTGACGGCTTCGACGGTGTCAGGCGCGACTTACAGTTGGACCGGCCCGAACGGGTTCACCTCCAACGCACAGAACCCGACGGTTTCGACCAGTGCCACGACGACGATGGCCGGCATCTATAGCGTGACGGCCACCGTCAACGGCTGCACCTCCGCGGCCGGTCAGACGACGGTCACGGTCAACGTGCGACCGACCTCGGTGGCCAGCGGCAGCGCGACTGTTTGCAACGGCAGCTCGACGACGATCCAAGCAGCGCTGACGGGCACCGGTCCGTGGAACGTCACGTGGTCGGACGCGGTCGTGCAGAACGGTGTCGCCAGCAGCTCGGCCACGCGCAGCGTCAGTCCATCCTCCACCACCACCTACACGGTGACGGCGCTAACCGATGCCAATTGCCTGGCCCAGGCCGGTGACCGAACCGGCAGCGCGGTCGTGACGGTCAACACGATCCCGGCGACGCCGTCGCCCAGCAACAACGGGCCGATCTGCTCCGGCGACACCTTGACGCTCAGCACGCCGACCGTGACCGGGGCCACCTATAGTTGGACCGGGCCCAGCAGCTTCAGTTCGACCCAGCAGAACCCATCGATTCCGAACGCCACATCCGCGGTCAGCGGAACCTATGGCGTCACGGTCACGGACACCAATGGCTGCACGTCCGCCGCCGGCACCACCACCGCCACGGTCAACCCGATGCCAGCGACGCCGACGGCCAGCAACAACGGCCCGATTCTGGCGGGCAACACATTGAACCTGACCGCCAGCACCCTGAGCGGTGGCACGTACAACTGGACGGGCCCGAACGGTTTCACCTCGACCAACCAGAGCCTGTCGATTCCGAACGCCACGTCCGCAGCCAGCGGAACGTATGGCGTCACGGTCACGGACACCAATGGGTGCACGTCCGCCACTGGGTCAACGACCGCGCTGGTTACACCGCTGCAGATCACGTCGATCAGTACACAAGGCAGCAACATCCTCATCACGTGGGCGACCACCGGCGGGACGACCAACGCCGTGCAGGCGACCCCCGGCAACCCCGGCTACAACACGAACTTCGTCAACATCGGCGCGCCGCTTCTCATCCTCGGCAGCGGGGACACCAGCACTAATTACGTGGACTTCGGCGCGGCGACCAACTCGCCCGTGATGTTCTACCGCGTGCGGCTGGTGCCGTAGCAGTGAGGGCGCGGAGTTTTGTCTGCAGCAGAACGCCCCATCTTGTTGACCCCGCACGATTTTTCCGCATCCAGATCGGACCTTGATCGAGTCTGTTCGCTGGATTTGCGCAAGAGCGTTACCGCTTGGCGGTGAGCTGAGGGCGTGACGGCTCCTCGATGCCGGAGCGGATTTCGTAGAGATGGTGGCCGATCTCGCGGGAAGCTTCGATGGTCTCGGTGTACGGCGTGTCGGCCACGTCGACGAACCCGTTCTGGTAATTCTCGCCGTCGAGCGTTCTGCCCGTGGTCGGCTCGTCGCGGTAGGAGAACCAGTGGCAGCCGACAATATTGGGATGGCGGAGCGCGTCGCGCACGAAGCCCTGGTAGGCTGCGGCGCGCTCCGCCTGATCCTTAACCCTCACCAGCCCGGGGTAAAACTGTCCGCGATCGGTCGCGCCAAAATGAAACTCGCCGATGATCACCGGCACATCCACGCCGGCGGGCAATCGGAAATCGGCAGCCGAGCGGCGATAAATGTTGTAACTGAGCACATCGCAGAAGCGCGACGCGACCTCGACGACGGCGGGGTTCACGCCCGAGAAGCGGCAGCCGAGGTATAGATGGTTGGGCGCGGTCTCCCGTACGGCCTGGCGGCAAAGCTTGAAGTACTCCCGGACCGTGTGCTTGTAAAACGCCAGCAGGTCATCGTGGGCGCGCGCCTTGTCGGGCGTCTCGCGGCTTTCGATCACGTCTCCCCATGCCTTGTAAGTCGTTCCCCAAACCTTGTTGAGTTTTTCCACTATGCCGTACTTGGCCATCAAATCGGACACGAACACCTGCTTGGCCGCCTGGTACGGGGGCGAGTTGAGCGTCGCCAGCGCCAGCGAAACCTCGCTGCCCCAGATAATCTCGTTGTCGATGAAATAACCGATGCACCACGGATCGTCCGCGGTGGCGGCGGCTTGGTCCGCCACGTTGGCGCGGAGTTGCATCCCGAAATCGGGGTCGAACACGTCGCGGAACCGCGCCCAGTATCCTTTCGCCCCCTCCAGCGGCTTGCTTGCAAAATGGACCGCCGCCACGTAGGGCGTCCGTCGCTGCGCGCAGAGCGCGGGATCGGACCAGTTGCCGATCGTGTTGAGTCCCCAACTTCGGAGCCGTCGTTGCGTCACGTCGGCAAAATCATTCCGCCAATCCGCGCCGTATTTCCGCTTCAGGTTGACCCCCGCGAAATCAAAAGCCGCCGGCCTCGCGTCGAGAGAATGTCCCCATTGCGGCTGGCTGCCGGGGGTGAGGAAATCCTTGAAGTCGTCCTGCGCGCCCGGGAAATCCTGAAACCACGCGCTACGGCCGTCGATGGGGGTGGATTCGCCCGGCCAGATGCAGTCGATGCCGTTCGAAAAAAACAGCCGCCCGTCGGGATCTACCAGCCACCATTTCCCGTCATACTTGGCCGTGCGAAAGTACCCCGTTCCCAGCAGCAACGGACCTTTTCTCCAGCCGCCGTACTTGTCCCACGATTTCGCGCCGAGATTCGAGTCCAACTCGGTCATCTCGGCGGCGCGTCGCGCGCTCAACTCCTGCGTGGTGTGGGTTTTGTTCGGCCAATCGGCGTGAACATACTGGCCGAACGTGTCGATGAACGGAAACAGAGAGCTTACCGCCTCGGGCGGTTTTTCGGCGCTGACGCTGAGCGCACTCAGGCGCACGTCCCCAATCTCGAAGCTGAACTTGCTCTTCGGTTTCGGAACGACAATCGCCACGCGCGCAATCGCGCCGGGATCAATCGTGTCCTCGCCCCGGTCGGGCGGCGGGAACCCGCGCATGCCAAACATCGGAAGCGACGCCAGGCTGAACGCCGACCGCTTGAATCGCACATCCAGCGTGCCCTGCGCGCCCGGCGCGAGCGTCACCTGACCGGTATTGGAATGCAGGGGCGGATCGGCATCGGCGTTCTCGACGCGGCACTCGATGGTCAGCGGGTCGGCGCCGACGTTACGCACGTCGAGCAGCAGGCCGTCGTGCTCGGAAAGATTCCAGTGGCCGTGCGGCGCTTTCAACACGATCCCGGCCCACGCGGCATCGTCCTCGCCGTCCACGCGCAACGCCATGCCGGAGTCGCCGGGCGCGGCGGAAACGTCCACACCGCGCAACTCGACCGCGTCTTTCGACGTCGCACCGGTGAATGCAAACAGGATTGATTCTGCATTAACTCGAGTGATGCCGACCTGACCCGTCAGCAGGCAAATCCCGGCGACCACCAGACCCCTTGCAGTCGCGAGGCGAGCTACATGTCGTCCCATCATGCTCCCGCTTCTCTTAATTAATAGTTACGCCCGGAATTTCCTCGCGTCAACACTCGTGAGCGATTTTTCGAAAATTCTTTCGGGCGGTAACCGATAGCAGCTGAGTTTTCGCGAGCTTGAGAAAGTTTGGCGTGGAGAATCGCTGTCTTTCGCGTTTAGTTCCGCGTCCGCCTCGGTTCTCACCTTGCCTAATAGGTGCCGTCGGTCTATACTGTAATGATTCTGGGCCCCATGGGAAACTTCATCAGTCTTTCGTCTCGCCGCTACTCTGTCTGGTGCGTCATCGTATTCTGCCTACTGATGCTGCCGCTATCGGCGCTGAACGGCGCTCAGTTCTTCAACGACTGGGCGGCAACAAACCTGGTTTCGGTGCCGTCGCAAAATGGCCCCCTGGACGATCCCGATAACGACGGCACCGCCAATCTCGCGGAGTTTACGTTCGGTACCGATCCGCTTGCGGGGAGCGGGTTTGGCAACTCGATTCTCCCCGTCCCGACGGGAACCGACGGCGTCTTCCAGGTCAGCCTCTTCGAGCAGGGCGGGCACAAGCCGGGGGTGCAGATCGATGTGGATGCCACGGTCGATCTGGTGCATTGGATTCGACCCTGGTGGTTGCGCACGACGAATTCGCTGCCGGGTGATCCGACCAATTCCGTGAGGGAAACGTTCATCACCTACCTGCCCGGCGCCAATCTCTTCATTGTCCGTGCCGCTGTCCACCTGATCGAGGCGGGGCCGGAGGCGGCCAACTACTACGTCGCCACCAACGGCAACGACGGTGCGTCGGGCACCAGTATCAATACGCCCTATCGTTCGCTGGCCAAGGCCGCAAGTCTCGCCACCACGGGCAACCTGATTTATGTGCGCGGCGGGACGTACTCCATGTCCAACAAGATTGTGTTTACGCACAGTGGCAGCCCGGCGCAACCGATTCGGCTGCGTGCCTATCCCGGCGAGCTGCCGATTCTCGATTGCACCCTCACGGCCGATGGCACCGACTGTTTGGTCGTTAGCGGCAATTGCTGGCAAGTCTACGGTCTGATGATCACCAACTCCGGCCACAATTCCATCCGCATCCTGCGCGACAGCAACATTGTCGAGCGTTGCGTCAGCTACGGAGCCCGTAACACCGGCATCCACATCAGCGGTGGAAACGGCGCCGCAATTTATCCCAGTAGCAACCTCGTCCTGAACTGCGATGTCACCCGGAGCTACGACCTGCCCAAGTACGGCCAAGACGCGGACGGGTTTTCAGCAAAATGGAGCCTCGGAAACGACAACGTATTCCGCGGTTGTCGTTCCTGGGAGAACTCCGACGACGGCTGGGATCTGTGGATGGGGTCGGCGCCGGTGCTCATCGAGAACTGCTGGGCGTTCCGCAACGGGATAGACTTCTGGGGGGCTGGCTCGAACTTCGCGGGCAACGGCAACGGATTCAAGCTCGGCGGCAGCGGGACCCCGACCGTACATCACCTGGTGGGCTCCCTGTCTTTTGGCAACAGAGTGTGGGGTGTTGACCAAAACGACAACGCGGACGGCCAGATAGTCGATCAAAACACGGTCTGGAACAACGGCGGTGGCGCCATCAATTTGAACCATCTGCTTTCCCAATACGGAGTGCTCCAAAGCTCCCACGTCTTGCGGAACAACGCGGCAATCGGTACCGTCACTATTGGAAGCACGTCAGCCTATCCCTCGATCCAGATATCCAACACCTGGCAAGTCTTGCCTGACGTGAACACCAACGACTTCCTGAGTACCGATTGGACGTGGGCCATGGCCCCACGGCGCGATGATGGTGGTCTGCCGGAGACACCATTCATGCGCCCCGTGCCGGGGGGGCGGTTGGTGGATCTGGGCACGACCAATGTCGGCATCGCGTTCTACGGCTCGGCTCCCGATCTTGGCGCATTCGAGTCGCCAACTTGGGACGGCTTACACTAAGGCTTCCAGTTTCCCGGCGGCGACGAGTTGTTCCTCCATATCCACGATTTCCTTGATGTTCTGGAGGAACCAGCGGTCGATTTTGGTGAGCAGGTAGACGGCGT
>JBEKYJ010000078.1:0-15998 GCA_049511095.1 Verrucomicrobiia bacterium
ATATCGAACAGCTCTTGGGGAGGCGACTACGGGCGCGACGTTGACACTCCCCGCCCCGTTATTTACACTGGATTGTACGGAAAGGATTTCATGCTGCCAGTCTTGGAAACACTTTTAGTGCTGCAAGATCGTGACCGTCGCATCGCGCAACTCAAGGCCGAGCGCATGCGCATTCCCGAGCAGGTTGCGTCCGCCGAGCAGCGCGTGAAGGCCGAGTCCACGCGGCTGGACTTGTTGCGCGACGAAGCGAAACACATTGAGGCCGACCGCAAGAAGCTGGAAATCGACGCCGAATCAAAGCGCGGTCAGATCCTGAAATACCGGGCGCAGCTTTCACTCATCAAGTCGAACACTGAGTACCAAGCGTTGCTGAAGGAAATCACCAAGGTCGAGGAGGAAATCGACGCGATTGAGACGCACGAACTCGAAGTGATGGAGAAGAGCGATCAACTCCAGCCCGCCGTCAGGACGGAACAGGTCACGCTGAAGGAAATCACCGCGAAAGTGGAGGTCGAGCGGACGGACCTGCAAAACCGCGTCGCGATGATCGAGCAGGAACTGAAGCAGTTGCAGGAGGAGCGGCAGAAGCTCGCGCAGGCGGCTGACTCCGCCGCGCTGAACCGCTACGAGCGGCTCATGCACAGCAAGAGCGATTTCGCCATTGTGCCGATTCGCAATGGCAATTGCGGCGGCTGCCACCTGAACATCCCGCCGCAACTCGTGCATAACGCCAAGCACGGTGATACCCTGACCAGTTGCGATTATTGCGGGCGCATCTTATATTGGCAGCCGGAATGATTGTGTCGCGGCGTCGCCGATTGTGACGCACCGCGTTTGTTGTTTGATTTATATCGGTTTTGGAAGGGCGGATAGCCGCTGCCCTGAACTTGTTTCGGGGTGGAGGAAAGTCCAGACTCCACAGGGCGCGATGCCTCTCGCAAGCGAGGGCGGCCGGATATAACGTCTGGTCGACGGATAGTGCCACAGAAAACAAACCGCCCGCCTCATTCAGCTTTCGAGGCGGGTAAGGGTGAAAAGGCGGGGTAAGAGCCCACCGCGTCGACAGCAATGTTGGCGGCACGGAAAACCCCATCGGGAGCAAGACCAAATAGGCGGCAAGACGCGGCCCGCGTCGTTGCCCCGAAGCAATTCGGGGTGAAAGCCGCGGGTACAGGTCGCATAGATAAATGGCTATCGAAAACAGAATCTGGCTTACGGCCCTTCCAATAAACGGACGGCGGGGGCGACAATCGCGTCGCCCTCGCCGCCAATTTCGTTGATGCGTTACCCACTGTTCCTCGATCTCGCAGGCCAACGTGTCGTTGTTATCGGCGCGGGCAGTGTCGCTACGCGCAAAATCCGCACGCTACTCGCCGCCGGCACTATCGTGACCGTCGTCAGTCCCAAGGCCAGCCCAATGATTCGCCGGCTCGCACAAACGAAACACATCGGCTGGGTACGGAGACGTTATCGTCGAGGCGACCTCCGCAGCGCCCGGCTGGCCATTGCCGCAACTGACGATCTGACGGTGAATACGCTCGTGTGCGCCGAGGCGAAGCGCCGCAAGTTACTCGTAAACTGCATCGCTCCGCCAACTGCCGGCAACTTCATCGTGCCGTCGCAGGTGCGGCGCGGCGGCATTACCCTCGCAATTTCGACAGGAGGCACCAGTCCCGCATTCGCAAGACGGTTGCGCCGCGATCTTGAACGCTTCCTCGGTCACGAGTATCCTCAGCTTCTGAAAGAAATGGGCGCGGCCCGTCGCGCAACGAAGGCATGCTGACCGATCGGACATTTCTATGGCTCGCGCAGGTATTCTACGCCGCCAGTTGCGTGGTGACGTTGCGTCGTCTACGCGCCGGTGGCGGGGGAACAAACCTGCAGCGCACGAACTACGTCGTGATGGCCGCTGGATTCGCGCTGCACACCGTTTTCCTCTACCTGCGCGGCCAAGCGCTCGGGCGCTGCCCGCTGACCAATCTGTTCGAGACGCAGGCTTTTGTTGCCTGGGCCGCCGTTCTCTTCTTTCTGCTCATTGGACCGTCCTACCGCGTTTCGTTTCTGGGCGCGTTCACAGCGCCATTGGTGCTGGTAATTTGCCTCGCGGCGCTGATTTCACCCGTGGACGTGGTGCGTGCCGAACCGCTGGTGCGCAGCGGTTGGATTGAGTTCCATGCGGCGATTGCGATTCTGGCGTATGGCGCGTTTGCCCTGGCGTTCGTCACGGGTGCGATGTACTTGTTGCAGGAACGGCAACTTAAGACACGGCGATTGACGTCCTCATTCCTGTTGCTGCCATCAATCGAACAACTCGATGTGATCCATTTCCGGCTCTTGATCATGGGATTCACCATGCTGACAGTGGCCATGATTGGCGGCGTCATCTCGTACCGCATCGTAGGCCACTGGACCACCCCCAAGATTATTTGGGCGTCGTCTGTGTGGGTGCTGTACGGCGCACTCGTGCTGGCGCGTGGATTGTGGACGCTTCGCGGGCGAAAGGTCGCGGTCGCGTCGATGACGTCGTTCGTGTTGATGCTGGTCGGTTTCTGGGGAGTGAACTTGTTGCAGCCATGAACCTGATTGTGATCGGCCTGAATCATCGCAGCGCGCCCGTGGAAGTGCGCGAACGGTTGGCATTCGCCAAGTCCAACCTTGCCGAGGCGCATGGCCTGTTGCTGGCGGCGACACCGCTGCGCGAGTCGGCAATCCTGTCTACCTGCAACCGCGTGGAGATCTACGCCCTGGCTGACAGCGCCGCCGACGCTGTTCCATCGGTACGGCGATTCCTCCATGAACACCACAAATTGTCCGATCCCGTTGACGCCTATCTCTACGAACATCGTGACGATGGGTGCATACAACATCTCTTCGAAGTCGCCTGCGGCCTGGACTCCATGGTGCTCGGCGAGACGGAAATCCTCGGCCAGGTCAAGGAAGCTTACTCCGCCGCGCAGGAGGCAGGAGCGACCGGTGCGGTCTTAAACCGCCTTTTCCAGAAAGCTTTTGCCGCCGCCAAGCACATCCGTTCGACCACGGCCATCACGCGCGGCTCGACTTCCGTCGGCACCGTGGCCGTTGATCTTGCAGAAAAGATTTTCGGCAAACTCGGCAAATGCAGCGTCATGGTCATCGGCACGGGTGAAATAAGCGCGGCGACCGCGCGCGCGCTGCGGAGTCGCGGCGCCGGCACGATCCTCGTCTGCAGCCGCACGCACGAACGCGCCGAGACGCTCGCGGTTGAACTGCAGGGTCGCGCGATCTCTTACGAGCAGTGGGCGAGCGAGTTTTCCGCCGTTGACATTGTCATCAGCTCGACCGCTGCACCGCACCCGATCATCACGAAGGACAAACTTATTCCGCTGATGAAGGCGCGACGGCTGCGACCGTTGTTTCTCATCGACATTGCCGTGCCTCGCGACATTGAACGCGCCTGTAGCGAACTGGAAAGCGTGTACCTGTATGACATTGACGACCTTCAGGTTATCGCACGCGAAAACATGGCCGCACGCGAACGGGAACGTGTCGCGTGCCAGGCGCTTATCGCACAGCATGTGCGACGTTTTGTAAACTGGCTGGAGAACAACCGCGGCGCACTCGAAGAGCGATACCGCAGCCGCACCGCCAACGCGACGCTGTCCAGCCCCGCTCATACTCCCGCGTCATGAACCCGCTAATCATCGGGACGCGCGGAAGCCCGCTGGCGATGGCGCAGGTGGAGATCGTTCGCAGCCTTCTCCAGAAGACCGACCCGGCGCTGTCGGTGGAAACGAAGGTCATCAAGACGAGCGGCGATAATTTCACAAACCTTTCGCTGATCACGGGCGGCGGCAAGGGGTTGTTTGCAAAGGAAATCGAGGAGCATCTCTCCCACGGCGAAATTGACGTCGCAGTGCATAGCATGAAGGACCTGCCGACGGTACTGCCTGACCGGCTCATGATTGGCGGCGTGCCGCCGCGCGAAGATGCCCATGACGTTTTCATCTCGAAGAAGTTCCGGTCAATTCAGGAGTTGCCGAAGGGCGCGCACGTCGCCACCAGCAGTATTCGACGCCGCGCCCAGTTGCTGGCACAACGGCCCGACCTGCAAGTTGAGGAAATCCGAGGCAACGTCGAAACGCGGTTGCACAAGCTGGCTGAAAATGACGCGCTGGATGCCCTCATTCTTGCCGCCGCGGGTCTGCGACGGCTCGGTCTCTGGAGGAGGTTCGGGAACTTCCAGTGGCAGGAGATCGATTTCGAAGTGATGATACCCGCTGTGGGGCAGGGTGCCATCGCTTGCGAAGTCCGGGAAGACGACAAGGGAACGCGCGAATCGCTGGCGCGCATCAATGATGGAAACACAGCGGCTTGCACGACCGCCGAACGAATGTTTCTTCGGGCGCTCGGCGGAGGCTGCCAGGTCCCATACGCCGCCCACGCAATGATCGATGGCCAGAGCCTGCGGATGATGGCTGGTGTTTTCGATCACGACGGGAAGAAGGTGGCGCGTGGCATGGTGGTCGGATCAATGACGAATCCACGCGAGGTGGGCGAGCTTGCGGCGAAACAGGTTCTCGGATGAAAAAAAACGGCAAAGTCTACCTAGTGGGCGCGGGACCTGGCGACGCCGGCTTGATCACGGTGCGCGGCTTGGAATGCATTCAGCGTGCCGAGGTGATCGTCTATGACAATTTGGTGAACCCATCTCTGCTGAAGCATGCGCGGCCCGATGCTGAGATTATTTTTGCAGGTAAGATGTCGAAGAAACATACGCTGACGCAGGATGAGATCAACGCGTTGCTGGTCAAGAAGGCGCAGGAGGGGAAAGTCGTCACGCGATTGAAGGGTGGCGATCCCTTCGTCTTTGGGCGCGGCGGCGAAGAAGCAGAGGAGCTGCGAAAAACGAGCCTCGACTTCGAAATTGTGCCCGGAATCAGTTCAGCGATTGCTGCGCCAGCGTATGCGGGCATCCCGGTGACGCACCGTGCCGTGGCGACCGCATTCATGGTAATCACGGGGCACGAAGATCCAACAAAGGAACAGACCCAGGTGGATTGGGCAGGCGTGGCGAAGTTCTTCGGAACCCGGGTCATTCTGATGGGGGTGGAGCGCATCGGCACGATTGCCGGAGAACTGGTGCGACATGGCGCGTCACCGGAAACGCCGGTCGCCATGGTGCGCTGGGGCACGACGGGAAAGCAGCAAACGATTCAGGGAACACTGGCGACGATTGCCGATGTGGCGGCCCAGGCCGATTTCAGGCCACCGGCCGTCACGGTGATTGGCGAGGTGGCGCGGTTGCGTGAGAAGTTGAACTGGTTTGAACGACGCCCGCTCTTTGGCCGCCGCATCGTCGTCACGCGCAGCCGCGAACAGGCGAGCGAGTTGGTGCATCAGCTCAGCGATCTCGGTGCGGATGTGCTGGAAATCCCGACCATTCGGATCAAACCGCCGCAGAGTCTCGCGCCATTGCGCGAAGCCGTCGCAGTCATGGGCGAATACGATTGGGTGGTGTTCACCAGCCCGAACGGCGTGGACGCGTTCTTTCGCGAGTTTTTCGTGCATCATAAAGACCTTCGCGAAATCGGCCCCGTGAAGATTGCCGCGATTGGGGCCGTGACCACGCAGAAGATTGCCGACGTGCATCTCGAAGTGGACTTGCAGCCCAAGGAGTTTACGACGGAAGCGCTCCTGGCAGAGTTCAAGAAGTCGGTGAGTTGCGAGAATCTGAAGATCCTTATGCCGCGGGCGGATTTGGCCGATCAGCGGTTGGCGCGTGGGTTGGAAGACCTAGGTGCGATTGTCGATGATTTGGACGCGTATCAAACCCTGCCCGACACGGAAGATCGTAACGGCCACCGCGCGCGGCTGCTTGGCGAAGGCGCGGATCTCGTCACGTTCACAAGTTCATCGACCGTCGTGAACTTCTGTAACCTGGTGGATGTGTCCGCGCTCCGGGCGCAGTTTTCACAGATGCGATTCGTCAGCATTGGACCGCAAACGACGCAGACGGCACGCGAAAAAGGATTGGAGGTCGCCGCGGAGGCGAAAGTGCACACAATACCGGGCTTGGTGGACGCCATCCTTGCATTGGAAACCAAGGAATGATCGAGGCAATTCCAATCGTTGCGGAGAACCGGATCCGCGAAGCGATGGAGCGGGACGAATTTGAGAATCTGGAGGGCGTGGGCCGGCCGTTTCGCGATCTCGATGGCTATGATGGCCCAGACTGGTGGATCACACGCAAACTGCGGCGCGAATAATCGGGCGCAGAAGACATGGCGCTTCCCGTGAAGGAATCAAGGTTATGACGAAAGAAGAGCACTACGATCAGGGCATGGCGGAGTTCGCGATGGCGGAGTATGAAAGAGCCATCGAGTGCTATCGGAAGGCCGTGGATCTCGACCCGAATTATTTCGACGCATGGCATGCGCTCGGGATGGCGCTCTTGCGCGCGAACAGGATTCCCGACGCTATCGAAGCGGGCAAGCGTGCCATTGAGATCAACCCAAACGACATGCTCGCGCACACGAGTCTCTCGATGTACTACATGCGGGCGGGAGACAAGGCGATGGCGGAAAAGGAAAAGGGTCTGGCGACCATGCTGTCGTGGGGCGGGAAGGTCGATCAGATCAAGGAACCGCCGAACCAGTAGCCGTGCCTACTGGAACATGGACCCGGGAAGGAAGTACAACCTGCCCGCTTGCAGTTTGAGTTGGTTCGGGGCCAGTTCGATCTGGAGTTTCGTGTTGTCGTTCTTGCCCGTGAACCGGAACAGGTTGCGAATGGAGAACGGCTGCACGTAGCGAACGACCCTGGCCTTCTTGATCGACGCCAGTTCCTCCGCCTTGTCGATCGCGTCGTCGAAATAGCCGAGACCGTCCACGAAGCCCCCAGTCAACGCCTGCTTGCCCGAGAGGATGCGTCCGTCGGCCAAGCCGTTCTTCAAGTCTTCCACTTTCATGTCCCGTTCTTCGGCCACGATGCCAACGAACTTGTCGTAGACTTCCATAATCAAGCCCTGCACGAGCGCCTTCTCATCTTCCGTCGGTTCACGCATGGGGTTCATGATGTCTTTGTACTTGCCGGACTTGAACGTGTAGAATTTGACTCCAACCTTGTCCGCCAAGCCGGCAAAGTTGAAGGTCTCCATGATTACGCCGATGCTGCCGGTGATGCTCAACTCGTTGGCCATGATGTAATCGGCCCCGACTGCCACGTAATATGCCCCCGATGCGCCCAGCGTGTCGATGCTCGCGACGACCGGCTTCTTGTCGCGGGCCGCCACCACCGCCTGATAAATCGTGTCCGAGGCGACGACCTCACCGCCGGGGGAGTCGATCCGTAGAATGATCGCTTTCACCCGTTTATCATCGACCGCTTGCTGAAGTTGGTCTTCGATATCGGTCACCATGCCGTCTTCAGCGCCGTAATTATCCGCGGTCGAACTGATCAAGCCCGACAGATAGATCACGGCGATCTTGTCCTTGGCGTCTTCCTCGCCGTCGACAAAGCGTTCCTCGTAACGACCGTGACGGGTGGCGGTAGCGATACCATCACCACGAATTCCTCCGCCGAACGTGGTCGCAAACAAGACCAAATTGCCCAACACGCTGAGGAACAGGAAGAACGTCACGATGACGGCATAAACGATCCAGCCCGTCCGCTTGGGCGGCTGGCTCTGGTTGCCAAGATAAGGCGGCACGGAATCCATACGTACTACATTGCACGACGAGCGAAAGCGCCGCAAGCGGAAAAGCAGGCCGTTTTTGGCTTGGTCGGAGCCTCGGATTAACGTACGTTAAGCTGTCATGCTGCTGGTCATCGACAACTACGACAGTTTCACGTACAACCTCGTCCAATACCTCGGCGAGTTGGGCGTCGAGATGAAAATCTTCCGCAACGACGAAATCTCGCTCGACCAAATCCGCGCCCTGCAACCGTCCCGCATCCTCATTTCGCCAGGCCCCTGTTCACCCCGCGAATCCAGCTTCTCGAATGACATCATCAAAACGTTCGGCCCGACCATCCCCACCTTCGGCGTCTGCCTCGGCCACCAATGCATGGGCCACGTCTTCGGCGCCGAAGTCGTCCGTGCCGAGCGCCTCATGCACGGCAAAACCTCGCCCATCCACCACAACGGCCGCGACCTCTTCGCCGGCCTTCCCAACCCCTTCACCGCCACCCGCTACCACTCCCTCCTCATCAAACGCGACACCCTCCCCGACACCCTCGAGATCACCGCCGAGACCAAGCCCGAACTCGAAATCATGGGCATCCGCCACAAACACCTCCCCATCTGGGGCGTCCAATTCCATCCCGAATCCATCCTCACTGAAAACGGCAAACAGATCCTCACCAACTTCCTGAAATTGACCGCCTGACTTTTTTCTTAGAATTCATAACCGCATCATATCCGTTCCTCACTGCACCTCACCGAGTTTCACCGCGTTTCACCGCACTTCCGCGTCACCCCCCGCCCCGGTCCGCCCTCCGCCCCGTCGTTGGTAGGGACGCCTCTCCGAGGCGTCCGCTCTGTTCTGCAATGCGGCCCGCTAACCGCGCCGTCCGCTCTGTCTTGCCGTCCGCCCCCTTTCTTCCTTCATACTGCTTAATTCTTCCTTTCCCTCCTACCCGTCCGACCTGTCCTACGAGTCCCACGTTTACCACGTTTTACGTGGCTTGCCACGTTTACCACGTTCTACGAGGTTTCACGTGGCGTCCCGGTCTCCCCGTTCCCTCCCGCCGCCCCGCCTAAGGAGGGCTTGCCCGCTCAGCCAAACGCCTGCTAGACTCCGCCTCGACTGCGAAAACCATGACCACGAAACTCATCCCGGCCGCGAACATCGCCCAGCGCATCCACCTCGTGCGCGGCAAGCGCATCATGCTCGACCGCGATCTCGCCCAACTCTACGCGTGAAGCCGAGTCCGCGAGACGCCGCTGTCGTCTGCGGCAACCCCGGGCCCTGAATCAAGCCGTCAAGCGCAACCGCAGCCGATTCCCGGCGGATTTCATGTTTGAACTCACCCGGCAGGAGATTCTGAGGATATCACAAATTGTGATATCCTCCGCCGACCTGAAGTTCTCCAACCGCGTCTGGGCGTTTACCGAACAAGGCGTCGCCATGCTCTCCAGCGTCCTGCGCCGCCACCGCGCCGTGCGCATCAACATCGCCATCATGCGCGCCTTCGTCCAACTCCGCGACTTGCTCGACAACAACCGCGAACTCGCCCGCCGGTTTGAAGAACTCGAAACCCGCGTCGGACGCCACGACGGAGAAATCAGGGAGATCATCGAAGCCATTCGCCAACTACTCGCCGCACCCGCCACACCCCCCAAACCAAAGCAAATCGGCTTTCACGTCCGCGAACGCCGCGCCAAGTACACAACCCGCTAACCGCCTTTCATCCTCTTAATTCTTCCTTTCCGCCAGCGCCCCGCCTCTCCGGACTTCCGTCTCCCCGCTCGCGTGCCGTTTACGGAGCTGACTTGAGGCGTCTCGCCTCCCCCGATTCCTAGTCGGGGCTGTCTCTCCGCCGCGCCGCCCTTCTTACTTCTTAATTCATACTTCTTCCTTTCCTCAAACACCGCTCTTGCCTGAAAACCCCCTCTGCCGCCCCGCCGCCTCGCTCCCCCATGTCGGGCTTGTCGAAGCGTCTCCGCCTGACTACACTCCCCGTTACCGAGTCCAAATCATGATGACCCTGCGACAATTCAGCGGTGGACTGACCAGCGTGCCGGCATCGGTCACGTGGTACTTGTCCGACCTCGGCGAGGCGCGCGGGAAACAGGAGTTGTTTCTGAAGCAGTCGCCGCAAAAATTGAAGGCCTTGCGCGAGCATGCCTTGATCGAGAGCGCCGTGTCGTCAAACCGGATCGAAGGTGTGACGATTGATCAGGCGCGGGTGCAGGCGGTGCTGCTGGGCAATAAACCGGTCCTGCGCGACCGCAACGAGCAAGAGGTGCGTGGCTACCGGGATGCGCTGAAGCTGATCCACGAGCAGGCCGGGAGGTTGACGGCGTCGGAACAGACGATTTTGCGCCTCCACGGCATGTGTCGGCCCGAGTCGGGTGATGCCGGGAAGTACAAGGAAAAGGACGTGGACATCATCGAGACGTACCCGGATGGCCGGTCGCGGGTGCGGTTCAAGTCGGTGCCGGCTGCGGAGACGCCAACCGCGATGCGGGAACTGGCGGGGCAGTGGGAGGACGTCGCCAAGGCGCGCGTGGTGCACCCGTTGGTGGCATTGGCGGCGTGTAATCTCGATTTCCTCTGCATTCATCCCTTCCGCGACGGCAACGGACGGGTGTCACGGCTACTGATGTTGCTGCAGCTTTATCATCTGGGATACGAAGTGGGCCGCTACATCAGCTTGGAACGCTTGATCGAGGAGACCAAAGACCGGTACTACGAGACACTGGAGCAAAGCTCACAGGGCTGGCACGACGGCAAGCACGATCCGTGGCCTTATGTCGGTTACGTGCTCTACACCCTCAAGACCGCTTACAACGAGTTCGAGCAACGCGTCGGGCAAATCAAATCGCCACGCGGAGAAAAAACTGCAGTGATCACCGACGCGGTGGCCCGGCAGAACGGATCGTTCAGCGTGGCGGATATACAACGGGCCTGTCCGGGCGTGAGCATCGACCTGATCCGGCTCGTGCTGAAAGACCTGCGGCCGAAGATTGAATGCCTGGGACGCGGTCGTAACGCCCGCTGGCAGAAGACGAAGCGATGGAATTAGGTACTACCCATTTAATTAGGTAATAAATTAGGTAATAACGCTCCTTGCCCCCGCCGTTCCTCTCTGAGATTTCAAGCCGAGTCAGGCGGAGCCGAGTTAGACGAGACGCGCCGAGTACTTGCCGTCGGCGCAAACGCCGCCACGCCGTTCCCTTGGCGGCAATCTCCAATCTCCAATTTCGCTCTTGCCTCCGTCGCTCCGTTTCCCGGTCCCCTCCAAGGAGGGGCAGGGGTGGGTGGTTTCCCCTTCATCCTTCCTCCTTCTCAATTCTTCCTTTCCGCCAGCGCCCCGCCATTCCCCTCTGAGATCTCCAATCTCTAATCTCCAATTTCGCCCTTGCCTCCATACGCCCCCTTCATCCTTTCCCTCATCTCCGCCGCCCCGCCGTTCCCCTCTGAGATTTCAAATCTCCAATCTGCAATTTCGCCCTTGCCCCCACACGCCCCCTGCGTCCCTTGTGCCTCTTTGTGGCAAACCTCCGCCGCCCCTCCCGTCTCCCCGCTCGCGTGCCGTTTACGGAGCTGACTTCTGCCCCCACACCCCCGTGTTGACTTCGCGCACTCCACCCCTACAATCATTCGCACAAAGAAGCGTGGCCGCCTGAATCTTCCACCGCTATGACCGACATCGTTCCCGACAAGAAACCCACGCCGGCATGGTATCTCTGGGCGCTGACAGCCGTCGTCCTCCTCGGCCTCCTCCTTCGCGCCCTTTGCGTCGCTTGTGTCCCTTGTGCCTCTTGTGGTGAACCTCCGTCTCTCTCGGGGGTTAAGGCGTCAGAATTCTCGGCGTCAGACCTGTACAACTGACATTCCCGATCACTCCAACCCACAGTGTGTTATAGATAGTGCTATCTATAATTTACCTGCGCCACCACCTTCCAAATTATGGATAGTGCTATCCATAATATTTCCAGCCCCTTGCGACCGCCGTGGTAGGGGGTAGGGGTAGGGGAGTCAGTCGTTGACTATTGCCATATTCCGCTTCCAACCCGCCCACTCCCGCCCAACGCGCATTTCCGATCATCCCAACCCGCAGGTGTTTATGGATCGTGCTATCTATAACACTTTCCCCCCGCCTCGATTTTCAGTTGCGGTTATAGATAGTGCTATCTATATTTCCTCTTCATACATGCGCCGCACCGCTTATCCCATTCGGAGAACAACCCATGAGCCGAAAAAAACTCCTCCCGCCGCGTGATCCACTCGCCCTCAAGCTCTACCACAAGCGCGCGGGTCGCACCTTGCCCCAGTTGCGCCGCGCACTGGCCGACCTCGGTTGCGACGTCAGCGAAATTACCGTCAAACAATGGATTCGCGGCCGCCATCGCCCGGGAAAATTCACCCGCCCGCTGCTGACCAAAGCCGTCCCGAAACTCTAGCACTTACGCCCGCGCTATGACCGCCATCGTTGCCGACAAGAAACCGACCCCGGCCTCGTATCTCTGGGCGCTGACAGCCATCGTCCTCTTCGGTCTGCTCCTTCGTGGCTACCACCTCACGGGTTGGATTATGGACAACGACGAAAGTCATTTCCTCATCCACGCCCTTCGCCCCAGTCTCTTGGTCGTGACCGACTACCCGACCCATGCCCGGCCCGACTGCTTCTACGTCTTGCTCTGCATCCCCTCCATCTGGCTCCTCGGGCCGAACGAACTCGCCCTGAGACTCTGGCCCGTCCTCTTCGGCACGCTCTCCATCGCCGCCATCGCCGCGCTCGTCCGCCAATACACGCATTCTTATCGCAACGCCCTCTGGGCAGCCGCCTTGCTCGCCGTGTTTCCGCTCCATGTCTTCCTCAGCACCAAAGCCACGCCCGACGTCATCGCCGTCTTCTTTCTCATCTGCGCCCTCATCCCGCTTGTTACACTCTCCCGACCCGGTGCCCGACCCTCGCATTCCATCCTGCTCGGCGTCACCATGGCCCTGGCCATCTTGACCAAACTCACCGCCCTCAGCCTCTGGTTCTTCGTCCTCCTCACACTCCCGCTCGTCATCCCCGACAAACGAAATCGCCGATGGGCTTGTCTCTCGCTGGTTCTCGGTCTAATACCCGTCGTCGCCATGATCATCGCCGCCAAGTGCCACGGCAGTCCCATCCATTTCTTCGAGGAACACAACCAACGCGCCCAATTCGGTTTCACTCTCAACCGCCTCTTATCTCACATCGGCCTCTGTTCGCGCTTTTATGCGGACACCGCAGTCTTGGCGGCAATCGGCCTCTGGATCGCCGTTAAAAAACGTCGCGAACTGCTCCCCTTATTGCTTCCCTTGGCTCTGACGGCCTTGTCGTTGGTGTTCGTCGCGCCATACTTTCGCAGCCACATCCGCGATCTGTCATTCCTCATCCCAACCCTCTGGCCGCTCGTTGGATTATCGATCGTTTTCTTTACCGTTTCCTTTACGCGAACGCTAGTGCTGCTGGCCGTGGTAGTTGCGAATCTTCTCCTAACCCTGATCGGAGTTCCCCGACCTCACTACAATGACTCTTCCTTCTCCGACCTTTCCACCGCCGCTCTCAGTCGTCCCGCCGGCTGGCCTTCCCGCGCCATTTCCATCTGGATGCCCAATCATTTGGCTCCCGACGAAGCTCTGCTCGTGACAGGTCTCGGCTACACCGATCCGTTTGTGATCTCTCTCAAACAAAGGGGCATCCACTATCACAGCGCCACCTCCGATTTCGAACTCCTCCGCGACCCCGCCAACAAAATCAAGTACCTCGTGTTTGTCGACGATCCCAGGAACTACGCCGCCGTCCTCTACCGCTATGCCTACACTCACTTTTCCATCGTTGTTGAACCCGTCTTCCCCGGCTACGTGATTTTCGACTGCCGCAAGAACGGCCAATTCGTCGCCTACCCGGACGCCCTCAACAGCGCGACCACCTACGCCAACCGCGGCGCTCGCCTCACCCAACAGGGCGACTACCAGAACGCCATCACCTGCTTCCGCATCGCTCTCCAACAAGAGCCGCAGCTACTCGACGTGAAAAAACTCCTCCTGACCTGCTATCTCAACACCGGCCAAAAATCCCAAGCCCTCCCGCTCGCTCGCGAACTGGCCAAAGCCGACCCCCTCGACCCGGCAAGCAACCTGAACCTCGCGATTCTCTATCTCGAATCGGGGATGACCCTAGAAGCCCAAACCCAATGTCGCCACAACCTCCAACTCGGCATCGCTCCCGCCATCACCTATGCCATCCTCGCCCAGACGTTCGAGCAAACCGGCAAACTCGCCGCCGCCCGTGCTGCCTACCAATTGTCTCTCCAGCTTGATTCTAGCGACCCCGTCACCCTCGAATTGCTCCGCCGATTCGACGCCCACCACCCGCATCTCGTCGCGCCATAGCGTCGGCCTGCCCGGGATTTTTTTCGGGCTGCGCCCCTTGGTAATATAAGGCCTCCACGGTCAGGGCAGGGGGTTCCCGAATCGGCAGGCTTGACACCAACCCGCTCGGGTCGATACCATCCCCCTGCTTCATAAACCTATCCTCTAGGAACTCCCGATGATGAAAAGTGCATACTCGTCTACTGACAACAGCACCAACATCAGCACCGCAAGAACCGTGTTCGCCTGCGCCCATTGCGGCGGCACCATCCACCCGCGCGTGAAATGCGTCCGAAAAACATACAACGGACAGGAATGGGTCCTGTGTATGTCCTGCCACAAAAACTTCAAAAACCTCTGCAACGAGATTGCCGGCAACGCGATCAGTTTCTACCTCGTTCGCACCGCCCGCAAAACCTTCCGACGCTTGGCAGGGCAGTAACCGCCCCCTTGGACGAGTGATTGTGTCTGGGAGGCCGTTTTTATTGACTTTTACCCCACTAGGGTGTTTACTTCTTTAGGCTCACATTCTGTACGGTGCATTCGATAATTATAATCATACGAGGGTGATATTCCGGGAATTCTAATGAAGAAAACACTTTGGGCGAAATCGGTCACGATCCATGGTTTTTGGGGCTGCCTGGCCCTCGTGGTGGCCTGCGGCGTTACCGCGACCGCTTCCGCGCAAATGACGAATCGAACCCTGCGCGTCGTCACCTACAACATTGAAGCCGACTCTTATTACGGCACCACTGCGCTGGCCGGTTTGATTTGTCCCTTTAGCGGAACTGGAACGTTCACCACCTCTTGCAGTGGGTCGGTGACGAACGGCGGCGTGCTCGAAGGGATTGGAGAAGAGAACGTCAACGGCGACCTGGCGCAGCCACTCGACATTCTCGCCCTGCAAGAGACGACCAGTAACACGACCACCGTCCTACCGATCATCAATGGTTTGAACGCTTTCTATTCGAACCTGAACATATCCGCCGTATACACGATGAGCCCCACCCAAGCGACGCAATACGGAGATAACGGCGGTGGGAACGGCCCCAGCGCCCTGATATACAACACCAACACGGTGCAATTGATCGAGTCGGTGGGAGTCGGCACGCCGGGCGGATCAGGAAATGGGGAATACCGTCAGGTGATGCGCTACGAGTTTGCGCCGGCCGGTGTGACACCCACGACGAATAACGAGTTTTACATCTATGTGAGCCACTATAAGGCGGATTCGGGTCCCCCCAACACAACCTACCGCGCCGAGGAAGCCGGGATCATCCGCACGAACTCGGCCACGTTGCCCCCCAATGCCCGGGTCCTCTACGTGGGGGATTATAATATGGACTCCAGCGGCGAAGCTGCATATCAGACAATTGTTGGCACAGGGATAGGGATTCAGGGAATAGATCCGCTCAACGTGACGGACCTTAACAACATCGATTTTACCATCAATTCCCGGTTAAGCTGGAAGACGGAGTCCAGCCGAAGTCTCCACTACCGCGATGACCTCCAGGTGATGTCGAGCAACGTATACTATGGCGTTACGAACGGATTGGCCTATGTTTCTGGAACATACCATGCGTTCGGCAACAACGGTTTGATTTCTTACAAGACCTCCATCATTTCTGGCAACACCGCGCTGGACAACGATCTTGAGTCCAATCCACCGATCAGTGCCGCGCAATGTTACACCAACCTCTACGGTGCCAGCGACCACCTGCCCGTGGTGGCCGATTATACCATCCCCGTCCCCAGCCCCTTCATCGCGCCCGTGGCCACTTTCACCGCCAGTCCAACCAATGGCGTGGTTCCTCTGAACGTGACCTTCACGGACACTTCATCCGGACCGCCAACGAGTTGGGCATGGACGTTTGGTGACGGCGGCACGTCAACCTCGCAAAGCCCGAGCTACGCGTACACCACGCCGGGCACCTACACGGCCAT
>JBEKYJ010000079.1:0-15962 GCA_049511095.1 Verrucomicrobiia bacterium
GTACATCACCGCGACTTTGTCCGCGAGGTCGCCAACGATGCCGAGGTTGTGCGTGATCAACAGGATGCTCATGCGGGTTTTTTTCTTGAGGTCCTTCAGCAAATCGAGAATCTGCGCCTGGATCGTGACGTCAAGCGCGGTGGTCGGTTCATCGGCGATGAGCAATTCGGGCTGGGTGATGAGCGCCATCGCGATCATGACGCGCTGGCGCATGCCGCCGGAGAATTCGTGCGGGTAACTGCGAATCCGACGGGCCGCATCCGGCACGCCGACCTCCTCCAGCGCGTGGATGCCGCGCCTGACGGCGTCGCGCCGGTCGATGTCTTCGTGGATCATCAGCGGCTCGATCACCTGGTCTTCAATCCGCAGATACGGGTTCAGCGACGTCATCGGGTCCTGAAAAATCATGGCCATGCGCTTGCCGCGGATCCGGTTCAACTCCTGCGGCGGGCATTTCAGCAGATCGATCTTGCCGTCAAAGATGGCGGAGCCGCTCTCGATTCTTCCTGGCGGCTGCGGGACGAGCCCCATCAACGAATAGCAGGTGACGGATTTGCCGGAACCGGATTCACCCACGATGGCGAGGGTCTCGCCTTTCTCGATTTCAAACGACACGTCCTCGGCGGCGCGCACCACGCCGTTGCGCGTGTGGAAGTAAACGGTGAGATTGGTGACGGTGAGCAAGGGCATGGGTCAATCCTTCGAAGTGCGCACGTCCAGCGCGTCGCGCAGCCCATCGCCGAGGAAGTTCAGGCAAAACAACGTCGTGGCCAGCGTCACGCCCGGCGCGATGAGCAGCCAGGGACATTCCTCCATCCGATCCGCGCCGTCCTTGATCATCAAGCCCCACGAACTCATCGGCGGCTGAACTCCCAGCCCGAGGAAACTCAGGAACGCCTCCAGCAGCATGACCGCCGGCACCGTCAGCGTGGCATACACGATGATCGGTCCAATGACGTTCGGGAGCATGTGCACGAAGATGATCCGCCGCCGTCGCAACCCCAGCGCCCGCGCGGCCTCGATGAATTCCTGTTTTTGGAGCGCTTGCACCTGGGCGCGGACGATGCGCGCCATGGTCAGCCATTCGACCGCGCCGATGGCCACAAACAACAGCCGGATATCACGCCCAAAGAAGACCATCAGCAAAATGACAAAGATCGTGAACGGCAGCGCGTAGATGATGTCCACGGTGCGCATCATCACGACATCGACCATGCCGCCGTAAAAACCAGAGATCGCGCCGTACGTTACGCCGATGGCCAGCGCCACGCCCGTGGCGACGATGCCCACCATGAGCGACACGCGACCGCCATATAGCAAGCGTGTGAGTTGGTCGCGACCGAGGGCGTCGGTGCCGAGCCAATGGCCGGCTTGCGGGGGCACTGCGCGAAGCGCGAGGTTTTGCTCTTCATAGGAATAGGGCGCAATCCAGGGCGCAAACACCGACAGGAGCGTGAGCACGGTCAGGATCACGGCGCTGGCCACGGCCATTTTGTTGCGGCTGAGCCGGTGCCAGGCGTCGAGCCACAAGGAGCCGCCCGCCTCCTCTCTCAGGAGGGGCGTTGCCTGCGGTAGCTCTGGAGCAATGGTTTGTTGCATCTTATTCAAACCGTAATCTCGGATTCAGCCAGACTTGAACGACGTCCACGACAAGGTTGAGCAGGATGATCAGCACGGCGTAGAACAGGACCGTGCCGAGCACCATCGTGTAATCACGATTGAACGCCGCGGTTACGAAGAACCGGCCCAGGCCGGGCACTTGAAAAATTGTTTCCACCACAAACGAGCCGGTGATGATGTCGGCGACAGCCGGGCCGAGGAACGACACGACCGGCAACAGGCCGCCCTTGAGCGCGTGTTTGAGAATCACTCGTTTCGGGGACGCTCCTTTGGCGCGCGCCGTGCGGATAAAATCTTGGTTCAGGATTTCCAGCATACCGCCACGCGCCAGCCGCGCGATATAGGCGGCGTAAAATCCGCCCAACGTCAATGACGGCAAGATTCGGTCGCGCGCCGAATCCCAGCCGGAAGCGTTGACCCAGCCAAGTCCCAACCCAAAAATCAAAACCAACAGCGGCCCCATTACAAACGTCGGCACGCAGATGCCGAGCATCGCCAGCGACATCGAAATGTGATCGACGGCGGAATTCTGGCGCAACGAGGCGACGATGCCCGCTCCCAATCCGAGGATCAGGGCGATCGCCAACCCATAGCAACCGAGTTCCAGCGAGACCGGGAACGCCGACCAGATCAGTTCGTTGACCGACCACGTGGCGTACTTGAAGGATGGCCCCAGATCGCCTTTGAGGAGATTGCCCATGTAATCGAGGTACTGCTCGTACAGCGGTTTGTTCAACCCGTAGAACGCTTCGAGCTTTTTCTGGATTTCCGGCGGAATGCTCTTTTCGGTAGTGAACGGCCCGCCCGGTGCCAGCCGCACCATGAAAAACGTGAGTGTGGCGATCACGAAGAGGACTGGAATCATTTCCAAAAATCGTTTGGCGATGAAACGAAACATGGTTGGTCAAATCAGTTCTTGTTCGGTTCCAGATACACGTATTTGTAAGGATGATTATCGAGAATTGTCGGATACCAACCTTTGACTTCGGGACGCTGCGCGCAAACATGTGTGTAGAAATAAATCGGAATGATGGGCAACTCATCGAGCAAGATGGCCTCGGCCTTTTGAAAAACTTCCAGCCGTTGCTGCGGGTCCGTCGTGCGCGCGGCTTCGGCGATGAGTTGGTCGTACTGGGAATTCGACCAACCAGTTTCGTTGTTGCCACCCCCGGTCAACCACATGTCGAGAAACGAATTGGGGTCAACGTAATCACCAATCCACGAGGCCCGGCAAACCTGATAATTCAGCGTGCGCTGCGAATCGAGATAGACCTTCCATTCCTGATTCACAAGGTGCACTTCGATGCCGAGACTTTTGTTCCACATTTGCTGGATGGATTCGGCGATGATGCGGTGCGCTTCCAGTGTGTTGTACAGAAGTTCAATGGGAGGCAGCCCTTTTCCGCCCGGATAACCGGCTTCGGCAAGCAGCCGCTTCGCTTCGGCGATGTCCTCGTGCAATTGCGTGCGGCAAGTATAGCCCGCCGTGCCGGGTGGCGTCAGACAAAACGCCGGCAATTGGCCGCCGCGCAGCACGTCCGCGACGAGACTTTCCCGGTCGATCGTCAGCGCCAGCGCGCGGCGGATTCGTTTGTCGTTGAGTGGAGGTTTCGTAACGTTGATGCGATAGAAATAGGTGCCGAGATACGGCTCGATGTGCAGCAGATCGGGATAATTCTTTTTGTAGAAATCAATCTTCGATAGGGGCAGTGTCTCCGTTACGTGAACCTGGCCGGCGCGAAACGCGTGCTCTTCCGTCTCATCGCTTTCGATAGGGAGGAAATAAATTTCATTGAGCCGCACACGATCCCGATCCCAGTACGTCGGACTTTTCTTCACGACGATGACGTCGTTGACGCGCCACTTCGCCAGCACAAACGCCCCATTGCCGACGAATCGCCCGACGCGTGTCCATTTGCTGCCGCGCAGGTATGGATCGCCATATTTCCGAATCGTTGGCAAATGCACTGGAAACCACGAGTGATGCAGCAACAGCGACAGAAAATACGGCGTCGAGTTCTCCAGTGTGACCTGAAACGTGTGGTCGTCCAGGACTTTGTAGCCGACCTGATCGAAGTCGGTGATCTTGCCTTCATTGTAGGCCTGCGCATTTTTCACGACGTAGTGCATGTAGGAGTATTCCGATGCCAGCGTCGGGGCGAGCATCCGCTTGTACGATTCCCAAAAGTCGCGCGCCACGACCGGATCGCCATTGGACCATTTCGCATTGTTCCGGAGATGAAACGTGTACACCGTTCCATCCGGCGAAACGTCCCAGCGTTCCGCCACGCCGGGCACCGGATGCAAATCGTGCGGGTCTTCGCTCACCAACCCTTCGAACAGGGACATAAGAATGTGATATTCGGAAACGCCGGTGACGATGTCCGGATCAAGCTCCTGCGGTTCGCTGCCGTTGCTTTTGTACAGTATCTGTTCGCGATCGCCGATCTCCACGCGCGTCTCGCGCCGGCCGCAGCCCGCGAGTGATAACGCCAGGAACAGGAAAAGCCCGCACCCACATGCCATTCGCTGATCCCGTTGCATCGGTCAGGGGCTCTTGGTGGACGCGCCGCCAATCCCGATCCTCTTCAGGAACGGCTCCAGCGATCGCGGGCGACCGAGGAATTTTTCGATGGAAATGTTCACGTCGCGGGAATCACCGGGTTCGTAGATTTCCTTGCGCAGCCGCAGGCCCGCCTGCTTGTCGAAGTGGCCGTCAGGCGCTTTCTCGAACACCGTGTTCATGTCGGCGGCGATCGCGTCGGCCCACGCATAGCCGTAATAGCCGGCGTCATAGTCCATCAAATGGCCAAAGTACGCGACGAACGCCGTGTCATCGGGCACCGACAGGAACACCTCGCTGAGCACCTGATTGGACAGTTTCACGGCATCCTGGGCGTTGGTGTCGTGGATTTGGGTGTGCAACGCCAGATCCAGCAGTGAGAAGGAAATCTGACGCTCGTACCGCGTGCCTTCGGTAGCGAGCCTGGCTTCCTTGAGGCTGGCGAGAATCGCCGGCGGGATCTTCTTCGATGGATCGCGGTAGTCAGCCGCAAAACGGTCCAGGACCTTCTTGTCCCACGGCCAGTTCTCGAGCATTTGCGACGGAGCTTCGACGAAATCGCGCGGCACGCTCGTACCGGCGAAGCGGCCGTATTTCGCGCGCGTCAGAATCGAGTGCATCGCATGGCCGAATTCGTGGAAGATCGTCTCCACGTCGTCATGCGACATCAGTGGGGGATGATCGTTCGTGGGCGCCGGGAAATTGCAGATCAGCGCGACGGCGGGCCGCTGGTATTTCCCGTCCGGCAACAACTTGCTGTCAATGATGCCGAATTCGGCGAAGTGATTGTATTTGCCTTCTCGCGGGAACATATCGAGGTAGAACAAGCCGAGTGGCTCGCCGGTGTGCGCGTCGGACACGGTGTAGAGCTGCAAATCCCCGATCCATTTGTACGGGGGCTCGACGCGCCCGAACTTCAATCCAAAGATACTCTGGTAAATGGTGAACATACCTTCGAGCACAGGCTGATAGGGGAAGTAAACGCGCAATTGCTCGGCATCCACGTTGTACTTCTCCTTCTTCAATTGGTTGCTGTAGTGGCGCCAGTCCCAGACGTTGATGGTCGCGTTCGTGTCGCCGGTTTCCTTGACCTTAAGTTGGCGAAACTCTTCCAATTCGGCGCGAAACTTGGGCTGCAAGCCGGTTTTCAGATCTTCCAGAAAGCCGATGGCTGTGGCGGCGTTCTTAACCATCTTGATTTCGGTCTGGTAATCCGCCCACGTTTTGTAGCCAAGCTTCCGGGCGATGTCGTCACGCAACGGGAGAATCTTTTCGAGCAACGGCACATTCTCTTTTTTCGCCAGGTTGCTCTCCTCGATGTAGAGCCGCTTCCGCGTGTCCTCGCGCATGGCGTTGTCCATCACGGTGATGTAATGCCAGGTGATGTTCACCATCACCGTGTATTCATCGTCGCCGGTCTTGATTTGTTTCAGGAAGTCATCCGGTACCCCGTCCAGTTCCGCCTTGGTGAACTTGAGCGCCTTTTGCGCTTTCGTGATGTTGGTGGCGAAATCGGTCGTCAACCGCGACAGCTCCTTGCGCATCTGCTCGACTTCATCGCGTTCGGCTCTTGGCAACTCCAACCCGGCCCGGCGGTAATCGCGCATGGTTTCGGAAAGAAGCTTGGCGTCCTCGCCTTCCAGCGGGGGCTTGGTGTCGGCGTAGGCCTTGACGGTGCGATAAACGTCCTCGCGATAATCCAGGCCCACCATCCATTCCTCAAGTTCCTTCAAGGAGTCCGTCGCGGCGTCGCGGACGGCGGCGTTCGTGCTGGTTTCCTTGATGAGCGACAGCCGGTTGTCCACGAGGCCAAGTTGAAACTCGAGATCATCGAGCGCCCGCACCGTGTTGGCGAACGTCACTTCGCCCGGGCCGAGTTTGCCGATGCGGTCCAGTGCCGCGTTGCCGGAAACAATGGCTTGCTTCACCGATGCCTGGACCTCGTTCGTCGTTGTCTCAAACGTCGGCACGGTGATGATGCTGTGGAATTTGGCGGCGCGTTTCTGAAACTCTTGGAGGGAATCCATGGGAGCGACCGGTTGGTGGTTTACGCTGGAGCAGGCAGCCAACAGGCCCGCCAATAACGCGGCCGGACCGATTTTCGAAAACATGCCGCCCAAGCTACTGCCAAACTCATGACAGTCAAGCCGATTTGGGGCTCAAATGTTCCGCGGCAATACAAGTTTGGAACCTGCAGAATAGTAATGTGAGGAGGATGGTTCTCTCCACAGCGCCGGGCCAAGTTCTTGGCGCGGGAGCATTGCGCCGTCTGGGGCGGAGATTAGGGAGTCTTGGGCGCTTCTGGGGGCGGCCCGGGGGTAGTCGCCGGCTGCGGTTTCTCGACTGGGACCGGCGTGGTGGTCGATGGCGTCGCGGACCTCGTCTCGGGTGAGGCGGGCGCGCTCGGTTGTGGAGCGAGCGGGAACGCCGGTGAGGTCGCAGGTGCCGTGGGCATCGTCGTCAACGTCTTCCGCATTAATGAGCCGCCCGACCTCGTGCGATGCGAATGCAACACGGCCAAGGCCAAAGTCGTCGCCAACAATATGCAGGCACACCAGATCGTCAGGCGCACCAACGCCGTGGTCGTGCCCGCGCCGAAGACTGTCTCGGTCATGCCGCCGCCAAACGCCGCGCCGACGCCCTGCTCCGACGATTTCTGCATCAACACTAGCACAATCAAAAACAACGCGACCATCACGTGGAGCGCCGTCAGTATTCCAATCAGAATGCTCATGATTTCCTAATCCTTACCTTGACCTTATCCCGCGGGCGGAAACCTGCCTTTATAGCGCCGCCTTGACGATGTCTGCAAACCCTTTCGCTTCCAAGCTCGCGCCGCCGACCAGCGCGCCGTCGATGTCGGGTTGACCCAGTAATTCCTTCGCGTTCGCCGGTTTTACGCTGCCGCCGTACTGGATGCGCGTCTTGGCGGCCACCGGCGTGTCGAACATCGCGGACAGCAGTTCGCGGATGAACGCATGCACTTCCTGCGCCTGTGCGGGCGTGGCGGTTTTTCCAGTGCCAATTGCCCAGACGGGTTCGTACGCAATGACCGTGTCGAGCATAGCATCTTTGGTGAAACCTGCAAGACCACCCGTAATGTGGTCGCGGATAACCGCTTGGGTCTGTCCCGCGTCGCGTTGCGCCAAGGTTTCGCCCACACAGACGATTGGCCGTAAGCCATTGGCCAGCGCGGCCTTGGCGCGCTTGTTCACGCCTTCATTTGTTTCGCCGAAATACTGCCGGCGCTCGCTGTGGCCGACGATGGCGTACCGCACCGACAATTCCTTGAGCATCGGCGCAGCAATCTCGCCAGTGAACGCCCCTTCTTTCTCCCAGTGGACGTTCTGCGCGCCAAGCTTGATGCTGGAGTCTGTCAGCATCGCGGCCACGGCATACAGCGCGGTGAATGGCGGGCATATGACCACCTCGGCGTCCGTATCCCTCACCCCGACAAGTTCTTTCTTCAGGGCATTGACCAAGCCGAGGGCTTCCGCCGCCGTCTTGTACATCTTCCAATTCCCCGCAATGATGGGTTTGCGATTTGAATTCACTGGAATCAACTCACTTGTCGCTTAGAGCGGCGACGCCCGGCAGTTCCTTCCCCTCCAGAAACTCGAGGGATGCGCCGCCGCCGGTGCTGACGAACGTGATCTGTTTGTCCACGCCCGCCTTTTTCACAGCTTTGGCGCTGTCGCCCCCGCCGATGATCGAGGTGGCGGCCTTGTTTGCGGCCACCGCCTTGGCGACCTCGAACGTGCCTTTCGAGTACTCGGGAATCTCAAAGATGCCCATCGGCCCGTTCCAGACAATCGTCCTAGCGGCAGCAATTTCCTTGTTGTAGCGGGCAATCGTCTGCGGCCCGATATCCACGCCGCACCAGCCGTCTTCGATACTGGGGCCATCCGTGACCCGTGTCGTCGCGCCCGCCTCGGGTTTGGTGGCCTGTATGTGGTCGCTTGGCAATAGAAACTTCTTTCCCTTTGCCTTGTCGAGCAACGACTTGGCCAGATCGAGCTTGTCGTTCTCCACGAGGGATTTCCCCACCCCGAATCCTTGTGTTTTCAAAAATGTGTACGCCATCGCGCCGCCGATAAGAATCGCATCGGCTTGCGTGAGCAGGTGTTCGATAACGGCGATTTTGTCGGAGACCTTCGCGCCGCCGAGGATGCAAACGAACGGTCGTGCAGGGGAACTCAGTGCCCCTCCAAGGTATGCAAGCTCTTTTTCCATCAAGAGTCCGGCCACGCAGTTACCCCCGCGCTTCTGGATAATCCGCGGCGCGCCTTCGGTCGAGGCATGGGCGCGGTGGGCTGAGCCGAACGCGTCGTTCACGTACAAATCGGCGTTCTGGGCGAGCTTCGCGGCGAAAGCGGGGTCGTTCTTCTCTTCCTCGGCGTAAAAACGCAGGTTCTCCAAGAGAACGATGTCGCCAGGCTGCATGATGCTGATCGTCTTGTCCACTTTATCGCCGATACAGTCATCCACGAAGGCGACAGGACGACCGAGAATCTCGGCGAGCCGTTGCGCCACGGGGCGGAGGCTCTGTTTCGGGTCGCGTTTGCCCTTGGGACGGTCGAGATGGGAGCACAGGATGACCTTCGCGCCTCCTTTGACCAGATGATCGAGCGTCGGCACGGTCGCCTTGATGCGTTTGTCGTCGGTAATCGCGCCGTTCTCATCGAGGGGCACGTTGTAATCCACGCGAACCAGCACGCGCTGGTTACGAAAGTCCTTCAAGTCGTTAATGGAAAACTTCGCCATAAATCCTTTGATTCTCCGCAGAACTACCGCTCGCGGGGCGCAAGCAGAGTATCGCATCACGCCCCCGAGTCAAACCGAAAAGGCATGAGTAGAGACGGCGGGATTGAGAACGACTGGATATCCGAAACGCGCGGCCACGATCACCTCGCCGAACTGGTCCTCAAACGCCGCGAGAAGAGAATCCGCGTCCGGACGTTCGAGAATGTGTAGTCGCGGGCTCTAGCCTGCGTGGCCCATTGTTTATTTAACAAAACAAGCAGAGAACAACAGAATCAGGAAGGCCACGCCAGCAAGCAAGACCCGCGTGCGATAGGGCCACGCTTCTGGCGATAAAGTAGACTTGTCGAACAAGGAAACCTCCCACAATCGTACACCCGGCGTCCGCAGTCGCGCCATCTGGATGACACTGTGCAGCGCGAATAGCCAGACAGCAAAGGCCATTGCTAGGAGGCTCGGGAAGAGAGCACCCCAACTTCCACTCGCGCTACGCCTACCGACTTCGGGGACCGCCGCCGTACCTAGTGCCTCCGTGTTGTTGGTTAGCTCAACGGGTGAGGAGGAACCGTACGGGAAAAAAGTCGCTGATTGCACGTGCCACACGGAGATGGTGCTCATGAGATGCATGGACACTTCACCCCCTCCACGATGCCCCTTCACCGTGAATCTCAATCTTGCAGTGCACGGCAGTTCTTTTCTCTGTATAAACCATCGGGTGACGTCAAACTCTTCCAAGCCGCCGATGCGTTCTAAAAGCAATGGATTCGACGATAAAAATTCCGTGGCTGGCCTGTAAACCGGATCCTGTTTTACCATCCAATGACCCAAGCGTATTATCATCAGGAATCCAATTGGGAATACGATGAGGATCCCAAGGATACGCGTCACGATTAATCTTGTGGTCTTAGAAGTCAAAGGCACGCCCGAACTCACCAGTCGCTGGAAATGGGGTCACATTCTTGCTTTTTCGAAATGGCCTTCGGTGTGTGCTGCCCGTTGGGCCAGAAACCTGTCGTGGCGCGACCAGTTTCCAACCTTCTTCATAGGCGCGGCTTCGGTCATTTCAGAATCTTCGCGGTCTTCAGCAGCGAGCGGATGCGATCGTCAAGTGCTTTCTGGTCGGTCGCAAACGAGTACAGCGCGCTGAGGTTCATCAGCGCATCCAACCCGACCTTGCCCGACGTCAGCCGATCTTTCCATGTCGGATACACCGGAATCTTGCCGTCTTTCGTCGCCGTCTGGATGTCCGCGTTGGACCAGCGTGGCAGAAAACCGCCAAACCCCGCCTTCTCGAAATGCGCCTGAAGGTCTTCGGGCTTCAGTGAGTCGAGATTCTTGTGTAGCAAGTCTTCAACGGCGTCCTTGAATTTCGGCGGCACGGTCCAAAGGGTGTCGGCTCCAAATTGCGCGAATGTCGCGCCACTGGCCAGCGGCACCTCGGGGTCCCTGGCCACCTGCGACGTGACCTGTGGACGCGGGTTGGCGCGGTATTCGGCGGCGGCCTTGGTTGGCATCGTAAACACATCCACGCCGGCGAGGTCGCCGATTTGCGCGCCGGACCGGATGCTGGCAGCGATGAGTTTGGTCTTGGAGCGGCCCATGTCGCGCAACTTGAGTACTTCGCGTTGCGTGGCCAGCGTGGCTTTCTCCCCGACATTGCGCCCATCGCCCAGCTTGTTGTCGGCCACGACGGAGTTCAAGCGCCCGAGGAACACGTTTACGTAGTCGGGTTTGGTCAGCAACGCCGCGACATAATTGTGCCGGGCCGAGAAGCCGAGCGTGAAATTCAGCGGAACGCCAGCTTGTACGAGCCGGCGCGCGCTGAGGTACCCCGCGGGCGTGAGCGGCACTTTCACGTAGAATCGTTCGGGGCAAATCGCGAAATAGCGGTTGCCATAGGCGACCGTGCGTTCGACGTCGCCGGCCAGGTCGGTGTGCAACTCGACGCTGACGAACGCATCGAATTTGTCCACAAGCCGCAACGCGTGGTGCGCGTTGAGGATGAACGCGATTTCAAGGATGAGGTCCTGCTGGCCGATCTTCGGCGCGGCATCGAGCACGACGCGGGCGGCCTTGGCGACGAGGTCGTCGTAGATGCCTTTCTGGATTTCCTTGTTGAGCAGCGTGTTGTTGGTCGTCAACGCGTCAAACGAGGAATTCCACAACTTGCCCGCCTCGTCCATATCGCCGGTGTCGAGCCACAACCGCGTGCCGGCATCGCGCACTTTGCGCCACTCGGGATCCTCTTTCACCGTCACGGCGGGTTTGCCGAACTTGTGGGCAAACCCTTCGCGGACGAACTCCTGCACTTTCGATTCCACGCTCATCATGACCTATGCCTCCATCAAATCTGAAAGATCGTCTACCCCTCGAAAACCGCCACCACATTATTTGTCGTCGGAATCCATCGGCTCGTCAAGCCGCGAGAGATTGATGAAAAAAGCGCGGCTCGACTATGGTCGTTGGTTTCGCCGGTGAAATGCCAGCAGGCCCAGCACGCCGGCGCCGGTAAGCAGGATGGCGGAGGGTTCGGGAACCGGGACGATGTTGAGATTGTCCATTGCAAACCACGGTCCCACGGTTCCAAAACCGGCGTAAACACCGCCGGACGTGGTGAATGTCAGGCGGTTGATATTCTGGTAGTTGAAGGCAAACTGGGTTTGCACCGGCCAACTGACGACGACGGTTTGGTCGTACAACTGTTGGGCGCCGCTAAATCCCTGGACGCGGACGTTCATGTTGCTTGTCCATGCGGCCGTCAGGTAGACGCTTAGGAAATTAAAATTGGTGCCCACAGAGTCGATCTCTGTGGGATTCGTAAAATTGTTGTACGCCACATTCGGTGTGGAGACCATGCCGGTAAAATACCCGTTCGATGAATTCGTCGCATTCAGTACCCCGAACTGGCTCCAGAGATACCCATGGTAGCCATTGGTGATGGCGATCCCATCTCCCGCATCGGCAATATCATCGAACGTGATGATCTCTCCCTGGCTGGTGGAAACAGCCGAGAAGCCGAGCAGCGTGGAAAATGTCAAGGACAGTAATGACAATCTCGACTTCAAATGAAGCACTTCTCCACCTCGCTGTGTGTCAGAGATGGGGCTGAAAGGCAAGTAAATTCGGGGTGAGCAGGTTAAGGCAAACTGCTGGCGGGATCAACAAGACATGTGGTAACAATGACAGGGAACGAGATCGTCGTTGGCAGACGATTCGACAGCGAGGCGCGACCGGAGCGTCGCTGGATTGCGGGTAAGTTTCACGGAATGGACTTTGCCGTTGTACGCACGCGCATGAACAGGCATTACAAATGGGCCGTCGTCGGCATGCTGTGGTTCGTGTGCTTTTTCAACTACGCGGATCGGCAGGCGGTGTTCTCGGTCTTCCCGAAATTGAAAGGCGAATTCGGTTTCGACCCGGTGCAACTGGGCCTGATCGGCTCGGCCTTCATGTGGATCTATGCGGCGGGTGCGCCGTTCGCGGGTTTCCTTGCGGATCGCCTGCCACGCAAACACCTCATCCTTGGCGGCTGCCTGTTTTGGAGCGGCATCACAGTCATGACCGGTTGGTGCGGGCGGCTGTGGCAATTCGTGACCGTGCGCGCGCTGGAGGGGTTCGGCGAAACGTTTTATTTTCCGGCCACGATGTCACTGGTGAGCGATTATCACGGCGCGCGCACCCGGTCCCGGGCGTTTTCCCTGCACCAGTCGAGCGTGTATATCGGCACCATCGGCGGCGGTTGGGCGGGTGCGTGGTTCGCGGAGACCTACGGGTGGCGCGTGGGGTTTTATTTTTTCGGTTGCGCCGGAGTGGCGCTGGCGCTGGTGCTCTACCGTTTTTTGCGTGAACCGGTGCGCGGCGCCGCTGACGCGGTCGAGACGCCCGCGCTACCGTCGCTCGGCGTGAGCGAAGTGGCCCACGTGATCTTCCGCAAGCCGACGGTCCTGCTGCTCATGGGCGCGTTTCTCAGCGCGAACTTCGTCGCCACAATCTTCCTCTCATGGACACCGACGTTTCTCATCGAAAAATTCAGCTTCAAGCTCACGGCAGCGGGCTTGTCGGGCAGCGTGTTCATTCATCTCGCCAGCGCGTTGAGCGTGCCGCTGGGCGGCGTGCTGGCTGACTGGCTGGCCGGTCGTTTTGCCGGCGGACGAATGATGGTGCAGGCATTTGGTTTGCTTGCGGGGGCGACGTTCGTCGGGATCGTCGGCCTCACCTCGAGCGTCACGACGCTTCTCACGGCGATGACACTTTTCGGCCTCTGCAAAGGCCTTTACGATGCGAACATCTTCGCGTCGCTGTTCGACGTGATTGAGCCGCGCGCGCGGGCCACCGCCGCGGGCATCATGAACACGGTGGGCTGGGGTGGGGGCGCGCTTGGGCCGCTGGCCGTCGGGTTGGCGACGAAATACGGACGGCACGCGAAGGCCATCGACAACATGAGCGAAGCCATTGCCTTCGGCGCGATCATTTACGTGATCGGCGCGGGGCTGCTGCTGACGGCGGCGCTTGGATTCGCCGGGCGGGATGTGGTACGTGTTTCGACACCGGCCTGAGGTTTATGAAAGAGCGATTCCTGTGCTTTCTACTTCTCGCCGCCACCGGACGGGCGGCGGAGCCGCGCCCGGCTGCAGTAGTTGCGTCCGCATTCATCAACGAGCACGCGCCGTATCCGCAGTGCCATGCCTCCACCATCGCCGAGGTCGCACCCGGTAAACTGGTCGCGGCCTGGTTTGGCGGCACACGCGAACGCGCCCCCGACGTCGGCATCTGGCTGGCGCGGCAGGAGGACGGACATTGGCTGGATGCGGTCGAGGTCGCCAACGGTGCGCAGCCGGGTGGCAGCCGCCAGCCGATGTGGAATCCCGTCCTGTTTCAGCCGAAGGACGGTCCGCTGGTGTTGTTTTACAAAGTCGGACCTTCGCCGAGCCAGTGGTGGGGAATGATGATGAAATCCATAGATGGCGGGAAAAGCTGGAGCGAACCTGTGCGGCTGCCTGAAGGCGTGCTGGGCCCGATCAAGAACAAGCCGGTGCTTCTCGCCGATGGCGCCTGGCTGTGTCCGTCGAGCACCGAAGGCACGGAAACGGGCTGGCGAGTGCATTTCGAAATCACGCGCGACGCGGGCCGGACCTGGGAGATCATTGGGCCGGTCGAAAAAGGAGACAAACTTGACGCGATCCAGCCGAGCGTGCTGTTCCACCGCGATGGCCGGCTGCAGGCCCTGTGCCGCACGCGCAACGGCGTGATCGCCACGATATGGTCGAACGACGGCGGGAAAAAATGGAGTTCGCTGGCGGCAGTGGGTTTGCCCAACCCGAATTCCGGCATCGACGCCGTCACGCTGTCCGATGGCCGCCAATTGCTGGTTTACAATCATTCCGCGCCACCGCCGGAGCGCCCGACGAAGGGCGTTCGCTATCCGCTCGACGTGGCGATTTCGTCCGATGGCGTGAAGTGGGAGCACGTCCTCACCCTCGAGGCTGAACCGTGTGAATATGGCTATGCGTATCCCGCCGTCATCCAGGCATCTGACGGCTTGGTCCACATCACCTACACCTGGAATCGCCAGCACATCAAACATGTTGTCCTCGACCCGAAGAAACTCATGGTCGCAGAAGGGTCGGCGAGTTCCGATGCCGGTCTTCGCGTCACCGACCCGCGGTGCGAATTCGCCACGGACCCGCTCGGCATCGATGTCGCGCAACCCCGGTTGTTCTGGCGCGTGGCGAGCGACCGACGCGGCCAGCGGCAATCCGCGTGGCAGGCATTGGTGGCGTCGTCGTCGGAAATTCTCGCGCAGGACCGCGGCGATCTTTGGGACAGCGGACGCGTCGCGTCGGATGAAACCACGTGCATCCACTACGCGGGCGCGCCCCTGGCATCGTCGCAGGCCGTGTTTTGGAAGGTGCGCGCTTGGGACCGCGACGGTCACGCCACGCCATGGAGTGCGAACGCGACCTGGACGATGGGGTTACTCAAGCCAGGGGATTGGAAGGGCGTCTGGATTGCCGCGCCGGGCGCGACCGAGTCGCTGCTGCTGCGCCACGAATTCTCCGTAAAGCCGGGATTGCGTCGCGCGGTGACGCACATCTGCGGGCTGGGTCAGTACGAACTCGAGTTCAACGGCGCGAAGGCCGGGGACGACCTGCTCTCGCCGGGGTGGACCAACTATGAACGAACGACACTCTACGACACACGGGACGTGACCGACTTGCTCCGCGAGGGCACCAACGCCGTCGGTATCATCCTCGGCAACGGCATGTATAATGTCGTCCGCCGAAATCGGTTCGTGAAATTCACCGGCTCCTTCGGCCCGTTGCGCGCGATCCTGCACCTGCGGCTCGAATATGCCGACGGAACGGTCGAGTTCGTCGGTACCGACGGAATGTGGCGCACACTGGCCGGGCCGATCACCTTCAACAACATCTACGGCGGCGAAGACTACGATGCGCGGCTGGAACCGGTGGGTTGGACCCAGCCGGGTTTCAACGACCGCGCGTGGCCGCGGGCGGTGACAATCATCCGGGTCGGCGACACATTGCGCGGCCACAGTGATGGGGCCGAGCCGTTGCGCGCCATCGAGACGCGATGGCCCGTCGCGGCGCAGGCATTCCCCGACGGCACCGTGGTGTATGACCTCGGCCAAAACGCCTCGACCATGCCCCGCATCCACGTGAGCGGACCGGCGGGCAGCACCGTGCGGCTCACGCCGGCCGAGATTGTCAATGCCGACGGCACAATCAATCGCAACACCATGGGCGGCGAAGATCGCGGGAGTTCGTGGTGGCAATACACCAAGGCTACGGACGGCGAGGAGACGTGGTTCCCGAAATTTTTCTACGTGGGCTGCCGTTACCTGAAAGCCGAGTTCCTCCCGCCGGAGGCCTGCGAGCCGGCGCCACCCGGCGAAAAGAAGCTGCTGCCGCGGATCGAATCGATTGAGGGCGTCGTCGTGCACTCGAGCGCGGCGCCGCTCGGGCGCTTTGCCACGTCGAACGAGTTGCTGAACCGCATC
>JBEKYJ010000080.1:0-15924 GCA_049511095.1 Verrucomicrobiia bacterium
GTGCCAGGACGTGTACGTCGGTTATGACAACGCCGGCACGATGACGATTGCCGGCGGGGCGATGAGCATTCTGTCACGCCTGCTCGTTGGGCAGTTGGGCGGGCCCGTTGCAACGGGTGCGGTCTGGATCACAAGCGGCCAACTGACGATGGTCAATCAACCGGCCATCATCGGCAATTCCGGTGTCGGTCAGATGACCATCTCCAACGGCACCGTGACGGCGGCCGATATGTTCGTTGGCACCAGCAATCCCGGCACGTTGACCCTGGCCGGCGGCACGCTGACGGTGAACGGCATTGTGCTGCCCAACCCGAACAGTCAATTCATCTTCAGCGGCGGCTGCCTCAACGCCAACGCCATCACCAACGCCAACGGCCTGACATTTACGGCAGGCAACGGGGCCGGTCTCGCGACGTGGAACCTGCTCGGGGGAATCAGTTCTTTGGGCAATGGATTATACGTATCGGCCAACGTCACGGTCCTGGGCTTTGGCACGATCACGGGGACCGTGGTGAACTATGGCGTCATCGCGCCTGTCGGCGGCGACTTGAGTTTTACCGGCCCCGTCACCAACAACGGCCTGATCATCACCAACAGCACCATTCATTTCCTCGGGGGCTTGAGCGGCAACGGCATGGTGCTGGACGCCGCCGCCGATGCCGATGGGGATGGGATGAACAATCTGTCGGAGGTCCTGGCCGGCACCAATCCGACCAACAGCGCTTCCGTCTTCCGCGTCGCGGCGGTGACCAGGGCTGGCAACGACGTGCTGGTGAACTGGAGCGCCGTGGGCGGGAAGCGCTACGTGGTACAGGCGAGCACGGGGGCTGGGGGCAGTTATTCGAGCAGCTTTGCCAACATCAGCCCGGTGATCGCTGTGTCGGGCACAGGTGAATCGAGCACCAACTATCTCGACGGCGGCGGCGCCACCTACATCCCCTCGCGCTACTACCGCGTGCGTCTGGTCCAGTGAGCCGGGTTTATTGCGGAGCGCAGCACGCCGGCGGAGCGGCGTGGCTTCAACGTATCCGGCTGACGGAGCCCGTAGGTCGAGATTGGTTCCTGAGCGGAGGGCTTAGACGAGAATGGCAAGGCTGAGCCCGCCCGCCACTACCGCGTGCGGCTGGCGCCGCCTGAGGCAACCACAGCTTTCCCCTGGTGAATTCTCTAGGGTGATTTCCCGGTCGAAAATAGGGAATGTAGTAATTTCAGGTTCTCCATGAATGCGGTTAGCCTCTGGTGTGGTGAAAAACATCCAGACAACGGCGGTCGTTCCCGCCAGTGGATTCACCGCGCAAGGCTGTGCAGGCATCTATGGAGGCAAATGCAAAGAAAAACGCATAGAAGAAAGCGACTGACGGGGGACCCCCAGTTGTTGGAAAGCATCCGTATCGCGGTAGCAGACTCAAAGCAATTGCTGCGCGATACCAAGAAGGTCATTGCCGAAAACGGCCGCCTTCGCAAAAAATTGAAGAAACTTCTTCGCAATTCAAATCAGGACAACGCCCGCCGCCGGAACGCCTGATCGCACTTTGGCAGAACGGTGGGTACTCGAACGAGCCCCGCAGATTTGCGGGGCTCGTTCTTTCTACGGACAAACCGCCCACGCAATCGTCACGCTGTTTTGATCGATGGCTCGCCGGTAAAATGAAACCGACAATCTCCGCCGTCGACCGGAATCGCTGGCGACGCTTCGGAGTATCGCGCCCTGTAAAACGGTTTCAATTACAACAGTCGCGACACGAAAAAAACGACAAAAATGCCAGTTTTACCGTTTTCGCGAGTGTAACCTGCCTATAACCAGAACGTTACTACTGCAAAAGAAAAGCTTCCAAACCTTCCAAACCTTCCAAAGTACACTAACGCCATTTTCTAACTTCGAGTAACCTCGCTCGCGTCGTTAGAACGGTCGGCACAAAACCCCGCCGCCGTCAAAGGAGATGAACGATGAACTGGATGTCCAAGTTAGCGCTCCTGGTGGGACGAAAAAAGTTTGAGGACTATGCCCAAGCTAATCCAACGTTACCCGATGACGCGTTGGCTGTCGCCAACACACTCGATACTTATCCGGTCCGTGGCGCGGTCACGTTGATTGCCGGCTCGCTCGCCCACGCCGCCGATAACGTGTTGCGCGGCTCGGAAACATTTGAACAACTTGTCACCCACGCGCTCTTGATTCTTACGGGCCTGTGCATCATCTGGGTCCGCCACGCCATCAGCAAACACGACGTGCAGGTGAACGACGCGCTGCAGAAGGCGCGCGTTGCGACCGGGATCGCGCCGGTGGTGAAGCTGATCATCGCGGCGCTGTTGATTGGCGGCTGGGGACAGCCGCTACTACACGCCCAGACGAACTCTTTGGCAACCGGGCCGGTTGCCCTACAAGACGGAACAAACGTCCTCTCCACGACCGCCCTGTTCACGCAGCTTGTGTCCGATGTCGGTCATTCCACCAAGTTCAGCAGCGGCGTGGGCGTCAACCTGCACGGGAAATTCGCGCCGTTGCTCTCGCAGGAACTCAGCCTGTTCGGCGAGACGGGCACGAACTCCGCGTGGTCGACCGGGCCGTCGCACGCGACGTTCTTTCTGCCGGCGGCAAACGAGGAGCAACTCGGCTGGTCGTACAGCGTCTATTGGTACCACGCGCCCAAGCTGCTCCGGTTCGCGCTTTTCAACGCCGACGACATCGATATGACGATCAATTGGGGTCTGCCCGTCGAGGATTACTACCAGTTCTTCCGCCACGTCGATTGGCGCGACAACCGGTTTGGCGTCTCCATCACCCGGAAATTTTAACCCGCCGTAGGCGGGTTGATCGCAAACCTTCTACTAACAATGAACGAACATCAAATCAATTGGGGCGCCGTCCTCGCCATCATCGCCGTATTGGAATTCCTCCGCAGCGTGCTCATCTACGTGTTCATCAGCCCGCTGCGCGGCACGGGCAAGAAAATCGACAACCTGGAACACCAGATCAACAGCCTCAATTTCACGCACCTGCAGAAAAGCGTCGAGGACCACGAGAACCGGGTGCGCGAACTCGAACGCGACGCGATGCCCGTCGATGATTTTCGCCGGTACACCGACATCTCCGAACGCGACCGCCGCCTGATGAACAAGAAACTCGACATCCTGCTCCAACGCACCGCGCACCTGCGCCAACCCGAAGACGAAAGGGAATTATCCGATGAAACCTGAAACCCCTCTCTGTATCTCTCCCCAAGGAGAGACCAATGAACGCGCTCCCCTCCGCCGGAGGGGCCGGGGGTGGGTATCGCAACGAAAGGAATACTGCCGATGAAACCTGAACACCTCCGCGACCTGCGGATCGCCATCCTGCTCGAACTCTACCGCGTCCAACCCCTCGGCCGCCGCGCCGTCGTGTTGCACCGGCTCGTCCAGCAGGAAGTCCCCTGCCAGGAAACCGACGTCGCCGCGCAACTCGTGTTCCTGCTGGACAAACAATTCGTCCGCGAAATCAAAGCCGACGAGATATCGCCCGGCCTCGACCCGTATTGGTTCATCACCGCCGACGGCATGGCCCACTGCGAGAAAAAACATCTTGTCTAATTCCTTCCAACGTTTTTCGACGGCAGCCTCGCGCCCGCCTCGCGCAACCAGCATCCCTAGTCAAAATCCCCCGGCCTTTCGGCCACCCATAGCAATGATGCCGCCCGCCCTCACCGCGTTGCGCCCACTCGCCGCCCGCCTTCGCTCCCTCGGAGCCACGGCGGGCAAGGTCCGCCTGCGCCTCCTTGGATCATGCGCGGACCCCGCGAGCTGCCGTCGGATTTTCCCTGTTGCTTCGGATTGTAGGGCGGGGAGCCGAGTCCGCGAGACGCCGCTGTCGTGTGCGGCATCCCTGTCGTGTAGGTATCCCGCCGTTTGTTCGCGCCCCGTCGTTTACCGGTTCGGCTGGATACCCTCGTCAGACTCGGGCATCCAGCCCTACAAAAGCAGCCAAACACAGCCGCGCTCACCGCGCGCGGCTACAGCCGACGCGCCCTGCCCGGAGGTGACCCGTGCGTAAACCCCGCTCCACCCGGAAGTGTCCCGTGCGTAAAACCCGCAGCAAGATCGGGCTGCTCCCGAAGGACATGCGCGACCAGGTCAATGGCAAGCTTCGTGACGGCTGGCAGTACAACACGATTGCGGAATGGCTGTTTGAGCAACACGCGGCGGCCCGTGTTCCCGATCTCGGCTTGAAGGCGGGCGATTCTTACGCGCTGGCGTGGGGCGGCCGCACCCACAGCGCCGCCGTGGTAAAGCATCGGTGCGAACAATCGGTGGGTCGATGGTACCAATCGCAATACCCGAAGTGGCTTAAGGAACAAAATCGCAACGATGAATTGATCCGGCTCCTCGAACACGTCGAACACCTGAGCAGCGCGGCCAGCACGAAGACGCAGCCGGATTCCAGCATTGGCGGCAACTGCCTGATCCGTTCGTTGCTCTTCGAAACCATCCAGAGCATCGGGAAAGACAGCAAGGATCCGGCGGAGATCGCCCGGTTGGCCAACGCGTGGGCGCGGTTGAACGACTCGAACGTACGCGCCCAGGGTTCCATCGACCGGGGCCTGCAGACGCTGCGCGACGAAATCAAAACCAATCCTGAAGCGCTGGAGTTGTTCAACAAACTTCGCGACGCAGTGAAACACACCTCATGACACAGGCCGCCCATACAATCAGCCTGGGAAACGACCGCGATGCTGCGGCGAAAGCCATCCTGCCCGTGGCCAACTCCTTCCGCGAATTCCTCGAAAAGTACGCGCGCGTCAGGACGCCGGATGGGAGTTATGCGGCGTACACGTTTGCCGGACGCGAGGCGCTGTCGTTTGTTGTGGATATTATTGACAAAGTTTTGGGCAGTGCCGTTGTAGGCCCACTGCCCCCAGTGGGCGATCCGTCCTCCAACGCCGCGTCAGGGGACGCGGCCTACAACATCCGGAAGCCCAACGCCGCGTCAGGGGACGCGGCCTACAACACCCGGAGGCCGATCTCGGATGCCCGGCTGACCGCCACGGGCAGCGCGCAATGGGGCAAGACGATTCTCGAACTGAACTTCCTCGCGTTCGCGGCGGGCCTGCAATTCCGCTCGGTCGGTTTGTTCCTGCCCGACGAAGACCTCGTCGAGGGCATCGTCGACAGCAAGCTGCGCCCCGACGTTCTCGACCAGCAGCCGTGGCTCAATTCGCTCATCACGCTCGGCAAAGCGGAGAACGCCTCCGGCAAGACGGTCAACCGCAAGGGCCTGTTCACCTGCACCGATGGACGGAAGAAGTCGCACGGCATGATCCACGGGATGCAAAAAATCCCGACCACGTTCAGCTTCGACATCGTGATCGAGGACGAGAAGGACGACATCCCGCCGACGACCTCGCGTTATCTCACCGCCCGCATGACGGCCAGCGATTTGCGGTTTCGGTTGTCCATTGGCACGCAACGCTACGCCGGCGCGGGCCAGAACAAGGAGTTCGAAGCCGGCACGATGCACATTGGTTATTTCTGTTGCCCGAAGTGCGGGCACAAACAGAATCCTGAAGAGAACTGGCCGGCGATTTGTCGGCTGGCAGTGGATGGCACGCCGCGAACGGATGATCCGCAATTGCAGTTGGAGGGGAATTTCCGGGCGGCTGGCACGTCTCATAGAGACGTGGCTACACCGCGCTCACCGAGCGCGGCTACAACGGAGGGCAAAATCTTCGACTTCTCGCCCGATGCCCATCTTTATCTCGGCTGTGTCCGGTGCGGCGCGGAATTGGACCGACACGCGCCCGAATTCATCCCGGTCCACCCGGAGCGCGAAGAATTGCATCACTGGTCCGTCCGCATCTCGCAACTTCTTTGCGCGGCCATCGCGCTCAAGCAAATCGTCGCCGACTGGTGCCACAACGCCGTCAAAGACCCCGACGCGATGAAGACGTTCTCCGTCGATCGCCTCGGCCTGCCGCGGTCCGCCAGCCAGCAACTCGACCAGAAGATCCTCGACCGCGCCCGCGCGCTGGAAACGTTCGACCTCTCGCTGACGCCGCACCCGGCCACGACGCGCTTCGCCGGGCTCGATACGGGAGACCGTTGCTGGTTGACGGTGCGCGAGGTCGAATCGAAAACCGTCAAGCGCGTCACCTGGCTGGAACAACTCAGCGCCGAACGCGTGCGCGACCGCGTCCCGCAAGTTTTCGCGCTCCTCGGCGTCACCGCGCTATTCGTGGACGCGGGCCCGCTGCGCGATCTCGCGCGCGATCTGTGTTTCCTGTTGAATGGACTGCTGAATTTCCGGCCCTCGCCCCTCGCCGATCCCGAACGCGCCGTGATTCGTTTCCCCGGCGGCCTCACGTGGGACGGCGCGAACCAGCGCTGGCGCGGACTGCGGTGCGCGGCGGTCGAGTTCACGCTCAAAGAAGGCAAAGGGGTGGTCCACAAACTCGGCATCACGCAGGACGGATTGTTTTATCCCGTCATCGCCTGCAATCGCGACGAGACCATCGAGCGCGTCGTCAACGAACTGCTCACCGCCGGCGAAAACGTCATCGAGGTGGTGGACGGCAAACTGCGCACGACGCCGTCGCTGCGACTGCCGGCGCGCACGGCGGGATCGCCGAAGATCCTCGAGACGTTCGACGCCCACATCATTGCCGGCAGCCGCCGCGAACGCGACGCGAACGGCCGGGCCGAGCATTTCGTCGACGGCTGTGAAAACCATTTCCTGCTCGGCGCCGCCTACGCCGCGCTGGCCGAGTCCGTGTGCGAACGCGCCGACATCCGCGCCACCGGCGCGATGAATCCCGATGCCGCGCTCACATGGCGGTCCGCCGGACGCCTCGGAAACATTCTGGCCCGGAGAAATCGGTGAATCCGCCTTCGCTAAAGCTACGGCGGACAGGCAAACAACAACAGTCTGCTCCGAATCCCGGACCGGGTTTCGGAGCGGCTACAACGGAGGAATCGAAGATGAAGAAGTTCACGCTGCTCACGATGCTCGCACTCAGCACCCTCACCGCCAGCTATTGGCTGCCCGCCACGGACGCGCTCGCGCAAGGTTATCCGTTCGGCTCCGATGTGGCGTCGACGATCACCACCGGCAAGTTCAGCATCGTCGGCACCGGCTCGACGCTGGTGGCAACCGATAACGCCAACCGCGTGTTCTGCAAAATCGTCCAGCGCGGCACCAACGCCATCGACGTCGGCTACAGCCTCACCGTCACCAACGGCCAGCAGGATTACCTCGCCGGCACGGCAGGCGCCACGTGGGTGACGCAACGTCCCGCGCTCTACAAAGGTCCCGTGTCCCTGATTCTCGACAGCCCCACCGCCGCGCTCACCTCCACCGTCACCGTCATCGAAGGCACGCGGCAGGGATTGTAACCGTCCGCCACGAAACGAGAAACCCCATGGCCAATCGCGTTCGCACAGCATGGCGCACCCTGAAGGCGACGGGCGCTGAATTATTCCGGCGCGACCCGGGCGGCTTGTTCCAATTCGGCGAGAGCAATTTGGTGGATGAACCCACCCCCGTCCCCTCCAGTGGAGGGGAGAACGGAAAGAATGGCAAGAGCGGTTCGCCGCCGTCGCCGGGGACCATCGTCAAAGCGCAGGTGGCAGAGCGTTGGATCAACCAGGTCTCGCGCGGGCTTACGCCCGAAGCGGTGGACGATTATTTGACCGCGGCGATCAGCGGCGACGCGGTCAACCAGTTCGCGCTGTTCGAGGAGATGGAAGAGAAATGGCCCGAGCTTCGGCTCGCGCTTCTCAAACACAAGATCAAGGCGGCGCGCCGCACCCCGCGCATCGTCCCGCCCGATCATCCGCAAAACCCCGCGCTCGCGCGCGAGAAGGCCGACTTCGCCAATCACGTGTTCGCCGCGATGGGCCATTGGCATCGCACCGCGTTCAACCTCCTCGACGCCGTCGGCAAAGGCATCAGCGCCGCCGAGATCGACTGGCGCATCGGCCCGATGCGGGGACGCGAGGCGGTCGTCATCGCCGAAATGCCCTGGGTCAACTACCGGCACCTGTCGTGGTGGTGGGACAAACCCGAGTTGCAGTTGTTCCCCGATCTGCGCAACCGCGCGTTGCACCTCGACGTGCCCGACCGCAAATTCGTCGTCTTCCATCACCTCTCGAAGAGCGGCCATCCCGCGCGCGCGGCCATGCTGCGCCCGCTGGCGTGGCTCTTCCTCATTTATCTCTACGCGGTGAAAGACTGGAGCACGCTCGCCGAGACGTTCGGGGTCGATGTCGCCCACGCGTTTTGCAGCAAGGACGCCACGCAGGAACAGCGCAACGTCATCCTCCTCCATCTCTCCCGCCTCGCGGCTCGGGCCGGCGTGTTCGACGAAGGCACGGCCATCAATCTTCAGCGCGCGTCCGGCGGCAGCGCGTTCCCGCAGGAAACCATCGCCAAATTCTGTTCCGAAAAGGCGCTCGAATGTCTGCTCGGCTCGACCCTCGCGACGCAAGCCGGCGAAAAAGGCGCGCGCAGTCTCGGTCTCGTCCAACAGGATGAAACCGAGGAGATGATTGATTGGACGTGCCTGCTGTTCGCGGGAACGATCACCGCCACCGCGCTGCGCTGGCTCATGGACTTCAACTTCGCCGAGCCCGGCGACAATCCCGTGATGGAATTGCCCACCGCCAACCGCCGCGACATCACCGCGCTGGCCAACGTCATCAACATCCTCGTCAACCTCGGCGTCCGCGTGCCCGAAGCCTGGGCCCATGCGCAATTCGACATCCCGCAGCCGCAAGCGACCGACGTGGCCGACGGCCAATCCGAACGCATCCTCACGCCGAGTCGCAACGGCAGTGCCGATCAACTCCGCACCGACACGCACGGCAACCCGCTCACCGCGTCACAGGCCCGCCGCACCCTCGACGCGCTCCGTCTCCGCGCCACCGCCGAAGGCCGCGACCTGCGCGTCTTCGACCAACTCGCCGGACCGGTTGAAAAATTGATCGCGGGAAACGAACCGGAACAAGCGCGGACGGAATGGCAGCGGGTTTCGTCTCAGATAAATCCCGAAGAACTGCGCGGCGTCGAACGCGAGATGTTCCTTCTCGGCGAGCTAGTCACGCGGTTGGGTGCGGAAGAGCGACCGGAGGTCAAGCGATGAGCGTGCTTAGGATTTTGGGAGTTGTCGCGGCGGGCCTGTGTCTTCTTTCCGCTGGATGTCACGCCGAAACTGGATGTATCGGTCGTGAATCAAGTGGGCGAACTCATGCGGGGACACCGAAGTTCCTTGAATCGCCTCGGCGACAAGACGGTCGTACCGCTGCTTGCAAACGGCCATCTGATCGGGCTCGGCGCATTCCAGTTCGTATTTCGCGCGGAGAATGGCTTGGAGATCTTTCATCGCTCATTCGCGGACGCGTTAACCATGCGGACCTGATGGTCGCCTGTATCGGCTCCCAAACTCAGATTCTCCGAACAAAACCGCCGATAATCGGGCGAAGTGGTTCACTCGATGATCTCACGCAGGGCCGCGTCGCGGCGCGTGGGAGTCATATCGCTGTACCATTCGGTGTAGTTCATCCGCAGTGTCTCGACCATGGCCCGCAAGTCTTCGACCTGCAGGCCGAGGTGTTTGGGATCGACCTCGGTATGGTCGAGCACGTCGAGCAGCAGCGATTCACCGAAGCCAAGCAGGCTGGTCAGGAGCACGCGATGGAATTGAACGTCGCGGGGCTGGGGATCCACAAGGATAAGCTTCTTCTCTTCAGCGCGGCGAAACATCTTCACCGCACACAACCAGAGGGAGAGACGATAGAGCAGATTCCCGCGCCGTTCGGAGATCTCCTGCTCGATTTCAGCGACCAGCATCCGCACCGCCACCCAGTCCGGCGGCGCAAGGTTGAAGTCAAAATGAGGTTGCAGCGACTCGGTCTCCACGGGCGTGAATATAACGCTGGGGATTTGAACCCGCAAGCCGATTCTAACGGGATGCGGGGAAAATACCCGCACCCACAACTCACCGGCCACAGCATCGCGCTCCCCGAGAGCGCCCTACCCATTGAAAGGTCATCATGCCTGAAGTAACCACTCAACCAACCACACGTCCCATCGCATTGACCGGTTTGTCTTCGGCCATCAACCATCAGCCATCCTCCCCTGATCTTTGGATCGTTTACCTGCCGAAAGGCGACCGCGCGGTCGATCAGGCCGCCGAGGACGGAACGCCGGCGAAGTTGCGCGTGAATCCGTCGCCGCTCTCGGCCCGGCGCATGGAAGCCGCGCGCCGCGTTGTCGCCGCCAAGCCCAACGCGAACCAGCCGTACATCGATTACAACCACGACGACAAGGAAGCGAGCGGCCGCCCGTTGAAATTCGCCTGGCACGACGACCTCGGCGTGATCGGCCTGACGCGCCGCACCCTGCAGGCGGTCGAACGCACCACGGGCGATCCGCCGGAATTCCAGGCGTTCTCGCCGCACGTGCCCATCGATCCTGAGTCGGGCGAGGCCGTGGGTATTTATATGAACTGCGGCGGGTTTGTGAATCGCCCGCTCTTCGGCGACGCGACGGCGCTCTCCGCCGCCGCGCATCTGCCGCAGGAACTCGTCGCCGCCGACCCGAACGCCGTTGAACTCGTCACCACTGCGCCGGATTCCGAACCGGGCGCAGCCGCTCCTGCGTTCCCGCAACTCATCGCCCGGCTCTGCGCGCGTTACCTGCTGGATCCGGCGACCGTCACCGAGCCGGAGTTGCTGGCCGCGTTCGAGCGCGAGCAGGCCGCCACCGCCTCCCTCACCGCGCGGGCCCGGCTCGCCGAGCACGCCATCGTTGCGCTCGGTTTCGACAAATCCGCCACGCCCCAGCCCGAAGAGCTGACCGCGAAAGCCGCCACGCTTCGACAACCGTCCGACGAAGACATCGGTAACGAACTGGCCGGCTTCGCGGTCGGCTGCGGGATTCTCGCGCCCGCCGAGCGGACCGAGTGGGAGCGGCGGCTCGCCAAGGACCGGCGCGGTTGGACAAAGGAACTGCTCGCGAAAGCGCCGAGCGTGTTGCTCGGGCGGATCGTCCGGGATCAATCCGTCGCCGGCGCCGCCGCCGGCGCCCGGCCCAAAGCGAAATGGGAACATCGCGTGGACGAACTCTGCGCGAAGGACCCGTTGATCGCGCCCATCGCCGCCAAGGATCCCGCGCGCGCGAAATCCATCGCTCTCGAACGCATCGCGAAAGAGGAGCCCGCGTTGTTGAAACAATAGAACCGCAACCAACCAAGCAAGGAGAACCAAATCATGTGGAGTAGAACAGTCGAAACCGCAGTCAAACTCGGCTACGCCGTTTGCCGCGGCAGCGCGGATGGCAACGTCGTTCTCGCCGCCGACGGCACGAAACCGACGTTCCCCGTTTTCAGTGAGCGTCCCGACGTGGGCACCGCTGTCGACGCGGGCAGCACGGTCGCCCTCGTCACCGATTCCGACGACCGCGAAATCTACGTCGTCCTCGGCGCCGGCGTCACGGAATTCGATTTCGGGATGTCGGACACGAGTGGCAAATGGATTCACGCCACCACGGGCAATTACGTGGGCGTGCAATTTTTGCAAAGCGGCGCCGCCGGCGATGTGATCAAAGCACGCCCCGCGCAATTCAAGCTGCCGTAATCATCCATTCACCCGAAAAACCCCAACCCCATCATCCGAGGAACCAACACCATGGCATCCGAACCCCAACTCCTCAGCCTCAACGCCCAGCTCACCACGTTCGTCGCGGGCGTGCAACCGCCCGACCTGCTCGGGCGCATCATCGCGCCGCCGTCCCCCGCGCAATTGATCAGCGACGTGAAGTTCAACTGGTGGAAGTTTGACCCGGCCGAGTACCTGCGCAAGCAGGACACCAAGGTCAACCGCCGCGGCACCATTCCCGTGACGGATTTCGCCTTCACCACCGACACCGACGTGCTCGCCGATCACGGACAGCAAATCGTCAACCCCAACGACATCAGCCTGATCAGCGAAGATCGCCCGCCGCAGATCCTGCAGGTGCCCGTCAACGTCCGCATGGCCAAACTCAAGGCGCTCACCGAGACGTTCTGGTTCTCGCACGAGTTCGAAGTCCGCGACCTCGTTTTCACCGCCGCGAACTATCAGGCTGGCAACACCCGCACCGCCGCGGCGACCGACCTTCTCGACAATGCGGACAATGAACCCATCAAAATCATCCAGGACATCCTCGACACGCCCCTCATTCCGCCCAATGCCCTCGTCATGGGTCTCGCCGTGTGGCGTCCGCTGCAGCGCCACCCGCAAATGGTCAGCGCCATCAAGGCCGTCCTCGGCAGCCGCGCCGCCGTCAGCGGCCAGGTCAATCAGGACGAAGTCGCCGCGCTCTTCGGCCTCAAGCAGGTGCTCGTCGGCCGCCAGCGCACCAACAACGCCAATCCGGGCCAGACCGCCAGCTACTCGCGCATCTGGGGCCGCCACCTCGCCGCCATCCGCATCGAGGACGCGCCCGCCTCCACGGTCTCGCCGTATCCCGGCTCCGCGTTGACCGCCTACGGCAACATCATGAATGCCGGTCCGGTGTTCGTCGCGTCCCGCACCATCCAGCCCGGCGACGAAAACGGCGGCCTCTACGGTGCCATCGCCGACATCATCGGCCACACCCGCAAGGTCCTCATGGTCAACCCGGACTCCTGCTACTTGCTCGCCAACTGCGTCCAAAACGACGTCTAGGCACCCAACCCAAAACCGTTGTGGCGCGGTCTCCAGATCGCGCCACAACATGGCGAGGGGAATCCGACATATATATGAGCACCACTATCACCGCCTTCCTGACTGCCGACGATGTCGTCGGCGGTTTCAGCCCGGCGCAACTCATCGAGTTGCTCGATGATCCGGTCAATCCCTCGGGCGCGCTCAACACCACCCTCCGCGACCGCATCATCGCCCGCGTTAACGGCGAGGCCACCAGCCTCACCGCCAACAAACTCCGCTTCCCCATCAACGTGGACGATGCCGATGCCGACAGCATCAAGGCCACCCTCGCCGGTTTCGCGCTCGACATGTTCGAGTACTACGCGATGAAGGACAAACCGCACATCCTCGAAGCCTTCACCGGCGTCCAGGATGGTTACACCCGCGCCATTGCCTGGCTCGAATCCGTCCGCGACGGCAAAGCCACCATCGGTACCAGCCAAGTCCTCCCCGGCGCCGAGGTCCGCAACGCCGCCGCCCAAACCACCCACCACCAAGGCACCTTCGTGCGCAAACGAATGAAAGGTTGGTGACCGCCTCGTGCCCTTCTCCTTGGAACAACGCGGATTCGACGAGCAGGACCACCGCCTACAGCGCATCACCAATGGCCTCGATCATCCTGATTCACTCCTCAGCCGGCTCGCCACCGACCTCGCTCATCTGTGGCAGGACAACATCGACGCCGGACCGAACGAACGCTGGGAAGCTGGCCCATCTTATCGCGCCCGCGCACTCGGCGGCGTCACCCTCGTCGACCGTGGCTTGATGAAAGCCTCCATCGTTGGCCGCCAGACCGGCCCCTTCGAACTCAGCGTCGGCAGCGACCTCACCGTCGGCAACGGCTGGAACCTGCTCTCCATTCATGAATTCGGCGCGGACGTGAAAGCCCAAACCGCGCCGTGGCTAACCTTCCGCTATCCACTTGGCGCATTCCCCGACGATGGTTGGGCGCGCAAAAAACAAATCTGCATCCCCCGTCGCCCCACCGCCCCGTTTGACTGGGACACACAGCAACTCACCCCCGACGCCGCGGCTCTCGTCCAATCCGACATCAACGATTACCTCGCGGAGTTGCGCCAATGAGCAATTACCTGATCGATATTGAAGAGGCCATGATCTCAAAGGTCAATGCGGCCCGTCGGCCCGATGACAACACGCGCAATTTCTTCAACCGCGTGGACGTGTTTCGCGGCGAAAAAGCCGAGGTGTTTCTCGCCGTCGCCCGCGAGACCGCGCCCTCCGCGTGGTTGCGGCTCGACCGCATACTCAACAAGCCCGAGGAATTCCGTGCCGCGCGCCGCTTCGGCCAGCCCGTTACGGAGGGAACGTTGCGTAGCGAGATCAGTTGTGTCTGGTCCTTGTTTCTCTGCGCGCGCTCGCTCCGGGCCACGAAGGAGCTTTCCCACGGCGGCACCGGTGTCATCGGCGCTTACGACATGATCAACCTCGTCGTCGGCCCGTCCGGTTCGCCCCCTGCAACGGCTGGTCAGTTGCGCGGCTGGTCGCCCATCGCCAACGCCGAACCCTTCATCTTTGTCGGTCTGGAACTGCTCGGCCAGACCACCACCGAGACCGTCTACGAATCCCAGTTCCGAACCCGAGTGCAACTATGAATCAAACCACAAGTGGAGGAATAAGAAATGAGTAACCTTGCAATCCGCAACCGTCTCACCGTCGGCAACGTCTGGCAGGGCGGCGCCGTCGCCTTGTTCGACCGCGACTACGCCGGCGTCCTGCTCGACCTCGGCAACGTGATCGATTCTACCTTCGACCAGGAATTGGAAGCCACCGACTTCCGCACCGCCCGCACCACGGGCACGTTGATCACCGAAGCCCGCCCGATCAAGCGCCTCGAACTGCCCATCACCCTCAAGGTCAACGCGCCCGACCCCAAAGCGCTCGACCTCGCCCTGTTCGGCAACGGCCAGGTCGCCTACACCCAGACCTCCGCGTCCGGCTCGACGCAAAACATCACCGTCGGTGCGCTCGACATGTGGCACAAAATCAATGCGTTCAACATCGCCAACGTCGTCGTGAAGAAAAGCAGCACGACCGCCACCCTCGGCACCGACTACGATCTCGACACGGAACTCGGCGCGGTGAAGCCCCTCACGGGCGGCATGTTCGTGGTGTCCGACACGATGGCGCTGACCTACGACGTAGCCGCCATCAGCAAGGTCGAGAACAAACTGCAGACGCATCTCGGGTTCGTCGTTGGCGAGTTCTACCTCTACATGGTGCTGCCGCCCAACGAAGCCCGCGCCAGCGAACAGGTCTGGCTCCGGCACATGGCCAAGTCCCGCCTCGAACCCACGGGCAACTTCGACTTCTCGCCCGACAAACCCGCCGAGCAAACCTTCAAGATCACGCCCCTCCCCAGCGGCGATGCCACCTACCCCTTCGGCTACGTGCGACAAATCAAATAGGCGGAAAATGCCATGAACGAGGAAGCGAAGCCAAAACTTCGTGAGAGCTTGGAGGTCACCTACGGCGATCAACGTCGTGAAACCCTCATCCTCAAGCGCCTCTCCAACACCGACATGATCAAGTGGATCGACACCGGCCTCGACAAAGCCTTTCTCGTCTTCCGTTCCATCGAACGTGCAACGACTGACATCCCGTCCGCCGGAGGGGACCGAGGGGTGGGTCAGGCATGGTTCGACTCGCTCACGCAGGACAGCGCGTTCGAGGTCGTCGAGAAGGCCCTCGCCCTCAATCATTCGCCCGCTCAAAAAAAATGATGGCCGCCGTCGCGGCCAATCTGCGGTCGTGGTTGTCAGCGATGCCCTCGACTTCCTCCGCGCCCGCGGACACGACCCCGAAACGCTGACCGACTACGAGATTCAGGATGCCTTTGAAGCCGCTTTCAAAAACTGGCAGCACGGTCTGGTCGAAGCCGCCTTTTACACGGGCCTTCCCTGGGTGGCGAAACCGCGCGACTGGAAAAAATACTGCGACGATCTGCACCACGCCATCGAGGATGGAGGGCAAACCTCCCGCCGGGTCGATGTCGCCGAGCGTCTCCTCTCCGGCTTTATCAAACAAGGCGTGCCCGCCAACTGAATCCCGGGCGGGCTGTTCCCGGCCCGAATAACCAGGCAACCACATGGCAAACAACGTCGCGGAAATCATCATCAAGGTTTCCACCGAGGGCTCGCAAAACGCCCGCGCCGTGGCCGGCCAATTGGCGCAGGTCGGTCAGACCGCCGGCCAGGTCGCCACCCA